>JBEELK010000273.1:0-12942 GCA_041168165.1 Planctomycetota bacterium | reverse complement strand
CCGAGCTCGGCGAGTTCGCGGCAACGGCGAGGGAAAAACGAGAGCAGGTCGAGCACGGTCGCGATCCCGTGCTCCAACAGCCGCGCTTCGGTCTTCGGGCCGATGCCGCCGAGCGGGCGCAACGCCCCCTGCAACGGAAGGCGAGGAGCCTGCGCATCGACTGCGCCCGCAGCCGAATCCACTGCGTGCTCTGGGCCGTTCGTCACGAAGGCCTATGTAGAGACTGCGCGTGTTTTGTCCATGCGACCGCCGCATCCGACGCGCGCGACGCGCCGCCGAACCGTTGCGCGGCCATGCTCGCTCGCGCGGCCCCGATGTGCGCGCTACCGTTCTGCACCGTGGCTGACGCTCCCGACAGTCTGTTTGCTCCGTTCCTCCGCTATGGCTTTGACCGCGCGCTGCTGGCGCGCTGGCAGACGGATGTCGCCAAAGGCCGACTCTCCAAGCAAGGCAACCTCGTGACCGGCGAACTGCTTGCGCCGCCGCCGAAGACGGTCAAGGAGTTGCCCGGATCGAGCTCGAAGGCGCGCGCCGAACTCCACGCGCTCGGAGCAGCAGCGTTCCAAAAGGGCGAGGTCGGCATGGTCGTGCTCAACGGCGGCATGGCGACTCGCTTTGGCGGCGTCGTGAAGGGCGTCGTCGACGTGCTGGGCCGCGGCAAGTCGTTCTTGGCCCTCGTCATGGCCGACGTGCACCGCGTGCAGAAGCTCTACGGCGGCAAGGTGCACGTGTACCTGATGAACAGCTACGCCACCGACGAAGCGACCAAGGCGCACTTCGCGCAGCACGGCAACTTCGGCCTCGACGCCGACCAAGTGCATCACTTCACGCAGTTCGTGTCGGTGCGCATGGAGAAGAACGGCGAGCTGTTCCGCACTGCGGATGGCGGCGTCTCGGCGTATGGCCCAGGCCACGGCGACTTCCCTGCGGCATTCCGCAGCTCGGGTTGCCTCAAGCAGTTCCTCGGCGCGGGCGGCAAGTGGCTGCTCGTGCGCAACGTCGACAACCTCGGCGCGCGCCTCGATGCCGACATGGTCGGCGCGCACATCGCGAGCAAGTGCGAGACGACCGTCGAAGTCGCGCCGAAGTGGCCCGAGGACGTCGGCGGCGCGCCCTACCTCTACGACGGCAAGGTGCAGCTCGTCGAGCAGCTGCGGTATCCGCCGGACTTCCGCCACGAGATCGTCGACGTGTTCAACTGCAACACGTTCACGTTCACGGCGAGCGCCCTCGATCGCGAGTTCGACCTGTCGTGGTACTTCGTCGAGAAGACCGTCGAAGGTCGCAAGGCAGTGCAAGTCGAGCACCTCGTCGGCGAAGTCACGCGCACGCTGTCGTCGCACTACCTGAAGGTCCGCCGCACCGGCAGCGACTCGCGCTTCTTGCCGGTCAAGACGCCTGAGGAACTCGACTCCGCGCGCGAAGAGATCGCCGAGATGTACGCGGACACGATCGCCGCGGACGAACCCGAGAGCTGATCTCCCGCTGGCATCGGAGGCGCGCGCGGGCGATCCGCCCTGACGTGCATTCCAGTGCGCTGCGCATCCCTTCGGCCGCCCTGCGCGATCTACATAGACAGCTAGACTGGGGCTCTCCCCCATGTCCGAGTTCGAGCAGAGAAACGCGGAGGATCCGTCCTCGCGCGACCAGCCGCACCGCGACCCCACCGAGTGGGGACGGCTGATCGAGAGTCTCGACGTGGCGAGCTGCTATGTCGCGATCAGCTCGTGGCTCGGCAGCAAGCTGCGCGCGCAAGTCGCCGTCGAGGACATCTGGCAAGAAACGCTGTGGCTGTCGTGGCGTGACCGCGCGCAGCACCAATGGCGTGGGCTGTCGGCGTTCCGCGTGTGGCTGCTGTCGATTGCGCGCCATCGCGTGCTCGACGCCGCGCGAAACCTCGGCCGCCAGAAGCGCGGAGGCGAACGCGTGACCGCCCCGTTCTCGGTGATCGCAGGGCCCGACAGCGTGTCGAGCCTGCTGCCTGCAGGTTCGACGACGCCGAGCCGCGAGGCGGGCCATCGCGAGCGCGCAATCGCGATGGAGAAGGCGCTCGAGACGCTGGAGCCCGAGTTGCGCACGATCGTGCAACTGCGCCTCTTCGAAGAGATCCCGATGCGCGAGATCGCGCAGCAACTGTCGCTTCCGCTGTCCACCGCGAAGGAGCGACTGTTGCGCGGCGTGCAGCGCTACCGCCATCGGTTGCGCGCGCTGCTCGGCCACGACTCCGAAGAGCGAGGCGCGCCGTGAACGATGCACCGCTGCGCGGGCCGGACGCGGACGAAGCGCTGCTGGCCGAACTGTTTGACTCGTTGCTCGAAGCGGCGCTCGACGGACGTTCGCCCGATCCGCGCACGCTGCTGCCCGATCGCCCCGATCTCCAGCAACGCGCAAAGGAGACCCTCGAACTCGCGCTGTCCGTCGCCGGCAGGCGCGAACCCGCGCGTCCGATCCTCGGCGGCTACGAGATCCTGCGCGAACTCGGCCGCGGCGGCATGGGCACGGTCTACCTCGCGCGCCACGAAGCGCTGTCGCGCGAAGTCGCAATCAAGGTGCTGCCGCAATCGCTCGCGCTGTCGCCGCGCAGCAAGCGCAGGTTCCTCGACGAAGCGCGCACGTTGGCGCGACTGCGGCACGAGCACATCGTGCACATCCATCGCATTGTCGACGCGGGCGAGATGCTCGCGTTCGAGATGGAGTACATCGACGGCGGCAGCTTGCAGTCGCTGCTCACGTCGCTGCGCGCGAACTCGAAGCGACCGCAGATCGGCGATCTGCGCGCAGCGCTCGGCCCCCAAGCGCATGGCCTAACGGCGCGAAGCCCCGTCGAGTACTTCGTGCGCGTCGGCATCGCGATCGCTCGGGCACTCGCCGAGGTTCACGGCAAGGGCATCGTCCACCGCGACGTGAAGCCCTCCAACATCTTGCTGCGACCCGACGGCACGCCGGTGCTCGCGGACTTCGGGCTCGCGCGCGAAGGCGACCTAGCGATCACGCAGCACGGCGACTTCGCGGGCACGCCGACCTACGCGGCGCCGGAGCGTTTGCGCGACGGCGATCTCGCACTCGACGGCAGGGCGGACGTCTACAGCCTCGGCGCCACGCTGTACGAAGCGATCTCGCTCGCGCCGCCATACCAAGGCCGCAGTTCGCAAGAAGTGCTGCGTCGAATCGAGAACGGCGTCGTCGTGCCGCTGCGCAAGCGCGCGCCGTTCGTGTCGCGCGACCTGCAGACCGTGATCCACACGGCGATGGAGACTGATCCGGCGCGGCGCTACGCGACGGCAGCGGAGTTCGCCGACGACCTCGAACGATTGCTCGCGCTGCAACCCATCCACGCACGGCCGCGCGGACTCGCGCGCAAAGCAGCGATGTATGTCCGTCGCCATCGCAAGTCGCTCGTTGCGGCGTTTGCAGGCGCATTGTTCGTCGTGGCAGGGCTGTGGCCGGTGTTCGATGCGGTGCAAGCGTCTGCAGCAGCGCGCGACGAAGGCCATCGCATGCTGATCGCGGCGCGGCAACGCGTGCTCGAACCGGATTGCATCGACTTCTCGGCGGGACTGCGGCGCGGGTCCGCGAGTGGCCCCGATGTCGCAACGCAGGCCGAGGCGCTCGCGTCGGTGCGCGCCGACTACGACCGCGCGCTGAGCCTTCTCGAGGCGGATCCGCTCGCCACAGTCGAACGCGCGGCAATCGAGACCGCGTGGTATCTGCGCACCGCGGAGGTCTCGCGCCCTGAGCACACCGAGGCGGCACTGCAGGATCCGCGCTACACGACCGCAACGCGCGACCTCCCCGCCGCCGCACAAGAGCTTGCCGCAGCATTGCTCGCAGGCCGAGCCGATGCGCAGCGCGTGAGCGAGACGCAGAAGTCGGCCACTCCGCTCGAGCGCTTTGCCACCGGATTGCTCGCGGCGCTGTGTGGCGAGCCCGCGTTGTGCGACGCCGCGTGGCGCGGCCTCGACCAGGACGGCTTCGAACATCCCTTGCTCGACGCGGGCCTTGGCCTGCTTGCGGCCGCCGACGGCGACCAGCAGCGCGCCTATCCGCGCTTGTTCCACGCGATGCGTACCTTCGCTTCGTCGCGATCGCTGCAGTTCGAGCTCGCGGATGCGGCGCTCGCAAACGGCGACGCGCTGCCTGCGCAGCGATGGCTGCAGCAGCACAGCGCCAACGACGTAGCAAGCCGCAGCGCACGCGAGTTGCGCCTTCGCGGCGACCTCTCGCTCGCCGGCGGCAACCGCAAGGAAGCAGAGGATGCGTTCCGGCAACTCGTCACGCGATGGCCCGCGGATCGCGATGGGCGCCATCGCCTCGCGCTGCTGGCCATCGAGCGCGGAGACCTACAACGCGCGCGCGCGCACCTCGAACTGCTGCTGCAGGTTCATCCCCGCCATGCGGCCGCGCGCCTCGACCTCGCGCGCATCGCGATCCGTGAAGACGACCGCGCGCGGTATCTGGAGCAAGCGCACAATGCGTATGCGCAGCCCGACACGGAGCATGAGTCGCGCGGCTCGCGCCGCGATCGCGCGGAGACGCTCCGCATCGGTGGGTTCGTGGCCCTGGCAAATGAAGTCGACGGCGAAGCCGCGAGCGTCGACCTGCGGCGCGCGACTCCGCCTGCGAGCCTGTTCTCGACGGCTGCCGAAGTGCGTCGAGCCGAATCGCTGCTGCGGATCGCCGCCGCCTACGAACGCGGTCGACGCGCAGCCGAGTTGCGCGACATCCGAACGCTTGAGCAGCGAACGGACGGAGCGCTGGCAGCCGCGACGCACTATCCGGGCCTCGTGCTCGCGTTGCCCAATGCCGCGAAGGCGACGCTCTCGCTGCTCGCGCTCGCGATGCGGCACCCAGACCTCCAAACGATCGGGGCCGACGCGCTCTTGCCGTTTCAGCAGAGCCTCGGCGACCCGCTCCACAGCATCCAGTTGAAGCTGGTGGTGCCGCTCGTCCCCGCGGACCCGCGCATCATGCTGCCCTCCGCGATGACGACGCTGGGACCTGCGGACGGCAGCGAAGAACTGCTGTTCGCGGTCACGCCGACCAGCGATGTCGGCGACGCTGGCCGCATCACGGCACACGCAGTCGGCGACGGCCGTTTGCTGTGCGCGATCGAAGCGCCGCGGCAGGAGTTGATCTTCGGCTACTCGCTGTGCGACCTCGGCGACATCGACCGCGACGGCGTGCACGACTTCGCAGTTGGCGCCCCGTTGCGGCGGCGCGGCGGAGCAACTTCCGGGTCGGTGTTCGTCTATTCGGGCAAGGACAAGAGCCTGATCTTCGAACTCAACGGCGACGGGATCGGCTTTGGCGTGGCGCTTGCCAACCTCGGCGATGTCGACCAAGACGGGATCCCGGACCTCGCGGTCGGCACATCGCCAGAAATCACGAACAGCGCTGCGCAGGGTGCGGTCACCATCCACTCCGGTGCTAGCGGCGCGGTGTTGCTGCAGATCCGCGGCGATCGCGCGGGCGTCTGGTTTGGCGCCGCGATCGCGCCTGCGGACGACATCGACGGCGACGGTTGCCAGGACGTTTTGATCGGCGGCAACCTTGGCGGCGCGCCCGGCCTCGTGCGCGTGCATTCAAGCAGAACGGGACTGCCTTGCGTCGTGCTCGAAGACGACTCCGACTCGCTCGACTTCGGGCGAAGCGTCGCGCAGTGGTTCGACGTCGACGGCGATGGCGTGCGCGAACTCGCGGTCGCCGCGCCGGGGCTGTCGCGCGGCCGCGGCGCCGACCGCGGCCGCGTGTTCGTGCACAACGGGCGGACCGGCGCTCGCATCGCGGCGCTGCAAGGCGACCAACCGGGCGATCTGTTCGGTTTCTCAATCGCGCCGCTGCCCAACTACACGCGACGCGGTGCGCGCACGTTCGCAGTCAGCGCCGTGCGCCAAGGCCTGAGCGGCAGCGGCTACGTTCGCACGTTCGATGCGCAGGCACTGACGCCGATCCAGACGTGGTTCTTGCCGAGCGGCTGGGGTCCGGTGGGACTGCGCCTTGCCGAAGTGACCGGCTCGAGCCGTGAACGCGCGCCTGCAGTGGCTGCCGCGGCGATGCGGCCCGAGGGGTTCAGCGTCGTGGAGCTGCGCCACGATCCGCAATCGCCGCGCTGACGATCCACGACTTCACGACTTCACGACTTCACGAACCAGGCAACCACACTTCGCCGTTGCCGACGTGCACGCAACGACCGCCGACCTGCACGCGGCGCACGATGCCGTTCGACGCCGAGATCCGCGCAGTCACCTTGCCGGGCCTGCCTACTTCATGGCCCTGCTCGATCTGCACCACTGCTTCGGGAGCCGCGAGCAACACGCCTTCGCCGACGAGATAGGACGCAATGCATCCGATCGCGGAGCCGGTCACGGGGTCCTCGCCCGGCGTCACCTTGCCCCACCACACGTGGCGCGTGCGCACCGCGCAATCGGGATCGCCGGTGTCGAGCGTGAACGCATGCCAGAGGTCCGTGCCGACGCGCTGCGCGAGTTCGGCGCAGCGGCCGAAGTCCGCGCGCACCGACGCGAGCGCGCGCGCATCGCGCACCGGCACGAGCATCCACGGGATCCCGGTGTCGACGACGCGCGCCGTGAGTAGATCGAGATCGATCGCGTCGACCGGCAGCGACAACGCAGCGGCGAGCGCATGAGCGTCCGCGAACGCTTCGCCGAACTTCGGCGGCTGCTGCGTCATGAACACGGTCTCGACCTTGCCGTCCTTCACGTCGATCTCGACGGGCAGCACGCCTGCGCCGAGCTCGAAGAAGACTTCATTGCGGCCCTCGCGCACCTCGATGCCACCGTTCTGCGCGAGCGCGAACGCGGCGCCGACCACGGGATGGCCCGCGAGCGGCAGTTCGCGATCGATCGTGAAGATGCGCAAACGCGCGATCGCCTTGGGCTTCGTCGGCGGCAGCACGAACACCGTCTCGCTGAGGTTCATCTCGCGCGCGAGCGCCTGCATCTCCTCGGGCTGCATGCGCTGCGCAGTCGGGAACACCGCGAGTGGATTGCCGCCGAACGGGCGGTCGGTGAACACGTCGATGCGGTGGTAGCGATAGGCGCGCATCTGCCCATCATCGGAATCCGGCGGACCGGATCGCCAGTCCTGTCCGTCCTCATCCGGGAACTCCTTCCGCGAGTCAGGGCGGCTTAGCCAAAACGCCGATACCGCCGAGCATGCAGGCAAGCAGCGGATCCAACGGAACGATCGGACGGCAGTACGCCGCGTGGCCGTATCCGCAGGTGTCGCTGCTCGCCAACGTCGACAGCACGCATCCGTGGCAGCTGCATTGCGAGGCCATCTGGGACCGCTGCGGCTCCGGCAAAGCTCCGTCGCGGCCGCGGATCTGGATCGCGGGCTGCGGCACGTTCCAGCCCTACGTGTTCTCGGTCGCCAATCCGCGCGCGGAGATCGTCGCGACCGACCTCAGCGAGCCCAGCCTCGCGATCGCCAAGAAGCGCTGCCGCATCCATGGCGCGCGCAATGTCGCGTTCCAAGCATGCGACCTCGAAGACGAGTCGACTTGGCCGCAAGGCGAGTTCGACCTGATCGAGTGCTACGGCGTGCTGATGAACCTGCGCGATCCGCAGCGCGCGCTCGCCGCGTTGCGCAATCGGCTGTCGCCGCGCGGCGTGCTGCGGCTCATGGTCTATCCGCAGTTCTCGCGCGCGCGCGTCTTCCAGTTGCAGCGCGTCGCGAAGCTGTGCGGCTTTCACGCTGGCGATCGAACGCATCCGAGTCGGTTCCGCGCGCTGGTGAAGGCGCTGCCCAAATCGCATCCGCTGCGCTTTGCGCTGACGAGCTACGCGGACAGCAAGAACGACGCGGGCATCGTCGACGCATACCTGCACGCGGGCGACCGCGGATTCACGGGTTGGCAACTCGGGGCGCTGCTGCAGCGATCTGGCCTCGTTCCTGCGCACTGGGTGCATCGGCCGTGGGCGCAACCCGACGTCGCGGCGGAGCGGCTGTCCTTGCAGGGGCGATCGCAGAGCTTCGTGCTCGGCTACCTCGACCTGTGGCAAGAGCTGCGCCAGAACTACGTCGTGTGCTGCACGCGCGACGACATGGCAAGCGACGTCACGGCTCCCTTGCGGCCGCATCCGACGTTCGCCGACAAGCCCGCGTCGCTGCGGCATGCGATGCGGCTTCTGCGACTTCGCCTGCTCGGCGGCCGCGTGCCGACGCGCACCGGCGATGGCGATGTGGTGTTGCGCGCTCGCGACGCGCGCGCGCTCGCGTCCGGCGACGCAGCGGTGCGCGAGGACTGCGCGCGATTGCGCGCCGAGGGGCTCGTGCTCGGCGGCGACGTAGAACCGTGCCCGCTGCGCGACCATGACGAGATCGCAGGCGAAGCCGAATGGCTGCAGACGACGACCGCGCTTCGCATCGGTCGCCGCGCACCCAACCCGCTCTACGCGCACCTGTTTGCCGCGTTCGAAGCCGACCGCGCGTGGCCCCAACTGGGCCTGCCAAGTTTGGACGAACAACTGCGCTCGTGGTTGCCGTGGACGACGCCGCTGGAGCACGGCCGCATTCGCTTCGGACTCACGCCCTACGCAACGGCGCAGCGCTGCCAAGCCGCGCTCAAGGACCACCTCGACCGCGAGCCACTGCCGATCGCCGCGAACTGGAGCGAAGTGCGGCTGCGCGAGGACCAAGCCAAGCTCGCAGAAGCGCGCGCATTCGCTGCTGCAAACGGCATCGAAGGCGAGTGCCTCGACGACAACGCTGCGCGCGAGTTGTGGTGTTTGTGGTTCGCGCAGGACGACCTGTTCCTCACGCTGCTACCGGCCTGACGGCCGACTCGCGGAGAAAAGGTGCGGGCCGATGCGGCGCAAACCGGCATCGGCCCGCAGAGGCGCTCACCTCTCGTCGATGCCAATTGGCCCCGGGTCGAACTGCGGGGACAAAATGGTGCAAAATTCGGATCCCCACCGCTGCATCCAGACGGCCTCCGTCCGGCGACATCGCCGCATTTCGCTGCGACGCACGCGCAATGCGGCGATGCGAGCGAGAAGTCGCGATCAGCAGCGGCGCCAGACCGACGCGATCCGACCCGCGGTCTTCTCCGCGTAGGGCACGAGGTCGGTCGCGATCGAGACCGTGCGCACGTGCTCTGTGGGCATCGACCGCAGCATCGCCTGGATCGTCTCGGCTTCGTGCTCGGTCTGGTTGGCGACGAACAACAGGCCGCCCGGACGAACCGTTGCCACCGCGCGTTCGACGAGTCGCGTCGGATCGAACAGCGACAACGGCAGGCCCCACTGCAGCAGCGCGTAGCGCTCCACGAACGGGAACCACATCGTCACCATGTCCTGCTCGGGGATCGGCAGCGCCGTGAAATCGCCGACCTGGAAGTGCGCGTCGTCGCCAGCGAGCACCACGTGCGCGCGCGCATAGTCGGCTCGGCTGTGGCCATCCGCATAGACGCCGTGGCCATCGATCTCGATGCCGCGCAAGATCGCGCGACGCGGCGCGCCCGTTCCGCCTTGCGCCAAGAAGCGCTGCAGCGCGGTCGCGTATTGGAAGACACCGCAACCGACGTCGGCGGCGCGCAGCGCGCCATCGGGGCCGACGGGTAACTCCATGCCATCGCACGCGCGCTCCATCGCTTCCAACACCGCGAGGTTCTCGGCGTAGACGAGGCACGTCGAACGCGCGCGCAACGCATCGAGCCCATAGTCCGCGCACATGCGCTGCTCCTCTGCGCCAGCCTCGGCCCACCGCGGCGTCGGCAGGTGGTCGAACAGGCGCTCCTTCGACTCGTTCTGGAGTTCTGCCTTTCCTCGCGACCAGCGCACGCGCGAACGAACAGTGAATGCGACGGCGTTGCCGGGCGCGCGAAGCAGCGCGAGCGTGTTCTTGACGATGCCTGCCATGGACCCCCAATCGGCCATGGCATGGGCATCCCTGAAGCGAAGCGTGCGCGATCTTCGCCGCGGCGTAGGATCCGCCGCCCCGCCATGAGCAAGACCACGCCGCACTCGCAGCACAACGTAGCCGCGACCATTCGCTTCCTCGACGCCGTGCGCCAGCGCGTCGCCACCGTCGTCGTCGGCCAGGACGTGGTCGTGGAGCGCCTGCTCATCGCGCTGTTCACGGGCGGCCACATCCTCATGCAGGGCGTCCCCGGCATCGCCAAGACGCTGCTCGCGGCGACGCTGTCGAAGGCGATCGACCTGCAGTTCGCGCGCGTGCAGTTCACGATCGACCTGTTGCCGAGCGACATCCTCGGCAGCGAAGTACTCGACCAGCGCACGAACACGTTCCAGGTCCTGAAGGGCCCGATCTTCACCAACCTGCTGCTGGCCGACGAAATCAACCGCGCCGCGCCGAAGGTGCAGGGCGCGCTGCTCGAGGCGATGCAGGAGCGCAAGGTCACGATCGGCAAGGAGACGTTCAAGCTGCCGGCGCCGTTCCTCGTGATCGCGACGCAGAACCCGATCGAGCAAGCGGGCACGTTCGAGCTGCCCGAGGCGCAGCTCGACCGCTTCATGCTGTGCCATCGCCTGCAATACCTGCCGAAGCACGACGAGAAGGAAGTGCTGCGCCGCAACCTGATGCTCGGCGTGCGGCGCGAGGAGAAGGGCGCGATCGCGCGCACCGAGTTCGACGCGATCGCGGACTCGCCGGTCGGAACGCAGGAAGACCTGATCTCTGCGATGGAAGCCGTGCACCACGTGCACGTCAGCGACGCGTTCTTGGATCACGTCGTCGAGATCCTCGACCGCACGCGCAAGCACCCGTCGATCGCGCTCGGCTGCTCGCCGCGCGCCGGCATCGCGATGCTGAAGGCGTCGCGCGCGCGCGCGCTGATCCACGGCCGCGACTTCGTCGTGCCGGACGACCTGTTCGCGCTCGCCGAGGACTGCCTGCTCCACCGCATGCGCCTGTCCTACGAAGCGCTCGCCGACGGCAAGACGACTGCTGGCGTGCTCGAAGAGTTGCTGACGGAAGTCGGCGCGAACAAGTCCGCGTTGGCCAAGGCCTGATTCGCGACGTTCCGTGCAAGGCCAACTCGACGCGCTGCAGCCGCTCGACAGCCGGCAGTTCCATGTCGCGATCAAGCGACTTGCGGACAGCCTGTCGTTTGGCACCGACCGCTCGCCGTTCCTCGGCAGTGGCATCGAATACGTGCAATCGCGGCCCTACGTGCCCGGTGATCCGATCCGCAGCATCGACTGGCGCGTGACGGCGCGCACTGGCCGCGTGCACGTGAAGGACTACGAAGCGCCGAAGCAGATGCCGTGCTGGATCTTGCTCGACACGTCGGCATCGATGGCGACGGGCTCGACTGCGAAGACCAAGTACGCGACCGCGCTGCACGTGGCGGGCGGACTCGCATACGCATTCCTCGATCGCGTGAGCCCGTGCGGCGTGCTCGGCGTCGGCGAACGCGAACTGCGCGTCGAGCCGACGCTGTCGCGCCAGCAAGCGCTGCAGTGGCTGCTCGAACTGCGCACGTTCCGCTACGACGAGAAGACTTCGCTCGCGGCGCGATGCAGCGAACTCGCCGCGCGACTCAACAGCCGAGCGCTCATCGTCGCGATCACCGACTTGCACGAGGACGGCGCGGTGCAGGCGCTCAAGCTGCTGGGCCAGCGCCACGACGTGATCGTGTTGCGCATGCGCGATCCCGCTGAGCGCGACCTGCGCGGAGCCGGCGTGCTGCGACTCCAAGAGGCCGAGACGGGACGCTCGTTCGTCACGCACGGCCGCGCGAAGTGGCTCGACGACCGCGAGGTCGAACAAGAGCTCCGACGCGCAGGCATCGACCAATTCACGATCGACACCGATCGCCCGTTTGCGCAGAAGCTGCGCCACTTCTGCCGCTTCCGCGGCGTGTTCTCGAAGGGAGCCCGATGATGCGCGCGCTCACAGCGCTCTTGTTCGCCGCCGCATGCCTCGCGCAGGAGCCGGTGCGCACTTCGATCGGCATCCCCGCGCTCGTCACCGGCGTCGTGTTGGAAGGCAGCGAGTTCGAGCCGATCGAGACGACGCTGAAGAGCCCCATCGTGCTGCGCATCGAACACATGCAGAAGCACGGCACGGCGAACCGCTACGCGCTGCAGTTCACGGGCCTCGAAGCCGGCGAGTACGACCTCGCCGCGTTCTTGCGTCGCAAGGACCGCAGCGACAACGGCGCGATGCCGAAGATCCCCGTGATCGTCGAGGCCGTGCGCGACGACAGCCAACACGAGCCCAACGCGCTGCAGCCGATGAAGGCGCGCGATGTCGGCGGCTATGAGCGCACGATGTGGCTGCTCGCCGGCGCGTGGGCGATCGGCCTGCTCGCGATCCTGTTCGCGTTCCGCAAGAAGAAGGCGGCGCAAGCTGCGCCCGTGCGCAAGGCAACGCTCGCGGATCGACTGCGACCCGCAGTCGCGCGCGCGCTCGACGGCAGCCTCGATTCGGAAGGCCGCGCCGAGTTGGAGCGACTCCTGTTGTCGGTCTGGCGCGTGCGACTGTCGTTACAGAACGTGCCGGCGCGCGAAGCGATCCTTCGTCTGCGCGCGCACGACGAAGCCGGTGCGCTGCTGCGCGCGCTCGACCAGTGGCTGCACGCGAAGTCGCCGCAACCCGTCGACGTCGAATCGCTGCTGCGGCCCTACTCGACGATCGAAGACGAAGGCGGAGGCGCCGCGTGACGTTCGGCAATCCGTTCGTGCTGCTGCTGCTCGTCGTGCCGATCTGGCTGTGCGCATGGATCTGGCGTCGGCGGTCGGGCGCGGTGGTCGCGCCGTTTGATCAATCGCGCGCGCGCGGCTCGCGCGGCTTGCGCATCGCGGTCGACTTCGCCGAGTCGCTGCCGAGCCTCTTGCTCGCGATCGCGATCGTGCTGCTCGCCAATCCGCAGCGCTTCAGCGAGCCGCGCACTCGGCGCGAGATGACCAACATCGAATTCTGCGTCGACATCAGTGGATCGATGACGTCCCAGTT
>JBEELK010000272.1:0-8608 GCA_041168165.1 Planctomycetota bacterium | reverse complement strand
CACACCGACCCCGGCAAGATGACGGTGCGCTTCGATGGATTCGAAGGCCAGCTCGAGTACGGGCTCGGCACGTGGATCCAACGCCTCGAAGGCGGCATCGAGCGAGCATCCGATCCTGGTGCGTTTGGGTTCTTGCCGTGGATCGATCGCGACAACTCGGTTTATGGCGTGCTCGCAGTCAAGGACTCGGTCAAGCCGATCTTGCAGCGCGTCTCCCCGTTGCAGGCTGCGGCTCGAGAGATGGTCGCGTCGCCCGATGTCGCAGGCCGCACCGAGGTCGTGCAGATCGAGCACGGCGGTCGCACGCGCAGCTATCGCTTGCACGTTCCGCCAGGCATCGAGCGCATGAAGTCGTCGGCGCTCGTGTTCGTGTTTCACGGCGGCGGCGGTCACGGCGCGCAGGTCGAGCAATCGACGGGCTTCTCGCGCATCGCGGATCGCGAGCGCTTCTGCGTCGTCTATCCCGATGGCACCGGCTACTTCCGCAATCGCTTGCTGACATGGAACAGCGGTGGGATTCCGGTCTATGCAGCAGAGCAAGAGATCGACGATGCGGGGTTCGTTCGCGCGGTGTTGGAGTCCGTGCGCACGCTTGCGCCCATCGACCTCGATCGCGTGTTCGCGACCGGAATGAGCAACGGAGCGATGATGTGCCATCGGCTCGCGCGCGAATGCGCGGATGTGTTCGCAGGCGTTGCGCCAGTCGCTGGCGCGATGAACTTCGTTGCCACGGACGCGTCGCTGCCGATCGCCGCGATGCTCGTGCACGGCACGAAGGACGAGCATGTGCTCTACGACGGCGGCAAGCCCAAGCGCAGCATGGGCAAGGCTGGCGATCGCGTCGATGCGTCGGTGCGCGACGCACTGGACTACTACAAGCGACGCAACGCGCAGCAGGGCGATCCTGTCATCGCAAACGAAGGCAAGGCGCGCATCGAGACCTGGACGCAAGGCGGCGGCATGCCAGTGCGCGTCGTGACAATCGATGGCGGCGGGCACGCGTGGCCGGGCGGCGAACGCGGCGACTATCGAGGCGCAGACGGACCGCCGGATTGGCCCGCGACCGAGCGCATCTGGGAGTTCTTCGCCCCGTTGACGAAAAAGCGCGGCCCGGAAACCGGACCGCGCTGACGACGCGTGGCGCACCACTGCGCCAGCGCTAGCAACCGGCGCTTCGCCTCGCGCCGTCTCTGAGGATCAGTGGTTGACGCCGTTTTTGTAGCCCGCGGTCATCGGGGCTGCGTCCCACACGTCGGGCCATCCGTCTTCGTCGCTGTCGCGGCGAAGCAGCAGGTTGTGGCCGTAGGCATCCGCGATGTTCGTTCCCGCGTTGGAACGGATCACCGTGCCGGCGCCGTTGACGAAGAGCCCTTGGATCCGCAGCGGCGTCGCAAACAGCCACTCTGCGTTGAAGCGCTCTGCGCCGGTATCCATGCCTTGCACGAGGTGCGCATTCGCGATCACGCCGTCGCCATCGACATCGGTCGGCAGCGACTCGATGTCGTAGAGGCGCAGCTTGTCGAGGAACGCGACGAGGCGCTGCTGGTCCGACTCGCTGGCTCGCGCATAGAGCGCGCGGCTCTGCTGCGCTGCGCCGCCGTGGCGCATGATCGCGTCATGCAGCGTGAGGCTCTGGCCGTCGTGCATCCACGGGAAGCCTGAGCCAACGCCCCACAGCATCGGCGTGCGCCACAAGCGATTCGTGTGGCCCGAGAAGTCGAGTTCTTCGCACTCCTCGCCCATGTCGTGATGACGCAGGTCGGAGAAGAACGCGGGCACCTCGTAGTTGCCGAACTGCCTCGCGTAGCCAGCTCCTTGGCGGGCGTAGAGCGGCACAACTCGGCCTTCGAGTCGCTTCTGTTGCGCGTTCCACTGCACGTCCAGGTCGAAGAATCGACGGTCGCCGGCGTAGAGCGGGGCAGCTTCCGCGTTCGTGTTCTGTGCGTGGATCGTCCACGACGCAGTGTGGCACGACGTGCAGCCCATCCGTTCCATCGTGCGGAGGCCGCGCTCGTATTCGCGCTGCGTGCCCGCAAACGCAGGGCGCGGCGCGTTGAGCATGAACCACTCGCCGACGTCGAGATCGCCTTCGGTGATCTCCGCGAGATGGCCGTCGCGGTCCGGGTCATCGCGCGAGAACCCAAGCGGATCCATCGCGACTCCGCGATCTGGCGCCTTGTGCGTGGCAGGGAACTGAATCGCGCCCGCAACGCTCGGCTGCGACACGCCGTCGCCGTCGGGATCGTTGGTCGTCGTTGGGTCATGCGCTTCAAGGCCGCCGTGCGTCTTGAATGGATCCCACAAGAACGCGCGGTTCGTGGGATTGAGCGCCGAACGGCCGCGGCCTTGGCCCCAGCCCCAGAACACGAGTTCGAAGTTGTAGCCAAACGTCGTCGTGCCGTTCACCGAGGTCGCGCCAGGCACCGTGCGGCCCTGCGCGTCGACGAACCAGACGCGGACGATGTTGTTGAACTGCGGCTTGCCCGTGGTGCCGCCGTCGAGGCGCGGGTTGCCGAAGTCGAGCGCTTCTGCGCCGTCGCTTGGGACGATCCAGGCGCGGTCGCCTGCGAGCTGCGACTCGTTCACGCTGACCCAGCCGTTCTTGTCGCGATCGACCTGATAGAGGATCTGCGCGCGGATCTGGATCGCGAGCATCTCGACGAGGCCGCCGCCGTAGTAGTGCGGCGCCTGGCGGCCGAAGCCGCTGTCCTTGTGGAAGTTCGTGCCGCCGCCTGGATTGCCCTGCGGCAGGTTGTGGCACCCGGAGCAACTCGTGTGGTTGTTGGCCGTGATCTTCTTCGTGGTGCCGTCAGGCATCGGGCCGAGCAGGTTGCTGACCTGCGCGTCGAAGATTCCGTCGCGCTCGCGGAACTCGCGGAAGTTGAGGTCGCGCCCGAGCTGGTACGCGAGGAATGGGTCATTCAAGAACATCCACGCGGTGCCGCCTTCTGCGGTCACGTCGCGCGAGCTGATCGCGCGGACACGGTGGTCTTTGATGGAACGGCCAGAAGCGTCACAGGCAGGAGACCGCGATCCGAGCATTGCAGGGCGCTCGTTGTACTGGGCCGCAAGAGGAGCTGCGGCCAGCACGATCATGGTGGTTCCCACCCATGCGCGGTAGTGAGGATGGCGCATGGTTGGAGTGATTGGTGAGGAGGCTTCGTCCCTGCCGCTGCCTTCGAGCGAAGGCAACGCAGCGGGGAGAACTCCGCCACGCGGCCGCATCAGGTGTTGCCATGACGGACGCGTGACGGAGCGCAAGTCTCTACGCACGAGAGCCAGCGGAGTGGCTTCAGTAGGCGCGTAAAAACTGCGGGCTCACGCACCGCCGGATCGCGCGAGCGGCGCGCCGCATCGCAGCAGAGGGAACCGCGTTCCTGCGCTGACGTTGGCGCACTACGGTTCCGGTCCCTTGCGTTGCATCGCCTCACGATTGCGGTCGTGGGTGTTGTCGCTGTAGCGCAATCCCACTGTTGCACGCCCCGATGTCCATGCGATCCACGATCGTCACGCGCGCCGTTCTGTCCCTGCTCGTCGCTGCTGCCGCCAAGAGCGCGCTCGCGCAAACGCCGCCTGGTGGTTTCCGGGAGTCGTTTGCGCTCGCGACCGATCGCAATGCCGCGCTCGCGCAGTTGATCCCGGGGACCGAAGACCACTTCTACTTTTCGTGCTTGCTGCGACAGCACGAAGGCAAGCTCGACGAAGTGCCGCTGTTGCTCGCCGCGTGGATCGAGCGGCACGGCCGCACGGAACGCGTCGACGAGATCGAGCTGCGCCAGACGCTGCTCAGCTTCGATCGCGATCCGAGCGCAACGACGAAGCGCCTGATCGATCGGCTGTCGCTGTCGTTTGATTGGCAGCAGCAAGTCCCAGGCAAGCCGTCCACGCTCTGGACCAAGCTCGACGAGACCCAACTCAATCGTGCGCGGCTGTTGGCTCGCGCATTGGAGCAGCACAGTGGATCGCTGGACGGGCTCGGCGACGGCGCTCTGCGCGACCTCATGCAACAAGGAGTGCCCACCGAGTTGCTTAGGCCGCTGCTCGATCGCGTCGACGATGCATCGATGCCCGGCCTCGTCGACCTCATCGTGCGCGAGTTGCGCATGGCGGACGTCGGCAGGTGGGGTTCGCGCGGCGTGCACGCGCATGTGACACTGGCGCAGTTGCGCGAGATCGCGCAGCAGCGCATCAACATGTTGCAGGATGCCGGATTCGTCTCGGCCATCGTGCAGCGCATGCAGCCGTCGGCGGATGTCGACCTTGCGATCGACGACGCGGCGCGGTTGCAGCACCTCGAAGAACTGGAGCGCTTCGTGGTCTCGCTGCCGGATGTGCACTCGTCGCTCAAAGCGCACGTGCTCTTCCATCGGCTCAAGCACGACCTTGCGCGCGGCGTGGTTGATGAAACGCGGCTTGAGGCCTACCTGCGGCTGCCGCATCCAGTAGGTCGCACCAATCCCCAATGGGCAGATCGCTTGAGCACGGTGCCTCGAGTGCAAGGCAACGCCGACTTCCCGACGGGCATGCCGCGCATCGGCGGTGACGAAGGCGTCGTTCGTGCGTGCTTCGAGCAACTGTTCGCGACCGCGGACTCGTTCGAGAAGTGGACGCCATTCGTTCGCGCAGACTGGGTGAAGCGCTTGTTCGCCGAGACCAAGCTGCTGCGCGGCGAAGGCGACATGGCGCGCTGGTACGCGATGCTCGAAGACGCGTCTGGCTACGAGCAGATCGTCAACCGCGTGGAGTTGTCGTTTGCGCCGACGCAGCCTGCGCGCTTCGCCGCAGACGCAGTCGCTGCGGTCGAGGTCGACGTCAAGAACGTGCCGATGCTGCTTGTGAAGCTGTATCGCATCGACGCCGCCGCATACCTGCGCGACCAAGGCAAGCCAGTCGACGCGTCGATCGATCTCGATGGGCTAGTCGCCAACGAGGAGCAAGTCGTCAAGTTCACGGAGCCGCCGGTGCGCCGCGTGCGCCGCACATTCCAGTTTGACGCGCTGAAGCAACCCGGCGTCTACGTCGTCGAACTCGTCGGCAACGGCGTGTCGAGTCGCGCGGTGATCCACAAGGGTTCGCTGCGGCTCGTCGAGCGCACGGGCTCCGCGGGGCTCGCGTTCTCCGTGTTCGGCGAACGCGGGCAACACGTGAAGGACGCGGTGGGTTGGTATGGCGGTCGTGAGATCGCGGCGGACGAGGAGGGCGAGATCCGCGTGCCGTTCTCGGCGGAGCCGGGCGAGCATTCGATCGTCGTGCGCAGCGGATCGGTGGCGACGCTGCATCGCTTTGCGCATCCATCCGAGACGCCCGATCTTTCGCTCGGCGCGTTCGTGGAGCGCGAATCGATGATCGGCGGCGAACGTTGCCGTGTCGTGGTGCGGCCGCAGCTCTCGATCGCTGGCCAGTCGGCTCCGATGGACCTGCTGGCGAAGGCGGAGCTGCGCATCGTCGCGTCCACGCGCGATGGCGCGGCTCCGATGCAGACGGTTCCCATCGCGGCCTTCACGTCCGATGGCGAATTCGTGCACGAGTTCGAGGTTCCTCGCGGTCTCAAGTCGTTGTCGGTGTCGCTGCACGGCAGCTACGCGCCGACGAACGGAGCTTCGCCGGTGGAACTCGTCGCGAGCGCTGCGCCATTCGTGTTGAACGGCATCGAGCAATCGGCCGAGATCGCTGCGCCGCTGCTTGGTCGCGCCGACGATGGGTGGTTCCTCGAGCTGCGCGGACGCAACGGCGAGCCCGTCGTTGGTTGCGCCGTGTCGCTGCACTTCCGCATGCGCGACTTCCGCGACGGAGTGGGCGTTGCGCTGCAAACGGATGCAGCGGGACGCATCGCGCTGGGTCGGCTCGATGGCGTCGATTCGGTCAGCGCCTCGCCGAACTCCGCGGCGAGCGGCAGTTGGACGATTCGCGATCGCATTGCGACGCCGTGGCGCATGCATGGGATCGCAGGCGAGACGCTGCGGTTGCCGCTGCATGGCGTGGAGTCGACTTCTGCATCAGCGCCCTCGCTGTACGAACTCCGCGGCGGAGTGCGCGCGTTGGATGCCACGGCTTCGCTTGCGATGGTCGATGGCGTGCTCGAACTGCGAGCGCTTCCGCCCGGCGATTACGAGTTGCGGTTGCCGATGCTCGATGCGCGCATCGCGGTTTCCGTGACCGCTGGCGTGGCGCACGGATCCTGGTTCGTGTCGCCGACGCGCGCTCTGCGCAGCGAAGGTCGTTCGCAACTCGCCATTCGCGCGCTCGAAGCCAGTGACGATGAGGTCACGGTGCGGCTCCACGCTGCTGCGCCGGACGTGCGCGTGCATGTGTTTGCGAGTCGTTACCAGACGGCGTTCTCGCCGCTGGCTCTGTCGATGCCGCGCCGCAACCCGTCGTCGGCGCAGGTCGACTTCGAAGCGAGCGAATGCGACTACCAGCAAGGGAGGCAAGTCTCCGACGAATTGCGCTACGTGCTGGAGCGCCGCTATGCGAGCAAGCGACCGGGCAACATGCTGCCGCAGCCGAGCCTGCTGCTGAATCCATGGGCCTTGGAGCAATCGGCGGATGCAGGTCGCATCGGCGGCGGCAAGGGTGGCGGCTATGGCAGTCGCCGAGGCGGCGTCGCGCAGCAGAAGCCAGAAGGCGCGCCGAGTGGGGAGTCCATGGAGACCAACCTCCATGCCTACGCCGCGCTCGACTTCCTCGGCGCGCAAGCGGGCATTGTCGCCAACGTGCGGCCTGACCAAGACGGCGTGGTGCGCGTTGCGCGCAAGTTGCTCGGTCCGGGTCAGATGATCTCCGCGGTCGCGGTCTCCGATGATGGCGCGGTTGTGCGCACGATCGCGCTGCCGCTGAAGGACCTGGTGGCGAAGGACCTTCGCCTTGCGCGCCCATTCGACGCGGCGACGCCGATGGCGGAGCAGGAGCGCATCGAGTTCGTGCGCGCAGGCGAGTCTGCGCGCATCGCCGACGTCACGACGAGCAAGTTGCGGCCGTACGCGACGATCGCGGATGCGCACAAACTGCTCAGCTCGGTTTCGGGCGCCGCGGATCTGGCGAAGTTCGCGTTCGTCACGCGCTGGAACGATCTCGGCGAGGATGAGCGCCGCGCGCTCTATCGCGAGCATGCATGCCACGAGCTGCATCTGTTCGTCTACTTCAAGGACCGCGCGTGGTTCGACGCCGTGTTGCGGCCGTATCTCGCCAACAAGGCGCATCGCGAGTTCCTCGATGAGTGGATGCTCGGCAGCGATGTCGGCGATTGGCTCGAGCCGCATCGCTTTGCGCGCCTCAATCTCGTCGAGCAGATCCTGTTGCTCCAGCGCATGCCTGGACAGCAAGAGGCGCTGCGCCGCTTCGTGGCAGAGCGGTCGGACATCTTGCCGGTCGACCTCGATCGTCAGCGGTCGCTGTTCCTCACTGCACTGCGCGCAGGCGACTTGGAGGGCGGTTCCGAAGGGCTCGCCAAGCTTCAGGAGGGAGCGACCCGCTTCGACATGGACGCGGGCGGGTGGGACGATCGCAACGCGCGCAGCGAGACGAAGGCCAAAGGCGCGGAGGATCGTGCTTTTGCGTTGGTTCCTGCTCCCGGCGGCGGGCGAGGCACGGCAGCTCCTGGGGCCCCGGCCGCCGGCGGACCCGCGACGGCAGGGCCCGGCGGTCCGCCTGCCGCGGCTCCTGCGCCACAGGAGGTTGCTGCGGAACTCGAAGAAGCAAAGGCCGACAGCCCTGAGTTGAAGGATGCGGAGAAGTCCGTCGCTCGGCGCAAGCTCAGCGACGAGAAGGATCTCAAGGAGCGCGCACAGTCTCGCGCGTTGTTCCGCGAGCCCGATGCGACGCGCATCTATGCGGAGCAGGCCTACTGGCGGACTCCCGTTGCTTCGCAGTCGCCCGATCGGATCGCAGCGAACCCGTTCTGGCGCGACTTCGCCGCGTCTTCAGGCGCGCCGTTCGTCTCTGCGCACCTCGCATCGGCCGGCGGCAGCTTCACGGAAGCGATGCTCGCGCTCGCCGTGGTGGACCTGCCGTTTGCGGCGGAGGCTCCGACCGCGACTCGCGACGGCGCGTCTCTCACGTTGCAGCCAAAGTCCGGAATGCTGCTGGCGCGCAGCGAGATGCTGCCTGCGCAGCAACGCGACGGAGTCGAGCCCGTGTTGATTCGACAGGCGTGCTACCGCCTCGACGATCGCTACGTCTACGACGGCGCACAGCAACGGCAGAAGAACGTGTCGGGCGAGTTCCTCTCCGGCGTCGCGTACGGATGCCAAGTCGTGCTGACGAACCCAACCGATGCGCCGCGTCGGTTGTCGCTGTTGCTGCAGGTGCCAGCGGGCGCGATGCCGCTGCACGGTGGGCCATCCGCATGGAGCGCGCCGGTCGCGCTCGATGCGTTCGGCACGCGCACGATGGAGTACCTGTTCTACTTCCCTGCGGTCGGCGACTTCGCGCACTACCCGCCCCATGTGAGCCAGGATGGCGCGCTCGCGGGCGCCGCGGCCGCTGCAGTGCGCAAGGTGGTCGCGTCGCCGACGGTGGTGGACACCAAGTCGTGGGAGCACGTCTCGCAACTCGGCAGCCTTGACGAAGCGCTCGCGTGGATGTCGGAGAACAACTTGCTGCGCGTCGA
>JBEELK010000271.1:0-44058 GCA_041168165.1 Planctomycetota bacterium | reverse complement strand
ACCAGGGCGTCGTGCAGGACTTCATCCGCACGAGCGACAAGCAGAAGTTCATCGACGGCTTCCCGCGCGCGATCTCGCCGACGACGGACGACCAGCCCTACTTCTTCAACTTCACGCGGTGGGACACGCCGCCGACCGACACCCTCAGCTACATCAACGAAGTGTCGTCGCTGTCGCAGGGCAACCCGTTGTTCCTGTGGGGCCAGCTCGGCTTCTCGGCGCTGATCGCTGTACTGTTGATCGTCGTGCCGCTGATGTTCCGCCGAGCACACCAGAAGGGGCCGCACGCCGGTCGCTTCCTCGTGTTCTTCTCTGGCATCGGCGTCGGATTCATCTTCATCGAGATCTCGCTGATCCAGAAGTTGACGCTGCTGCTCGGCCAGCCGCTGTACTCGATCGTCGTCACGCTGTTCTCGATCCTGATCTTCACCGGCCTCGGCAGCTGGCTGTCGAACAAGTGGCTCGCGGGCGGCGTCATGCGCGCGCGCGCAATCCCGCTGGGCATCGCGGCGCTGATGGCGCTGTGGGTGCTGCTCGGCACGCAGGTCGTCGACTCGTTCATCGGCTCGTCGATCGTCGTGCGGGCGATCGTCGCGTCCATCGCGATCGCGCCGGTGGCGTTGCTGCTCGGCATGCCGTTCGCGCACGGCGTGTCGCTGTTGCAGAAGTCCAACCCGCACTTCGTGCCGTGGGCTTGGGCCGTGAACGGATCGGCCACGGTCGTCGGCTCGGTGGCCACGGTCATCGTCTCGATGAACCTCGGCTTCAACGCCGTGCTGCTGTGCGCCGCCGTGATCTACGCGGTGGCGTTCCTCTCGGTCGACAAGCTCTCGCGCGCCTGAGGGGCGCGAGCGTGACGCCACCCCGACATCGTTCGGCGGTGGCATGCGCGACGACGCGCCGCGCGACCCAACTGGCGCAAGCCGTAGACTCGTCGCTGTCCTCCCATGGCACGACGCTTCTTCGCGAACCCGCTTCCGCCTCCTGGCCCCGCAACGCTGAGCAAGAAGCTCGGGCATCACCTGGGCCGCATCGTTCGCACCAGCCCTGGCGATTGTGTCGTCCTGTTCGACGGCGCGGGCAACGAGGTCGCAGCGACCATTCGTGAAGTCCACAGCCGCGAAGTGCTCGTGGACGTGTCGTTGCCGATTGCGAATCCCCTTGGACGGTCGCCGCGCCTTCACCTCGAAGTCGCGTGTGCCCTGCCGCGCAGTGCGCGCGCCGATTGGTTGCTCGAGCACGGCACCGAGGCGGGAGTGTCCACGTTCCGTCCCCTGGTGACCGAGCGCACCAACCGTCGGCACGAAGACCGCGCGCATTGGAACCGCGTGTTGATCGAGGCGTGTTCGCAGTGCGATCGCGGGATCCTGCCGACCATTGCTGCGACGGTCTCGCTTGCCGACTTGTGTGCCGCACCGCGCATCGCGGAGCGCTACGTGGCAACGGCCGCCGCAGTCGAGTTGTCGGCCGCCGTGTCGTCCGAGTGTCTGTTGGTGGTGGGGCCCGAAGGAGGATTCAGCGAGCGCGAAGTCGCGATGCTGGTCGAGAGTGGGTTTGCGCCGCGGAGCCTCGGGCCGCTGACCTTGCGCACGGAGACCGCGGTCGTGGCCGGAGCCACCCGTTTGCTGCAAGCGAAGACGTAGATGTCGCTTGTTCGATCGCGCAGTCCGGCTCGCTTGCGCGCGTGCACGCGGCGTCCATGATGGCCGCGTGCACGATGCGTCGATCGCGGTCCTGAAGTTTGGCGGCTCGGTGCTGCGCGACCGCGCAGCGCTCGGCGATGCCGCTCGCGAAGTGGCGCGCGTGATTGCGCGCGGCGAACGCGTGATCGCAGTGGTGTCCGCCCTGCGCGGCCGCACCGAGGAGTTGCTCGCCGAGTGCCGCGCCGAGCGAGAGCCGTTGTCGGCAAACGCGATCGCATCGCGCGTCGGCCAAGGCGAGCGCGAATGCGCCGCGTCGCTCGTGGCGGCGCTCAAGGAACTCGGCATCGATGCGACGGCGCTCGATCCTGCGTCGATGCAGTTGGTCGCGTGCGGCGATCCGCTCGATGCGGACCTCGTCTCGGTGTCGTTGCCGCATGTGCACACAGCGCTCGCGAGCCATTCCGCGGTGGTCGTTCCTGGGTTCGTCGCAATCGACGATCGCGGCAATGCCGTGTTGCTGGGGCGCGGTGGGTCGGACCTGACCGCGATGTTCTTGGCGCAGTGCCTGTCCGCGCGGTGTCGGCTCGTGAAGGACGTGGATGGCTTGCACGATGCGGATCCCGCAGCGCTGCGCGAAGCGTCGCAGAGGCGTCGCGCGACCTATGCCCAAGTTGCAGAGCGCGGAGGCCAGCTCGTGCAGAGCAAGGCGCTCGCGTTCGCGCGCGCGCACGGGTTTGCGTTCGAGATCGGCGCGCTCTTCCGCGACACACCGACGATCGTTGGCGCGGATGCGGCTGGGCCGCAAAGGACGAACACTCGCATCGCGGTGGTCGGCTCGCGCGGCATGGTGGGCGCTGAGTTGCGGCTCGTGCTCGCGCAACGTGGGCATGGCGAGCCGCTCGGCTTTGCCAACGCGAGCGACTCCGAAGGCGCCGCGTTGGACGTCGCGTTCCTCGCGGTGTCCGCGGAGGCCGCGCTCGCGCTTGCGCCGAAGCTGCTCGCGAACGGCGTGCGCGTCGTCGATTGCAGCTCGGCGTTTCGCGAACGCAGCGACGTCCCGCTCGTCGTTCCCGAAGTCAACGCGCGCGATCTCTCGAGTGCTTCCACTGCTGGCCTCGTCGCGAGCCCCAACTGTTCGGCGACGATGCTGGTGCTCGCGCTCGCTCCGCTGCACGCAGCGTTCGGCATCGAGCATGTGTCCGTCGCGACCTACCAAGCCGTGTCGGGCGCAGGGCGTGCCGCGGTCGAAGCGTTGGAGTCGGAGACGAAGGCCCAACTGGCCGGCGTCGAGCCAGTGGCCTCGGTGTTTCCGCAGCCGTGCGCGTTCAACGTCTTCCCGCATGAGTCTGCGATCGATGTCGAGAGCCTCTGCAACGAAGAGGAGCAGAAGCTCGTGGCCGAGTCGCGGCGCATTCTCGGCCTGCCTTCGTTGCCGATCGATGCTTCGTGCGCGCGCGTGCCGGTTCGCCGTGCGCATTGCCAAGCGGTGGTGGTCACGCTGTCGCGGCGCGCGAGCCTCGAAGAAGTGCAGGCCGTGTTGCAGCGAGCGCGCGGCGTGTCAGTGCAGCCTGACGCGGGCCCTGATGCAGCCTCGGCGCGCAATGCGACGTCGCGCGACGATTTGCTCGTGAGCCGCATCCGCTGGGCGCAGAGCGAACTCGATAAGCCAGAAGGAGAGCGACGCCGCGTTGCGCTATGGCTCGCGTGCGATCAGTTGCGCAAGGGCGCTGCGCTCAACGCAGTGCAGTTGGCGGAAGCCGCCGGTTGGATCTAGCGTCGCTGCGATCGCGCGCAGCGACGCCGCTGCGAGCGGCGGATCACTTCATCCGCATGCTGATCGCGTCGACCACCTTCTTGGGGTCGGGCCATTCACGGCCAGACTTCTGGGCCACGACGGCTCCGTCGCATAGGACGGTGAATTCGCCGATGTTGCCGGCTTCGAGCGTGGCGCGGACGCCGAGTTCACTCTGGATTTGGGATGCGAGACCCGCAGCCCGAGGCCGATAGCCTCAAGAAGTGCAGTGGCGGATGGTGATGTCCATGGTCGTTGCGCCTATTCGCGCTCTCGCCATGATCGGTTGCATGCTGTCCCGTTCCGTAGGCGAGGCCGATGCGGGCCAGAGGCTCGACCGCTACTTGCGGAAGGCCCTCAAGGCGACGCCGCTGTCGGCGATCTTCCGGCACCTGCGCAGCGGCGGCATCCGCGTCGACGGCAAGAAGGCAAAGCCGGAGCTCCGTCTCGTCGCTGGCATGGAGATCACGTTCGCGCTGCCGGACGCGGACCTCGCGGACCTCGCGGGGCTCGTGGAGCCTTCCGGGCGTGCGGGCGCGGACCGTCGCGCGACCCCATCGCGGGAGCCGCAGCCGCGAGGCTCGTCTGCCCGCGCGATCCGCGCGCCCGTCGAACTGCATCGTGACCAAGACGTGCTGATCGTCGACAAGCCGGCCGGCATGGCCTCGCAGCCGGGCACGGGCCTCGATGGCGCGGATCTGTGCACGTGGCTCGATGCCACCGAGTCCGCGCTGTGCACGCCCGTGTTCGCGCCCGCGCCCGCGCACCGCATCGACCGCGGCACGTCGGGCATCGTCGCGATCGGGCTGTCGCCGATCGGGCTACGCGAACTGGCGGCCGCGTTCCGCGAGGGCACGGCGGAGAAGGTCTATCTCGCGGTGGTGCACGGCGTGCCGAGGCCCGCTTCGGGCTCGATCGACGCGCCGCTCGAGACGATCGACCATCCCAAGAAGGACGGGCCCAAGGTGCGCGTGTCACAACGCGGCCAGGATGCGGGCACCGACTACGAGACGATCGCCGTGCGATCGGATCGTGCGCTGTTGCGCGTGACGATTCGCACCGGGCGCATGCATCAGATCCGCGCGCACCTTGCGCATCTCGGACATCCGATCGTCGGCGACGTGCGCTACGGCTCGTCGGTGCGCATGGGGCACGCATTCTTGTTGCACGCGCATCAACTCACGGTGCCGCATCCGCGCACCGGCGAGCGGCTCTCGGTGCGATGCGAGCCGCCCGCTGCGTTCCGCCTGTAGCGCGCTTTCCTTCGATCAGCGCGCGAACGGATCTGCGTTCAAGAACGTGCCGATCGGCTGGCTGCGGCCTTCGCGGCCGACAGCGGGCAGCGGCGCGCTACCCGGCAACACCAGCGCCGGGTGGTCAAACGGCGCGCGCTCATACCGCACGCGCTCGTCCGTCAGCGACACCATGTAGGCGACGAGGTCCGTCTTCTCCTGCTCGGTGAGTCCGAGTCGGCGCACCTGCGCGTTCTTGTCCTTGTTGTTGAAGTCGCCGCCGCGGTCATAGAAGTCGACGACTTGGCGCAGGGTCAGGTACTTGCCGGTGTGGAAGTAGGGGCCGGTCAACTCGATGTTGCGCAGCGTGACGGACTTGAACATGCCGTCGCCTTGGCCTGGATCGAGGCGCTGGTCGCTGATGCCGAGGTTCTCGAAGTGCCAGCCGTTGCGGCCGTTCTCGATCGAGGCCGCCGAGAACTCGGGGCCGCCGTGGCATGCGTCGCAGCGACCCTTGCCCGTGAACACTTGCGCGCCGCGGCGCTGGCTCGCGGTGAGCGCATTGCGATTGCCTTCCGCAAACGCGTCCTGCGGCGTCTGGTCCGGGATCAGCGACGCGTTGTAGAGCAGGTTGGCGAGGCCCCAGAACAGCGTGAAGTTGGCCTCCATCTGCGTGAAGCCGTTGGGCGTGCGCACCGTCGACGCGTGGAAGCGATCGTGGAACGCAGCGCGGATCATGTCGGGATACGTCGTCGCGAGGCCTAGTTGCGGCGCGTTGGACAGCGAGGCGAGCGCGCTGTCATCGGCTGCGACGAGTTGCAGCGCGAGCGGCATGCGGCCGAGCAGCTTGCGTCCCATCGTCGCGAAGTCGCGGCCGGCGCACGTCATCTCGACGGCGCTCAGCGGCGGTCCGACGCTCTGCGACGCAGCGCTCGCGGGCGCCAATTGCACAGACTGTTGCGCGATGCCGGGGCCGCTCTGCACCCACACGCGCTGCGCAGCGGAGCCGCTGATGTCGACGCCGTTGAACGTCTCCTTGGCGCGGCCGTCCCAGAAGTTCTCCTCGTAGAACACGCCCATCAGGATGCTGGGCGAGTTGCGGCCGGTGACCTGGCGATTCGGGTAGTAGACGCCGTCGTCGATCTCCGCGGCGAGATCGCGGGCGAGCGGGTCGTTTTGGTCGAGCCCGAGGAACGTGGAGGAGACCACGCCTTGCGACCCGAGGACGTCATCGCCGCGCAGCGGGAAGTCCGCGGCCGTCACTTCGGCGCCCGGGAGCTTGCCGCTGTCGAATTGCCCGTTCGAGCCCGGGTGCACCGTGTTGTTCGTGCGCGAGTCGACGCCCGCGTGGAAGTGGCACGTCGCGCATGCCGTCTGGCCATCGCCACCAACTTGTTGGTCCCAGAACAGCGCCTTGCCGAGCCGCACCGCGGCGTCGCGGTCCTTGACGACCGTCGCGAGGTTTGCGGGCAGCGGCGGCGCGATGCCGCGGAGGCTGCCTTGGGCGGGGAGAAGGGTCGCGAACAGCGACGGGAGCAGCAGCGCTGCGATGCGAACAGGGAGACGGGTAGCGAGGAGCATCGTGGGAGGGCTCGGGGGATCGAGGGGGGGATCGCCTGTGCGAGCGCGGGCACTTCGCCCGATGGCATCGGACGGACGCAGCCAGCGCTCGCGGAACTGACAAGCCATGCGAATGCGCGACAAGGTTGCTGCGCGCCGCATCGAGGGGCGTGCACCGCTCGACGCGAAGTTGGTCCTCGCGCAATCCGCTAGCTCTGCAACGCATCTCGCATGCGCTCGCCGCATCGCGTAGGAATCGCCGCCTGACTCGAGGACTCGATTCATGAAGAACCATCTGCTGCTCCCCATCTTCCTCGCGGCATTCGCCGCCGCGTTGCCTGCGCAAGACGCGGGCTCGGCCAAGAAGAAGCTGACCTACGCCGAAGCGACCAAGCCGCTGTCGTGGACCGGCATCGCGCCGCAAGCGCGCATCGCATGGGACGGCAAGCACGTCGAGTGGAAGAAGGACGGCAAGGCCGTCTGGTTCGATCCGAAGACGAAGGCCTTCACCGAGGCGCAAGCGGAGCCCGAGAGCGACGCGAAGCCGTCCGAGGTCGCGGCCACGTTCTCGGCGCGCATCGAAGGCGGCGACCTCGTGCTGCAGAAGCGCACCGGCGCTGCGAGCCCGGAGGCGAACGGCAACGGCGGCCGCCGCGGTCGGCGTTCTGGCGGCGCGTCGGGCGGCGACACCGAGACGATCCGGCTGACGAGCGATGGCGACGCGGGCGGGAAGAAGCGCGAGGCGCACTGCAACGAGAAGGGCACGCGCGCGTCGTTCGTTCGCGGCGGCAACCTGTTCGTCGTCGACGCCGCGAGCAAGGAGCTCTGGCAGGTCACGAACGACGGCAGCGACGAGATGCTGCACGGCGTGCTCGACTGGGTCTACCAAGAGGAGATCTACGGCCGCGGCGACTTCCAAGGCCACTGGTGGAGCAAGCAAGGCGACCACGTTGCGCTGCTGTCGCTCGACGAGTCGAAGGTGCGCGAGTTCACGCTCGTCGACCACGTGCCACAGGGCTTCCTCGACAAGGAGCGTTCGGTCGTCACCGAAGTCGCCAACTACCCCAAGGTCGGCGATCCCAACCCGCGCGCGATGCTGTCGGTGGTCGATTGCGCCAAGAAGGCGCGCGTCGCGGTCGACCTCGCCGCGTATCCCGAAGACGTGCTCGTCGTGCGCGTGGGCTGGACCGACGACAACCGCCTGCTCGTCGTGCTGCAGGATCGCATCCAGACCTGGGCAGAGTTGTGCTCGGTGGATCTCGCGACCGGCAAGCTCAGCAAGTGGATCCGCGAAGAGTCCAAGTCGTGGGTCAACCGACCGGAGATGCCGCGCTTCCTGCAAGACGGCACGTTCTTGTGGCTGTCCGAGCGCAGCGGCTACCAGCACATCTATCGCTATCGCGGCGACGCGATGCAGCAGGCGATCACGACTGGCGAGTGGCAGGTGCGTTCGATCGAACGCATCGACGAGGCAACGCAGCAGATCTGGTTTGAGGGAACGAAGGACGGCGCCACGGGCCGCCATCTCTATCGCGTTTCGTTGGATGGCTCAGGCCTCGTGTGCGTGACGCCGGGCGTTGGCACGCACCAGCCAGAACTGTCCGCGGACGCTTCGTTCGCGATCGATCGTTGGTCGGCGCTCGACATGCGCCCCGTGGTGCGCGTTGTCGATGGCGAGACGGGCGAGGAACTCGCGCGCGTTGGCGAAGCGGCGATGGGCAAGGCCGCGGACGAGTATGCGTTCGTTGAGAAGGTGCGCGCGTCGATCCCAGCGCGCGATGGCTACGTGCTCGACGCGACGATCATGCTGCCGCCGTTCCGCAAGGCGGGCGAGAAGGCGCCGATCTACTTGCCGACGTACAGCGGTCCCGATGCGCCGACGGTGCGCGACGCATGGCTGCCGAGCAGCTACCAGATCTTCGCGGCGCAGCAGGGCTTCTTGGTGCTGCAGGTCAACGTGCGCACTGCGAGCGGTCGCGGCCACGCGCACATCAGCCAGTGCTACAAGCAACTCGGCGTGCAAGAGCTGAAGGACCTCGAAGACGCGGTCGCGTGGGCGTGCAAAGAACACGGCGGCGATTCGCAGCGCGTTGCGCTCGAAGGTTGGAGCTACGGCGGCTTCATGGCGGCGTATGCGCTGACGCACAGCTCTGCATTCCAACTCGGGCTCGCAGGCGCAGGCGTCTACGACTGGCGCCTCTACGACACGATCTACACCGAGCGCTACATGGCGCTGCCCGACTCCAACAAGGAAGGCTACGACCGCACGTCGGTGATCAAGGCAGCCAAGGACTTGCGCGGCCATCTCGTGCTCCAGCACGGATCGATGGACGACAACGTGCACTTGCAGAACACGATGCAGTTGCTGTGGGAACTGCAGAAGGCGGGCAAGCAGAACTTCGAGCTGATGGTCTACCCGCGCAGCCAGCACGGCCCGAACCCGCAGGTTGCGGGGCACGTGAAGGAGTTTCAGTGGCGCGCGCTCAAGAAGCTGCTCGATCCGGCGTGGAAGCCAGAGTGATCGCGCGCGACTGCCGCGATCACGGGATCGCGTGCAGCGTCACCGCTTCCCAGCGCTTCTGCGCGGGCGAGAACACGTAGCGCGACGTCGTCATCGAGCCGTCCTGGTGGCGGTACCATTCGAGTTGCGACTCGTCGACGACGATCGCGACGACCGCAGGCACGGCGCCGTTCTGCAGCGGCCGGTCGATGCGGCTCGACTGCACGACGCCATTGAGTCCCGGCAAGAACCCGCCGCTCGGCAACGGGATCCCGCGGTCGGCGCGCGGCTCGCGCAGCAGTTCAATCGTGGTGCCGGGCTCGAAGCGCGACTTCACGTTGGGTTGCGCGCTCGCGTCGGTCGCAGCAAAGCGCAAAACGGGACGGGCGGGCTGCCAATCGACTTGGTCTTGGCGAACGGTGGATGGCGCGGAGCTGCAGGCGCACAACGCGAACACGGCCGTCGCTTGTGCGGCGAGGGCGAAGAAAGACAGGGACTGCTTCATGGCTGCGGAACGTCGTAGCACGCGCGGCCCGGCAGGCAATCCTTGGGATGCACGTGTTCCTCGTCCGGGCCGAGGCCCTGAGTGCCGTCGCCTCTACGCGGGACGTATCCTCGCTGCGGGAGCCGCGCCTATGCTGTTGCGATGCGTCCCATCGACGGAGCGGGTTCCATCATGACATCTCGCACACGGATCACCGCGCTGCTCGCCTTCCTCACGTTCGCTTCGCGACTGCCTGCGCAGCAGCAGCCGGACGCCGATGCGACGCAACTCTCCGCGCAGATCGCCGCATACCTCGAGGCCCATCACGCCCAACGGCAATGGAGCGGCACGGCGCTGGTCGCAGAAGACGGCAAGGTCGTCTATCGCGCCGCATTCGGGCTCGCCAACGCGGACTGGAACATCCCCAACGAGCTCGACACGAAGTTCCGCGTGGGGGCGATCACCAAGCAGTTCACCGCGATGCTGGTGCTCTTGTTGGTGCAGGAAGGCAAGCTCGAGCTCGACGTACCGATTGGTCGCTATCTGCCACAGTTGCCGACCGAGAGCGGGGATCGCGTGACGATTCACCACCTGCTCACCCACACGTCCGGCATCCCGAGTTCTCAGAACAGGCCGGGGTGGCAGCGCGACGTGCTGCGTCACCACACGGTCGCGGAGTTTGTGGCGGACTACTGCAGCGGTCCGCTCGAGTTCGAGCCTGGGACTGCGTTCTCCCACGCGAACTCGGGCTACTTCTTGGTCGGCGCCATCGTCGAAGCCGTGACCGGGCAGACCTATGCCACGGCTCTGCGCCAACGCGTGCTCGATCCACTGCAGATGAACGACACCGGCTACGACGACGAGAGCGCCGTGCTCGAGAAGCGCGCGATCGGCTACGAGGACCTGCTCGGTCAACGCCGCGTCGCGCCCTTCACCGACATGAGCAATCACTTCGCGAGCGATGGGCTCTACTCGACCGTGGGCGATCTCTGGAAGTGGGAGCAAGCGTTGCGCAGCAAGAGTCTGCTCGACGGAATGCTCGTTCAGCGCATGTTCACGCCGGGCATGGGGGACTACGGCTATGGCTGGCACATCGATCACCACGGCACGTGGCACGGGTCGTTCAACGTCGTTCCAGCGGACGGGGTCGTCCCCGGCTTTGAAGCGTTGATCGGCCGACTCCCGTCACGCGGGCGATGCCTCATCCTGCTCAGCAACTCTCGCTACTCATTCCTCACGGACGCGGCTGAGGGAGTAGAGGCGATCCTCAAGGGCAAGACACCAGAGGCGCCGACCCCGTCGCCGGCGTGGTCGCTGGCGCAGACCGTGCTCGATCGCGGCATCGAAGCTGGCCTCACTCGGCTTCTCGAACTGCCGCTCTCGATGCGTGAGACTCCGCGACTGCCGCCCGGCATCGTCGAGTCGACGATCGAACTGCTCGGCTATCGGCTGCTCAAGCAACACCGCGTCGACGACGCAGTGCGTCTCTTCGAGTTCAACACGCGCGCGTTCCCCGAGTCTGCTCGCAGATGGGCGAGCCTTGGCGATGCTCACCTACAGGCTGGCAATCGGAAGCTCGCCATCGAGAGCTTGCGCAAGGCTTCACTGCTCGAGCCATGGAACACCGCAGCGAAGACGAGGCTCGCGGAGATCGAGGAGCTCGCAGGCAAGTAGCTGCGATCGAGGTGCCGCCGTCGGTCTGGATCCGCCGGGCGTCGGCGATCACGCCTGTGCCGTTGGGCGCGAGTCGAATTCGACCCGAGAACAACGGCTCGCACGCGGCGCAGGACTTCGCGCGCGGCGAGAGCGAGGAGAGAAAGGGACTACGTCATGGCTGCGGACCGTCGTAGCACGCGCGGCCCGGCAGGCAGTCCTTGGGATGCACGTGTTCATCGTCGGGGCCGATGCAGGTGCAGGTCTTTGCGCACCAGTAGTGCCCGTCGCCGGGCCATTGCCTGCCATCGCGCACGACGTCGTCCATGCCGTGCGTGAGCATCGGCTTCATGATCATCGCCGGGCACAGGTGCTTTGGCGTGAGGTCGCGGTGGGTGACTTCCTTCTTTGCGGTCATGGCATCACCTCGTCACGGCGTGAAGGGTCTCGCGCACGATCGCCTTGCCGACTTGCGTCTTGTAGGCGTTGTGGCTCAAGGGTCGCGCATCGGCAAACGCACGTTGCGCGACGCGAACGAACAGTTCGTCGGATGGCTTGTTGCCGATCAGCATCTTGGCTGCGTCCGGTCGGTCGAGCGGAACGGGTGCCACGGCGCCGAGCACGATCGATGCTTCCTTGATCACGCCGCCGTCGAGCACAACGCGCGCGGCGCATGCGGTGGTGGCCCAATCGAAGCTGAGCTTCTCGCGGCTCTCGCGGTAGGCCGAACGCGCGGTCGCGGGCTGCGCCGGAACGTGGAACGCCGTGACGATCTCGCCGGGCAGCAGCGTGTGCTCTGCGACTTCGGCCTTTGGCTCGCTCGGGAACAGGTCGGCGATCTTGCGGCGCGCGACCTTGCCCGCGAGCGACGTCGAGAACTCGCAACCGAGCGCCATCAACGCCGGCGCCAAGTTGCTCGGATGCACGCGCACGCAGTCGTGGTAGCCGAGCACCGAGTGGTAGCGGTTGTCGCCGACCATCGCGAGGCACGACGACCCGTCGCGGCCGTGCAAGCAGTGCAGGTCTGCGCTGCGCAGATACCAGCAGCGCGCGAGTTGCAGCACGTTGCCCGCGGCGGTCGCGCGATTGCGAACCTGCGGCGTCGCTGCCGTGCCCGCGGATTCGCGCAGCGCGGCGAATGCGGCGCCTTGCAGTTGCGTTGCTTCGGCGATCGATGCGAGCGTCGCAAGCGCGCCGATGGTGATGCCGCCTTCTGCGTCGTCGATGCGCGAGAGATCGCGCTTCATCGGCAGCAAGTTGACGATCTCGTGCGAGCCGTGCTTGCGCTCCTTTTGGCGATCGACCACGTCGATGCCCGCGGCCTTCAGCAAGGCACCGGGCTTCTTGGCGGCGAGCGACGCTTCGTCGAGCGTGCGCGGCAGAACGTAGGTGAAGGATTTCATCGTCTCGTTCTCCTCACTTCGTTGCGCGCTGCGACAGCGCCTTCAGGACCTTGTCGGGAGTGATCGGCAAGTGCCGCACGGGCTGGCCAATCGCATGGAACACGGCGTTGGCGATCGCCGCGGCGCTCGCGCACGTCGGTGCTTCGCCGAGGCCGCCTGCGCTGCAGTTGCTGTGGCCGTTCGCGACCGACTGCATCACGACCTCCATCGGAGGCACGTCGACAGCTCCTGGCACTTTGTAGCGCAGGAAGTCGCCATTCAGCATGCGGCCCGATTGGCGATCGAGGATGCGCTGCTCGTGCAACGCGTAGCCGATGCCTTGGATCATCGCGCCGAGCACTTGGCTCTCCGCGGGCTTCTTGGCGATGACGATGCCGCAGTCTTGGATCGCGAGCATGCGCACGACGCGCACGAGCCCGGTCCACGTGTCGACTTCGACTTCGGCAAACTGAACGCCGCACACGCCGCGCTCAAACCAGTTGCCCTTGTAGTTCGGGAAGCGCTCGCCGCGCGCCTCGATCGGGTTGGGGCCGATCAGCTTGCACGCGTCCAAGAACGTCATCGTCTTGCCGTTGCCGCTGACCTTGCCGCCTTCGAACGCGATCGCGTCTGCCGCGCAACCGAAGTGATCTGCGACCTTCTTCGCGAGCTCTTGCTTGCACAGATAGGCCGCGTGGCGAATCGCAGGCGCAAGGCTCGGCGTCGTCGTGCTGCCGCCTGCTGCGGGGCCGGATGGATCCGTCGTGTGGCCAGCGGTCGCGCGCACTTGGTCGGCGCGGATGCCGAGTTCTTCGGCGGTCAGGTTGGCGAGCACGCTCTTGAAGCCAGTGCCGATGTCTTGCGCGCCGCTGCGCGACTCGACGCTGCCGTCTTGGTGGATGCGACACAGAGCGCTGTGCCCGCTGCCGCCGCCGCGACCCTTGCCATCGCTGCCGAGGTTGCCCCAGCGCGCGCTGGCTGTGCCGACGCCGCGCAGAATGCGCGCGTTCTTGTCCGCGTTGTTGGTCGCAGCGCGCGTGCGCGACTCTTGCCATAAAAACTTCTGCGCGCCGAGTTCGTACTGCTGCAAGCGCAGCGGTTGCGCGTCGTTCTTCTGCCGCAACGCGAGCGGATCGATGCCCGCGCGTTGCGCGAGTTCGTCGAGGAACAGTTCGGCGCCAAAGAAGCCCTGCGGGTGCGCGGGCGCGCGCATCGGTCGCGCTGGGTCCGCGTCGGTCGCGAGGTCCTTGTGGCTGCGTTCGCGACGACGCGCCGCCTTCTGCACGAAGTGGTCGGGGATCGCGACGCCGCCGCCCGCGCCGTTGTGGCCGCAGCCGCCCCAAGTGCGCTGGTCCCACGCGACGAGCTTGCCGTCCTTGTCGAGTCCGCCGCGGAACTGCATCAACGCTGCGGGGCGATTGCCCGTGCAGGTGTGCTCCTCGAAGCGGTTGAGCACCAGCTTCACCGGCGCGTTCGCCATGCGCGCGAGCAGCGCAACGGCGCGACCTTCGGCGCCCGCGGTGAACTTGCTGCCGAAGCCGCCGCCGACGAACTCGGCGTGGATCGTCACCGACGAGCACTTCACGTCGGCTGCGCGCATCGCTTGCGCGAGTTCGCCGCGCACGCCAAACGTCGCTTGCGTGCTCATCCACACTTCGAGGTCGTCGCCGTTCCAGCGCGCGACCGCGCCGTGCGACTCCATCGACGAGTGCGTTTGCACTTCGGTGCGATACGTGCCTTCTGCAGAGATCGCGGCCGCGGCCAGCGCGGTGCCGAACTCCGACTCCTTGTCCTCTTCGGGCCACGGATCCGTGACCTCGCCTGCGTCATCGAGCACCGGCGCATCCTGCGCGAGCAGGAAGTCGACGGTGTGCGCTTCTTGCTCGTAAGTCGCGACGATCGCTTCCATCGCGTCGCGACATTGGTCGAGCGTCGAGGCCGCGACGGCTGCGATCTCGTCGCCGACGAAGCGGATCTTCTTGCCGGGCTCCTTGAGCTCGAGCACACACGCGACGCCGGGCATCGCACGCGCCTTCTCAAGGTCGAGCGACGCGAGCTTTCCGCGCGCGATCGTGCTGCGCAGGATCGCCGCGTGCAGCATTCCGGGCAGCGCGATGTCGTGCGCGTACTTGGCGCGGCCCGATGCCTTCATCAACCCGTCGGCGCGGTCGGCTTCGGATCCAACCACAGTCAGCTTCGTCGTCGCGTCCCATGGCGGCGCATCGCCGTCGGGAACATCGAACGTGCGCTTCTCGACGAGCGGCCCGAAGCCAACCGCGAGTTCGCGCTCAGGCGTGGAGTCGTTGCGCTGGTTCACTTGCCGCCTCCCTTGCGTTGCTCTGCGGTGCGCTCGACGGCTTCGCAGATGCGGCCATAGGTGCCGCAGCGACAGATGTTGCCGCTGATCGCGCGCTGGATCGTCTCGCGCGATGGGTTCGCATGTTGTTGCAGGCAACGCAGCGAACTCATCACCATGCCTGTCGTGCAGAAGCCGCACTGCATCGCATCGCAGTGCGCGAAGTTCTCGACGAGCGGGTGGTCCTTGCCGTCTTGAGCGAGGCCCTCGACGGTCAGGATGTCGCTGCCCTCGGCGTCGACTGCGAGCATGAGGCACGAGTTGACGGGCAGGCCGCCGACCATCACCGTGCAACCGCCGCATGCGCCGCGGTCGCAGCCCTTCTTGGCGCCGGTGAGATCGAGTTGATCGCGCAACGCATCGAGCAGCGTGGTGCGCGGCTCGACTTGCAGCTTGCGCTCCGTGCCGTTGACCGTCAGCGCGAGCGCGTGCATGCCGGGCTGCAGCGTCTTCGGGCCATCTTGGCCTTGGATATCGCGCGCAGTCAGCGCTGCGCCGCCGACTGCCGCGGCTGACGCGCCCTTGAGGAACGACCGGCGCGAGAACGCGGAGCCGGGGGATGGGTCCTTGGTCATGGCGAACTCCGAGAAGCGGAAGGGCGCGAGCGTAGCGATCCGAGTCTTCGGATCACTGTCCCGTTCCGGTCGTGTGGTCGTGCAGGATCACGATGCGGCCGTCCTGGCGCGCGAGCACCAGCGAGAACACACCGCGCGAGGGAACTTCGCCCTCGATGCGGTACTTGCCGAGCAGCAGCGCGTGCGAGTCGCCGAGCGGCGCGAAGTCGACGATGTCGAACGACAGTTGGCCGCGCTCCTTCTTCGTGGGGTAGTTGCGCTCGTAGGTCGCGAGCAAGTCGTCCCGGCCGCGCGTGAGCCCGCTCTTGCCGAAGAACGTCAGCTCCGGGCCATCCCAATACGTCGCGACGAACGCGCGCAGGTCGCCTTCGTTCCATTGCGCGGCTTGCGCGGTCAGCGCGCGCGTCGCTTCGTCGCGGTCGATCGGCGCGCTTTGGCACGCGCTCGCTGCAAGCATGAGGAATGCGAGGGACGGGGAGATGAGGCGACTCTGGCGCATCGCAGCATGATCGAGCGCGGCTTGCGGCAAAGGAAGCCGCGAGCGCGCGCGGCGGTCCGCGCTACGCTGCGCCCTTCTCCGAAAGGCGACCATGCACGCACGCATCCGAACTGCCGTCACCTCCGCGCTCCTGCTCGCGTTCGCTGCTGCGCTGCCCGCGCAGCGCGACAAGTTTGAGAACCTCGCCGAGGGCTATCGGGTGTTCGTGCACAAGTCGATCAAGGCGGTGCCGACCGAGCCCAACGAGCAGCAAGCGATCGCGAAGTGGAGCGGCTCGCTGGAGTTCAAGGACAAGCTCTATCGCGGCAACGCGGACTGCACGGCATTGCTGGTGCGCATCAAGAAGCAGAAGGGACCGACGACGGGCAAGGGCCCCGCAGAGGGCGACGATGCGGAGAAGGGCTCCGTGCGCGACGACGCGATCACCGCGCGCAATGCGGGCACGACGGTGGAGGAGTTCTTGAAGCTGCGCGGCTTGCCATCTGAGGCGTCGTCGACGGGCGAGGAGAAGCCGCTGCGGAGCAAGGACGGCGTCACCTACGTGCAGAGCCAGGTGATGGGGCAGATCTTCGACGATCGCAAGCGCGAGATGAACGCAGTGCCCGTCGTGCGCTCCTACATGCTGGAAGACGACCAAGAGCTGTTCGGCATCGTCGCGATCGGGCCGTGGCTCGATCCGTGGAAGGACCTCGTCGAGGACATGGCTAAGAGTCTGCAGCGCACGCAGCTCGGCGCCGAGGAGGCCGAGTCGTCGGCGTCCAAGTTTGGCAACCAGGAGTTCCGCGACGCGGTGCGCAAGAAGCTCGTGAAGGGTTGGCGCGCGTTCGACACCGAGCACTTCATCTTCGTGACGAACAGCAAGGATTCGGCGCTGATCCAACAGATCCTCGTCGATCTCGAGTTGATGCGGCTCAACTACATCGAGCGCTTCCCGCCGGTCGCCGGCGTCAACCTCGATGAGGTGATCTCGGCCGTGCGCTTCTGCTCGACCTACGATGACTACGAGGCCTATGGCGGGCCCGCGGGAACGGGCGGCTATTGGAACTTCGTCGACGAAGAGCTCGTGCTCGTCGACATGCAGACGCTCGACCCGCGCGCCTACAAGAAGAACCCGAGCCTCAAGGACATCCAGGTGCTCGACATCCTCTACCACGAGGCGATGCACCAGTACTTCTTCTACGCCAACGGCAACCTCGCGCCGGCGTCGTGGTTTAACGAAGGCTACGGCGAAGTGTTCGCGGGCGCGGTGCCGGACCGTCGCAAGAACGAGATCCGCAAGATCGACAAGAACAAGTTCCGCCTCGCGGTGATCAAGCAAGCGCAGAAGAGCGGCAACTGGCCGGATCTGCAGCGACTGCTGCGCATGACGCAGCAGGAGTTCTATGGCCAAGGCGTGCTGCTCAACTACGCGTTCGGCTGGGCCTTCTGCTTCTTCCTCGACGAGCAGAAGAAGGACCCCAAGGGCAACAAGCAGTGGGCCGCGATCCCGGATCTCTACCTTGAGAACCTGCGCAAGGTGACGCAGCAGAAGAAGGAGCAGCTCAAGGTCGACGACAAGGACAAGAAGTGGCTGCTGCCGCTTCAGGACGAACTGCAGAAGGAAGCCTACGAGGCGACGTTCAAGTCGATGGACCTCGCGGCGCTGCAGAAGGCGTGGATCGACGAAATGAAGAGCTGGAAGCGGTGACCGTCGCGCAGTGAGCGCGCGACGCCAGCTACTGCGCGTTCACTGCTTCGCCTTCTCGGCCTCGTCGAGCACAGCGCTGCACGCTGCGCGAATCGCTTCCTTCATCGCCTGCTTCTGCTGCTTGCTCTCGCGCATCGCAGTGAAGCTGTCGGGCAGCGTCATCCCGCGTTCATCGAGCTGCTTCAGCAGTTCTGCGCGATCCGACTCGGTCAGTTGCTTTGCGAACGACGTCGGATCGTGGCCATGCTCGGACCACAGCAACTGCATGCGGTCGACGAGCGGCTGGTAGGTCGGATCGAGCTGCGGCTCGGCGGCGACGAACGCGGCGGCCGCGGATTCGCACAGCGTGCGGTACTCGCGGTGCTTCTTGAGCTTTGCGCGGATCTGTTCGTAGAGCCGATCGCGGCGCTTGCCGTCCGGGATCGGGCTCACGAACGCCTCTGTCTCAAGGATGCGCCGCGCGAACGCGATTGCGTCGACGTCGGGCACCTCGACAGTGCGGCCCGAATACCACGCTTCGTAGAGCGTGATGCCGTCGAACACGCGTCCATCGCGGTCGGCGTAGGCGTGTTCGCTCCAGTTGGCGATCTCGCGTTGGTCCGCGTCGCGGTCGAGCACCGCGAGCAGCTTGGCGACGGCGCGATCCGCGGTGGGTGGGTAGCCCGCGCAGAGGTTGGCAAAGCGATCGCGCACCGTGAGCGGAACTGGCGCGAGCGCCGCTTCGCCGTGCAGCCAGTCGTAGGCGACCGACGGCGCAAGGTCGCGCAACAAGCGCACATGCGGGAACTCCACGCGCACCTTCTGCGTGCGCGCATCGTCGCGCGCGATGCGCTGGCGCTTGGGCGCCACGGGAGCGAACTCGCTTGGTTCGTGGTGCACGCGTTCGCGCAACGGCGGGAACGCTTCGCTCACGTCGCCGTAGGCAGCGATGCGCTGCAAGGTCGCGTCTTCAATCGCCGCGATGCGCAGCAGCGCCGCGTCGAGCGTCGCTTGCTGCGCAGATTCTGGCAGCGCGTCGAAGCGCTTTAGCAAGCTCGCTGGCGTCGACGCTTCTTGCGACAGCGCCGCGCCAACGCAGAGCCAAGCCGCGAGCGCGCGCGTCGCGAGGGTCGTCGTGCGTGTCCCGCGTCGTGCCACGTCAGCGGCGGCGCACTTCGCGCACGATCGAGGACGGGAACGCGCGCACCGCGCCTTGCAGGTCGCGCAGCTTGATCCAATCGCCCAGGCCGGCGACTAGCGTGCCCTCGACGGTGTGCGGCTTGCCGTTCTCGCCGGCATAGGCGAGTTCGACGATGACGGCCGTGCCTGCCGTGAAGGACTCGTCGCTCTTTGCCTTGCTCGGCGCAGGCTGGTTCTTCGCCGCGCGTTCGTTGGCCGGGAGTCGGTGTTCTGGCTTGCCGCGCGAGAACGTCGCATCCGGATCGTCGTCGCGTTCGCTCTTCAGCGTCACGGTCACCGGGAAGTGGTCGCTGTAGGTCTTGCGCCACGTTTCCTTGTCAGCTTGCGCCGCTTCGCCATGTGCGTCGAACGTCTCTGGCAGCGCTTCGAGGAAGCGAGGCGACGGCGCGATCTGATCGATCGGCTCGTCGAAGTGCATGATCGTCGGCTCTGCGCTCCGCTGCGGCAGGTAGCGCGCGGCGCCGGACGACTCGAGCGACTTCTGCGCATCGGTGCCGTAGCCGCTGTTGAAGTCGCCGAGCACGACGATGTCTTGGTCCTCGTCCTTCGAGGCCTGCATCGTGATGAGCCAATCGCGAAGGCCTGCAGCCTCGAGCGAACGCTTCTTCTGGTCGTTCGTCTCCTTGCCGGCCTTGAGGTGCACGCACACGGCGCGGAAGTCGAGGCCCGATGCGCGATCCTTAAAGCACGCGGTCACTGGCACGCGGTGGAAGATCGGCAGGTTGTCCTTCTCGCGCGGGAAGTCGAGCATCTCCTCAGCCCACAACAACTCGACGCGCGCATCGTCGTAGAGGAACCCGATCGCTTGCAGCGCCTTGCCGTCGGTCCAGCCGCCGGTCGTGCCGAGCACGAGGCTCCACGACGGGCCGATCTGCTGGCACAGGGCGCGCAGCGTGGCTTCGTTGCCGATCTCTTGCACGGCGAGCACGGAGACGCCGAGTTCGCGGATGAACGCGCCGATCTTCTGCAGATCCTGTTCATCGCGCGCCGGCAGTTCGCGGCGCTTGCCGCCATCGAGGAACACCGAGCGCATCGCGGGCGGGCCGCCGAAGAACTCGAGGTTCCAGGTGCCGATGCGGAGTTCGTTGCTTGCTTGCGCCGCGAGAGAGGCCGCGAGCGAGAGCGAGAGGAAGAAGCGAAGCAGATTCATGCGAGTCCTTCGGCGCGCCTGCGGATCGAACGCATCAGATCCTGCAGGAAGTGGATGTTGTGCAGCGACAGCAAGATGCCCGCGAGCATCTCGTTGGCGACGGCGAGGTGGCGAATGTAGGCGCGGCTGTAGTTGCGGCAGCAGTAGCACGCGCAGTCATCGACGAGCGGATTGGGGTCGTCCTTGTATTGCTCGTTGCGCATCTTGAGCACTGCGCCATGGGGCGCGAACGCCTGATGGTTGCGGCCATGTCGCGTCGGAACGACGCAATCGAACATGTCGACGCCCGCGGCAGTTGCCGCGAGCAAGTCCTCGGGCATGCCGACGCCCATCATGTAGCGGACCTTGCCCGCGGGCAGTTCGTCGACGGCAGCAGATAATGCGACCGCCATCTGCTGCTTCGTCTCGCCGACGCTGAGGCCGCCGATCGCGTAGCCGTCGAAGTCCATCGCCGCGAGCGCCTGTGCGCTCTCCGCGCGCAACTCGGGATTGGTGCCGCCTTGCACGATGCCAAACACCGCTTGCCCGCGAGCGCTGCCGCCCCAACTGTCGTGTAGGTCGCGCGCGCGCTTTGCCCACGCGATCGTGCGCAGATGCGCTTGCCGCTGGAACTCCGCGGGCGCGTCGCCGGGCGGGCAGTGGTCGAGCACCATCGCGATGTCGGGGCCGAGTTGCTTTTGGAACGTCAGCACCGACTCCGGCGTGCAGCGATGCGAACTGCCGTCGATCACCGATTGGAACGTCACGCCGTCTTCGTCGATCGCGACCTTGCCGCCGAGCGAGAACACTTGGTAACCGCCGCTGTCGGTGAGGATCGGGCCGTCCCAGTGCATGAAGCGATGGAGACCGCCGAGGCGTTCGATGCGCTCCGCGCCGGGGCGCACGTGTAGGTGGTAGCTGTTCGCGAGGATCAGCTCTGCGCCCGTGGCCTTCACCTGTTCTGGCGTCAGTCCTTTCAGCGTCGCGTAGGTTCCGACGGGCGCGAAGCACGGCGTTTCAAACGTGCCGTGCGGCGTGTGACAGCGGCCGCGGCGCAGCGCGCCGTTCTGGCCGAGAAGTTCGAAGCGGAATGCGGTCACGTGCGAAGTGGGGGCGTGTTCACTGCGGGAACGGCAGCTCGCTCGCGCGTGCGCCGGTGGGCGGCCTGCCGATGTGCTCGAGGCCGCGCGCCGTCACGATGCGGCCGCGCTGCGTGCGCGCGATGAGTCCGCAGCGCAGCAAGTGCGGTTCGAGCACTTCTTCGATCGTGTCCTCGGCTTCGTCGACCATCGCGGCGAGTGTCTTCAGGCCAATGGGTTCGCCGCGGTCGGCGAGCGCGCGCAACACGCGGCGATCGACTTCTTCGAGGCCGAGGCCATCGATGCGAAGACGATCGAGCGCCTCTTGCGCGGTCGCGATGTCGATCGACTTCGAGCCTTGCACCTGCGCGAGGTCGCGCACGCGGCGCAGGATGCGCAGCGCCATGCGTGGCGTGCCGCGGCTGCGCTCGGCGAGCCATAGAGCCGACTCTTGTCCGATCTCGATTGAGAGTTTCCTCGCGGCGCGCCGCAGGATCTCTTCGAGATGCTCTGGCGGATACGGCTCGAGCCGTTCGACGATGCCAAAACGCGAGCGGAAGGCCGCGGTCAACAAGCCTTCGCGCGTCGTTGCGCCAACGAGCGTGAAGGGTTGGACGCCAAGTCGCACGCTGCGGCCGCCGGGGCCGCTGTCGAGGACCACGTCGATCGCGTGGTCTTCCATCGCGGAATAGAGGTATTCCTCGAGCACGCGCGGCAAGCGGTGGATCTCGTCGACGAACAGCACTTCGTTGCGTTGCAACCGCGTGAGCATGCCGGCGAGGTCGCGCGGCGCAGAGAGCGCTGGGCCCGACGTGATGACGAGGTTGGTGCCCATGCCGTGCGCGACGAGATGGGCGAGCGTCGTCTTGCCTAGGCCCGGCGGTCCGCACAGCAACACGTGATCGAGCGGCTCGCCGCGTTCGCGCGCGGCGGAGATCGCGACGCCGAGGTTGTCGCGGATCTGGCCTTGGCCGACGAAGTCCTGGAACGTCGCCGGGCGCAGGCTCCGGTCGAACTCGGCTTCGGGGCCGGCGTTCGGGTCGTGGAAGATCATCGGGGCGCGGGATGGTAGGTGCGCACGGGCGCGGCACAACGTCGGAGGTCGCGCGGCTGGACTCTGCGGTTGCTGCGCTGCATCTCGCCGCCGATGCTGCGAGCGTGAGCGCACCCGAAGAACTTCCGGTCTACGACCTCATCGGCGGAGACCGCATCGCGGCGATGGTCGCGGCCTTCTACCGGCGCGTGCCGACGGACCCGATCCTCGGCCCGATGTACCCGCCGGACGACATGGCGGGCGCCGAGCATCGGTTGCGCACCTTTCTCATCTACCGACTCGGCGGGCCGCCCGACTACTTGAAGGAGCGCGGACACCCGAGGCTGCGGATGCGGCACATGCCGTTTGCCATCGACCGCGCCGCGCGCGATCGGTGGATGGAGTTGATGCGAGGCGCGATGGTGGAGGCCGGGATCTCCGACGAGATCCGCAGCTACCTCGACCAGTTCCTCGGTGACATCGCGACCTTCTTGCTCAATCGGCAGGGCTAGCTCGCTCGGCGGGCCCAGCAGCAAGTCGCCGATTCGTGCGGCTCGTGTGCGCGTTCGCGCACCTGTGCGGCCCCGCACGCAGAGCCGCATGCAGTGGGGTGGCGGCACTCTTCCTGAGACGTGCGGCAGAGCGAGTGGTCCCGCCGTGGCGGGCGACGGAAGTTGGATCCTGGGCACCCTTCTTGCCAACTGCGCTGCCATCGGCTCGAGACCAGAGTTTTCGTGGCGGCCGCATTGTCTGATCCGCTGGCTTGAACCTCAGTTGGCGGGCAGTAGCTTCTCGCGGCCCCTCGGATGTCTGGAACAGCCCTCGTTCCAACTTCATGCCCACCGGTCGGGCTCCTTCGATCATGACGAACCCCATCCCTCGTATGTCCTTGCGGACTGCATTCGCAGGCGGCTCGCTGGCCGCACTTGCGTTGTTCGCCAGCTGCAGCGGCGGCTCTCCCGGCGATCCCGATAACCGCGGTGACTTCAAGGTCACCGCGATCAGCACGGGTCGCGGGACGATCTATCCGTATCGCATTCGCGCTGCGGACTCGTTCGGCAACCCGACGACTACGGTTCTGAACATCGAGGACGAGACCACGATGAAGCAGAACGTCACGGGCAACAACGGCGTGCTGCCCGTGGCCACCTTCGACTCGACGGCGATCCTGCCCGACGGCAACGCGGGCAATCAGTTCGTCCAGTTCAAGTTCAGCCACAAGCTCGACGTCGATTCGATCCTCAGCAACCTGCTGGCGAATCAGAACAACTCGGGCCTGACGGGTTCCTTGAACGTGATCGCGTACGACCCGTCGACCGAGACGGGCAGCATGGTGACCGGTCGCGGCTTCGTGAACGGCTTCACCTACTTCAACGAGGGCGGCGTGCTGGTGAAGCGCCAAGCCGTCGCGGCGGACGCCAACAACGACGGCATCACGGTCCTCGACTCGCGCGCCGCGGGCTTCCCGAACTTCCCGGGCGCGGCCGACTTGGTCAGCAAGAAGTCGTTCGTGTTCATCCCGGACGCGGACAGCAACCTTGCGACGCTCGAGACCTTCCCCTCGAACCGCTTGATCCGTCTGGTCGTCACTTCGGCCGTCGTGAACAGCGAAGGCCGCTTGCTGGAGCAGGAGATCTGCACGGCAACGACGGTCGGCGCGGACGCGAACCCGCCGCAGGTTCTCGGCTACACGAGCATCCCGTCGATCTCGCCGGGCAACAGCCAGTCGGGCATCGATCCGACGACGACGGTCACGGTGCGCTTCAACAAGCCGGTGCAGCCGGGCGATGTTGGATCGTTCTTCGATCCGCAGCAGCTGACGCCGCCGTCGGGCGGTCTCGTGCTGTCGGTCACCGCCGCCGCCGCGACGTTCCAGATCATCTACCACGCAGATCCGTTCAACTACGGCGACTTCTGCAACTACGTTGTGACCCCGGCTTACAACCTGCCGGGTGAGTCGACGGTTGACGTCAACGTCCAAAACACCGCGATCCGCGGCCTGTCGGGCGACCTCATCGGCCAGTCGGTGTCGACGCAGTTCAGCACCGCGCAAGGCCCCGGCATCGTCAACGCGCCGGTTTGCCCCGAGGTCATGTATGTCGGCATCGGCGGCTCGACGCCGGGCGTGTCGGCGATCGACCTCAACGGCATCGGCCAAGGCACCGGCGATCTCGCCACGACGCGCTTCAAGCAGGGTCTTCAGCCCAACATCGGCACCTCGGGCGTGGACCCAGCACTGTCGGAAGGTCGCACGACGCTCGACGCTGGTAGCTCGGGCGCGCTGACGCTGGTGCGGGACTCCAACCTCAACACGCGCCTGTTGCGCGAGCCGCTGGTGGGCGCGGTCAACGACATCCACATCGGTGGGCCGCTCGACCTCGTCTTCAACAACGAGAACATCAACGTCAACGCGACGCGCGCGAACCAGATGAACCCGGTGATGGGCGCCCAGATGCCGGGCAACACCATCACGCAGCCGCCGCACCCAAATCCCCCGAAGCTGCGCTACCCGCCGCCGAACCCAGGCCGCGCGATCTTCGGCGAAGAGCCGACGGTCAACTCCAGCTCGGGGCCTCCAGGCAACATTCTCACGGGTGGAACCGGCGCTGGCTGCGCCAACTCGCCGCTCAACCAACTGGTCGCGGGCAACCCGTTCAGCAGCACGCGCGGAGAGTTCGGCCTCTACGGCACGACCTACATGGGCACGTTCTACGGCCCGCAGCGTCCGCCGCTCTCGCCGCCGCCGCCGCCGCCGTTCTGCCCCTTCTCCTCGCGCCAGCAGATCGGCCACTTCCTCTATGTGCTCGATCGTGACAACCGCCAGGTCCTGGTCGTCAACAGCAACCGCTTCACGGTGCTCGACACGATCCGTCTGACGGACCCGGTCAGCATGGCGATGGCGCCGAACATGACCCGACTCGCCGTCTCGAACTTCTCGAGCGGCACGGTCAGCTTCATCGACATCGACCCGACGAGTGCCACGTTCCACCAGGTCGTCGCGGAGACGCGCGTCGAGCGCGGCCCGACGGGTATCTGCTGGCAGCCGGACGGCGAGGACATCCTCGTCGTGAGCACGGACTCGAACTTCATGAGCATCATTCGTGCTCAGGACTTCTCGGTTCGTCGCTCGGTCTCAGGCTTCCTCAACGCACCGATCGAAGTCGTCGCCACGGAGCGCTTCGCGCAGACGGGCTTCCAGCAGGGCGTCTACTTCGCCTACATCCTCAACTCGAACGGCACGGTCGCCGTCTACGAATCGGGCCCGGACGGCGTCAACGGCTTCGGCTTCAACGACATCGTCTCGACGATCCCGAACGCGACGTTCCCGCGCGGCCGCTCGATGGTCTACGACTTCTTGTCGTCGAACGGCGGCGTGCTGATCGGTCACGTGGATGACAGCGGCCTCGGCCAGGTTTCGCGCCTCTCGCTGACCGCCTCGCCGGTCGGCCAGATCCCGCTGAACCCGAACTCGGGTGGCTTCATCCAGCCGCCGACCTTCCGCCAGAAGGAGTGGAACGTCGTCCAGCGCTACGGTGGTCTCAACGCCACGACGCCGGTCCGCGACCTGCTCTCGGGCAACTCGGTCGCCGACATCGCGACGGACGAGATGATCAACTACGGCGGCGGCACCGGCCAGGTGACGCAGTTCAACGCCGGCTACCAGCGCACGCCGTACACGCACTCTGGCAAGCACACCCTCAAGGTGGCCGGTGGTGCCACGGTGCTCGCGACGGTGCCGAAGCTGTTGTTCGTGGCCCTGTCGGACCGCGGCAACATCGACGTGCTCGAGGTCAGCACCGGTCGTCGTGTCCGCACGATCGAGGTGCCGGGCGTCCGCGTGCTGTCGTGCTACTGGCGCCAGTGATCGCGCTGACTGCGTGAACAGGGTGGCCAGCTTTGCGCTGGCCACGCAGACCGAACCAGCGGCGCAGCAATCTGCGCCGCGTTCGTTTGTGGCGACCTGCGTTCGCTACGCGAAACCCAAAGCTCGGGCGAGAAAACGCCGCGGCGGCGGCTCAGAATGCGCCGATGCCCGAAGGGCCTGTCATTCAGCGCATGTTCGCCGAGGTAGCCGATGGCTACGACCGCGCCAACCGCGTGTTGTCGCTCGGCATCGACGTGCTGTGGCGTAAGCGCGCAGCCAAGGTCGCAGAGGTGCGCGCCGGCGAGCGAGTGCTCGACGTCTGCGCGGGCACTGGCGACTTGTCGCTGCATCTGTCGCGGCTTGGCGCGCGCGTGGTCGGCGCTGACTTCTGCGCGCCGATGCTCCAACACGCGGAGCGCAAGGCAACGGGGCGCCCTGGGCGGCCCAACTTCGTGTGCTCGGATGCACAGCAGTTGCCGTTCGAGGATGCGTCCTTCGACCTCGCGACCGTTGCATTCGGCATTCGCAACGTAGAGAGCCCGGTGCGTGCGCTGCGCGAGATGGCTCGCGTGGTGAAGAAGGGTGGGCGCGTCATCGTGCTGGAGTTCTGCAAGCCACGGCTGCCGCTGCTCGGGCAGGCCTACTTGTTCTACTTCCGTCGCGTGTTGCCCAAGCTTGGTCGCTGGATCGCTGGCGCGCCCAACGATGCCTACGACTACTTACCGGACTCGGTGATGAAGTTCCCCGAGCGCTCCGAGTTCACGACTCTGATGTCGGAGGCTGGTCTTCAGTCTCCGCGCTACACCGTGCTGAGCGGCGGCATCGCCGCGGTCTACCGTGGCGAAGTCCAAGCCTGAGCCCGCATCGGAGCCGGTTCCCGCAGTGCTCGAAGACGGTTACTTCGCGTGGTCGCGCGATCCGTCGGTGAGCATGTTCGCGGTCGTGCCACTGTGGATCGTCTACGAGGGGTTGCGGCTGTCGCTCGTGCCTTCCGAGCGCAACCTGTCGGAGTGGATCCTGCTCGACGTGATGTCGAAGTTGCCGGCCGCTGCGAAGGCCGCGATCTACATCGCTCTCGGCTTGGGAGTGTTCCGGGCGATGCGCCAAGTCGTGATCCGCGATTTGCCGTGGGCGCGCGTCGGGCTCGTGCTGGTGCTCGAAGGGTCTGTCTACGGACTGATGCTCGGTCCGCTCGCCGGCGCGCTTGCGGACCCGGCCGTTCGGTTTCTCGGTAGCGACGTGATGCATCCGAGGCTTGTGCAGGATCTCGTCGGCTCGCTCGGTGCAGGCATCTTCGAAGAACTCGTGTTCCGCCTCGGACTGATGTCGCTGCTGGTCTGGATGTGGCTGCGCGCGACCGCTGCGTTCCGCTTGCCGCGCGCGCTCGGCGGTGTGCTCGCCGTCGTGGTGAGCGCGGTGCTGTTCTCCTTGCATCACCATCTGCGCGAAGACTTTGACCGCGGCGTCTTCTTGTTCCGCACGATGGCCGGCGTGCTGCTCGGGTTCTTGTTCTGGTTCCGAGGCTTCGGCGTCTGCGTCTACACGCACGCGATGTACGACGTCTACTACTTCCTCACGCACGATCCGCGATGAACGAGCCCCGCACCTTTGCCGTCGGATTCAGCGGCGGCTCTGGCATCGCTTACGGCCTGCGCTTCGTGTCGGCGCTGCTCGAGTCCGGCCATCGCGTTCACCTCGCGGCGACCGGCGCTTCGTTGCGCGTGATGCGACACGAGGCGTTGCTCGACGTGGACATGCAGCGGCCAGATCTCGCTGCGCTCTTTCCGCAGAGCCTGCGCGCCAATCTGTTCGTGCACGACCTCGCGGCAGTCGAGGCGACGCCCAGTTCTGGCAGCGCGCGCATCGCAGCGACCGTGTTGATCCCGTGCAGCATGGGCACGCTCGCGCGCGTCGCGCATGGGTTCAGCAGCAACCTCGTCGAGCGCATGGCCGACGTCGCGATCAAGGAAGGTCGGCCGCTGCTCGTGGTGCCTCGCGAGACGCCGCTGTCGGTGATCCACCTCGAGAACATGCTCAAGCTCGCGCGCGCGGGCGCGATCGTGTTGCCGGCGATGCCTGGCTTCTACACGAGGCCGCAGACCGTGCAGGACATGGTCGACTTCGTCGTCGGCAAGGCGCTCGATCGCCTCGGCGTCGAGCATTCGCTATTCGCGCGATGGAAGACGCCGAAGCCTGCGGCCGCGGATCCTGCGGCATCGCCGTGGAACGAAGGCGAGGACGACTCGTGAGCGCGCGCGACTATGCGTCGCTGATCAAGCTGTCGCACTCCGTGTTCGCGATGCCGTTCGCGCTGCTCGCGCTGTTTGCCGCGGATCCTTTGCCGTCGCTGCGCACCGTGCTGCTGTGCGTCGCTGCCGTCGTGTGCGCGCGCACCGCCGCTATGGCCTACAACCGCTACGTCGATCGCGACATCGATGCAGAGAATCCGCGCACCAAGGGCCGCGAGATCCCGCGCGGCGCGATTGCTCCGCGTCGCGCGCTGTTGCTCGCGCTCGGCAGCGGCGCTGCGTTCCTTGCGTGTTGCGTTGCGCTCGGCACCGTGTGCGCATGGATGGGGGCGCCCGTGCTCCTCTGGCTGTTGCTCTACAGCCATGCGAAGCGATTCACGGCCTTGTGCCATCTGTGGCTTGGCGTTGCGCTCGGATTGGCGCCGCTTGCCGCGTGGGTCGCTGCGCGCGGCGGCTTCGATCAGTTCTCGATCCCGCTGACGCTCGCCGTTGGCGTCGTGTTGTGGGTTGCAGGCTTCGACGTCTGCTACGCGTGCCAGGACGAAGCGTTCGACCGCGCGCACGGACTGCATTCGATCCCCGCGCGACTCGGCATCGTGCGCGCGATGTGGCTGAGCCGCGCGATGCACCTTGTCGCGGCCTGCTTGTTTGCTGCGTTCGGCGTGGCGGCGGGTCTTGGCGCGGCCTACGCAATCGGAGTGCTCGCCGCGGCGCTGATGCTCGCATGGCAGCATTGGCTGTTGCGCCGATTCGACCTGACCAACATTCACTCTGCGTTCTTCACTGCGAACGGCATCCTCAGCGTCGTGATGCTTGCCGCAGGGCTCTCGGACATCTACCTGTTCGCCTGAGATGGCCGTTCCGCATCCGGACAAAGAGCTTGATCGACTGCGCGCTGCGTGCAAGAGCCGCCTGCCCAAGATCGTCGCGTTGGTCGGCACTAGCGCGTGGTTCCGGCAGGAGGCGCTCGATGCCGTGCTCGCGTCGTTGCCAAACGACATCGAGGTCGTCGCCGTCGAAGGCCTGGATGTCGCGTTGCGCGGCAAGAAGGCCGCTGGCGATGGCGACGCGGACGAAGGCGATGCGGATCGCGACGAAGCGAGCGATGAGGGCGACGATGGCGGCGGCGCCAAGGCGCACTGCGCCGACCTGCAACCACTCGCAGGCGGCGGCTTGTTTGCGCAGTCGGCAGCGGTCGTCGTTCGCCGCGGCGATCGTTGGATGCAGCGTTACGCGACCGCGCTCGCCGCGTTCGCGCCGCGCATCAAGAGTGGCTCCATCCTCGTGTTCGAGGCGCAGAAGCTCGACAAGCGCACCAAGTTCGCGAAGGAGCTCGCGACGAGCGGCGCAGTCTATGAGTTCCGCGAGCTCTACGAGACTCCGTTCGGCAGGCCCGACCAGCCGCTGCAAGGCGAGTTGGTGCAGTGGGTGATCGCGCACAGCAAGCGCCTCTCGGTGCCCGTGACGCCGGAGTCTGCGCTGCTGCTCACGGCGCAAGTCGGCAGGGAGCCCGCGCTGCTCGCAGCCGAGTTGGAACAACTGGCGGGGCAGTTCGACAAGAAGGGAAGCAGCAAGGCGCTCTCGCCCGAAGACCTCCGCGGCAAGCTGACGTGCAGCTTCGAGTCGACGCCATTTGAGCTCGCTGAGGCGATTCTCGACGGCGACCGCAAGCGAGCGCTGCGATCGCTGCATGCGATGTTCGCGCGCGGCGTGAAGCAGAAGGACGGCAAGCGCATGGACCAGGGCGGGCTGTTCCCGTTTGCGACGAGCTGGATGTTCTCGTCGATCGCGCAGGTCTACGAAGGCCGCTTGATGATGGACCAAGGCATGTCTTTGCGCGACGTGCCGCAGAAGCTCGGTGTGTACGCGTTCGTCGAGCGCTTCACTGCGCAGGTGCAGAAGAACACCGCAGCCCGACTCGAGCACGGCATCCTGGCATTGCTGCACTGCCAGCGGGAGCGCCGCTCGTTAGGTGAAGAGGACGACGTTCTGCTCGAACGCTTCCTCGCGCGCTGGTTCGACGGAGTCGCGGTGCCTTCGCCGGAGGAACTCGAATGGTGATCCGCGTCCTGCGTCCCGAGGTCCAGAACCAGATCGCCGCCGGCGAGGTGATCGAGCGGCCCGCCTCGGTCGTGAAGGAGTTGGTCGAGAACTCGCTCGACGCCGGCGCGACCAAGTTGCGCATCGAGATCCAAGGCGGCGGCGCGGACCTCGTGCGCATCTCCGACGATGGCGCGGGGTTCTTGTCCGAGGACCTGCCGCTCGCATTCGCAAGCCACGCGACGAGCAAGCTGTCGGAGTTGTCCGACCTCGACCACATTGCGAGCCTCGGCTTCCGCGGCGAGGCGCTCGCGTCGATCGGCTCGGTCGCGCGTTGCACGATCAAGTCGCGGCGTCACGAGAATGGCGATGGCTGGCAAGTGCGCTGCGATGGCGGCGTCGAGACCGCGCCGCAACCGTGCGGTTGTCCGCCGGGCACGCAGATCGAAGTGCGCGACTTGTTCTTCTCGTTGCCTGCGCGCCGACGCTTCCTCAAGTCGGCTGCGGCGGAGAAGGCCCGCATTCAGGAGTTGTTGTGCGAGATCGCGCTGCCGCGTCTCGACGTCGACTGGACCTTCGTCAGCGACGGCAAAGAGATCCTGCGGTTGCCCGCGGGCCAATCACTGCTGGAGCGCTTTGGCGCATGCTTCTCGCGCGATCTCGTTCGCGGCATGTTGCCGGTGTCGCGGCGGTCGAACGGCCTCACGATCGAGGGTCTGTGCTGCGAGCCGGACCTCGCGCGTCGCGATGGGCGGCTCGAGTTGCTCTACGTGAACGGTCGCTGCGCGAGCGAGCGGCAAGCGTTGTTCGCCGTGCGGCAGGCGTATCGCGAGTTCTTGATGGGCGGCAGGTTCCCGATCTACGCGCTGCTCGTGACGATGCCGCCCGACCAAGTCGACGTGAACGTGCATCCGCGCAAGGCGGAGGTACGTTTCTTGGAGTCGCGGCGCGTCGCAGGCAGCTTGCACGAAGCCGTGCGATCGGCCTTGCTCGCGCGCACGACGACGGCTTCGAACGATCCGGCCTCGGCGCCGCGGACGCTCGGCATCGTCGTCGATCCCGACAAGCCGCGCGCGCAATCGGGCTTCCCGATGAACGAGCCGTCGCTGTTCGCGCCCCGCATCGAGTCGCGCATCGAGTCGCGATCCGAGGTCGCGCCGCCGCCGGTGATCGTTCGCGAGCGCGCCGATGCGGACTATGCGGCAAACCACTCCTTGGATGCGGCCGCGGCCACGCCGGCGCGACCCAATCCGTTCGTGGCGCACGAAGGCCGCGCGCTGCGGTTCTTACAGGCGCATGACCTCTACGTCGTGCTGCAGTGGGGCGACGGCATCATGGTCGTCGACCAGCACGCGTTGCACGAACGCGTCGTCTACGAACGGCTCCGCGCGCAGCACCGTGCGCGCAAGGTGCAAGTGCAACGCTTGCTCGCTCCGGCGGTGATCGAGGTGTCGCCGAGCGAGAAGGCGTGGTTGCTCGACGCGCGCGACGTTCTGCAGAAGGGCGGCCTCGACGTCGACGACTTTGGTCCGTCTGCGGTCGCCGTGCACTCGGTGCCCGCTGTGTTCCATCGCGCAGACCCTGGTCGATTGCTGCGCGCGGTGCTGCCGATGGACGCCGACGACGATCCGGGCGCGCGTTTGGAGGAGCAACTCGTCGAGCGCTTCCACAGCATGGCGTGCCGCTCCGCAGTGATGAGCGGCGATCGCCTCAACGATGCCGAGATCGAGAGCTTGCTGCGCGAAGCCGCGACGTTGGAGCACCCGCACAACTGCCCGCACGGCAGGCCCACGGTGCTGACGTTCCCGGGCGCAGAGTTGGAGCGCTACTTCCGACGGCGCTGCTGAGCGCGCGGTCAGCTCTTCTTCGTCGCAGCCTTCTTGGCTGCAGGCTTCGTTGCAGCAGGCTTCGTTGCCGCGGCCTTCTTCGCAGTCGGCTTCTTCTCCGCAGGCTTCTTGCTCGCGGCGCTCGGCTTCTCGTCGCGCGTCGACTTCGCCTTGCCAGTGCGCGGATCGAGCTTGCTCTCGTACCACGCGACAAACTTCTTCGCGGGCATGCGGCGAATGGCTTCCGCGACGACGTCTAGCGGCACGTCTTCGATCTTCTTGAAGCGGATGCAGCACTTGCCCATGTCGAGCTTGCGGCCGTCCTTAGTCCACGCTGAGCGCAGCCACTGCTCTTCCTCCATGTCCTCGTAGGTCCACATCAGATAGAGCGACATGTGGCCCTTCTGGCTCGCGAGCCCTGCGAACGGCAGCGGCTGCTTCGGGTTGCAGTGGTAGCCCTGCGGGAACACGCGATGCGGCACGAACCAGCCGATCATCCCGTAGTTCATGCCTTCCTCGATGTCTCGATCGAGATGCTGACGCACTGCATTGCGCACGGCTTCGATCGCTGCGCGGCGGTCTTCCGGGAGCGACTTCAGGTAGTCGGAGACAGTCGTTGCCTTGGATTGCATGGTGAGGTCGTGCGAGTGGTTCAGCTCGGCATCATCGCGACGTAGTCGTCGATCATGCGCAGGAAGTCCTGCGCGAGCGTCGGCCCTTCCAACGTCGTCACGTGGTGGCCGTCGCGGTAGACCGGCGCGCGCGGCGCTTCGCCGGTGCCGGGCAGCGAGATGCCCAAGTGCGCGGCCTTGCTCTCGCCGGGGCCGTTGACGACGCAGCCCATCACAGCGATCTGCAACTCGGCGGCGCGCGGCTTCGTCTTCTTCCACTCCGGCATCTTGGCGTGCAGGTGCTTCTCCACCTGTTGGCTCAGTTCCTGGAAGTAGGTCGACGTGGTGCGACCGCAGCCGGGGCACGCAGTGACTTGCGGCAAGAAGGGGCGGATGTCGAGCGTCTGCAGGATCTGTTGCGCCACGCGCACCTCTTGCGTGCGCGAGCTGCCGGGCTCCGGCGTAAGCGAGACGCGGATCGTGTCGCCGATGCCTTCTTGCAGCAGGATCGAGAGGCCCGCGGTCGATGCGACGATGCCCTTCATGCCCATGCCCGCCTCGGTCAAGCCGAGGTGCAGCGCGTAGTCGCAGCGCGATGCGAGCAGGCGGTAGACCTGCACGAGCTCTTGGACCTTGCTGATCTTGCAGGACAGCACGATCCGGTCCTTCTTGAGGCCGAGCTGTTCGGCTGCATGCGCGGAGCGCAGCGCGCTTTGGACCATCGCCTCCAAGAACACATCCGTGGCGCTCGCGGGGTTCGCGAGCTTCGCGTTGTGCTCCATGAGGTCGTTGAGCAACTCTTGGTCGAGCGAGCCTGCGTTGACGCCGATGCGCACCGGCCGGTCGTATTCGCGCGCGACCTCGATCATCGTCGCGAAGTTCTTGTCGTGCGACGCGCCCTTGCCGACGTTGCCAGGGTTGATGCGGTACTTGTCGAGAGCCTCCGCGCAGTCCGGGTGCTTTCGCAGCAGGACGTGGCCGTTGTAGTGGAAGTCGCCGATCAGCGGCACGTTGTGGCCGAGGTCGAGCAGGCGATTCTTGATCTCGGGCACCGCTGCCGCGGCTTCTTGCGTGTTGACGGTGATGCGCACCATCTCGCTGCCCGCGAGGAACAACTCGGCGACTTGCGCAGTCGTGGACTTGGCATCTGCCGTGTCCGTGTTGGTCATCGATTGCACGACGACGGGAGCGCGGCCACCGACGGTTGCTTGGCCGATTCGGACGGGGACGGTGTGCTTGCGGTGCGGGGCAGACATCGGGGCCGCAGATGCTAGGTGCGGCCTCGCGTTCCGCAAAACGCGGCGAGGCCGTTGCTCCGTCAGCGCTGTAGGGCTCGGTGCAACGCCTCTGCGGCCCCCGCGCCGCTCGATCGCGCTTCCGGCTCGAAGGCGGAATCGTGGAGCCCCTCGCGGTCGAGCGCGAAAGAGGCTGGAGTGCTGGGCTCGGCCATCGTCTTCGGGCGAGATAGGGCGCCGCCCTGGACCGCGAACAGCAGCAGGAACGGAGAGGCGAGCAGCCACGGGGCTACGCGCTGAGAACGAGGGAGGGGCGCGGTGATAGGGCGCCTGAGCAAAGTGGACATGGAATGGAACGGAATGGCGTCGGAGTGAGGCTCCGACCACTCGATGACAACCGGGTCGCGGTTGCTGTCAACCGGGCCAAATTCGCTCCGCTGGCGGCGGTGTCCGCGGGGTGCGGCGCAAGGCTCCATCGCATGGGCGGTTTCCGTGCGCGATGTGCGACGAGCATTCTGGTCGCCGCTACGACGAAATGCTTGCCGCCGGTCCGCGTGCGGCTTCCATGCGCGCAGTGCCCTCCCGACTCGGTTTCCTCGACCTGCTGCAGAACGGCCGCGGTCGCGTGTTGTGGTTCTGTTGGCTCGGATGGGTGTTCGACTTCCACGACCTGATCTTGTTCAGCTTCTGCAAGCGCGCGATCGCTGCAGATCTGCAACTCGACGGTTCGTTGCTCGCGTGGATCGAAGGGCTGTCGTTGTTTGCGTCCGCGGTGGGCGGGCTCGTGTTTGGTCGCATCGCAGACCGCATCGGCCGACGGCGAGCGATGAGCGCGAGCATCCTCGTGTATTCCGCTGGCGCGCTACTGACGGGCATCGCGGATGGCACAGCCGCGCTGCTCCTAGCGCGCATGCTCGCGGGCTTTGGCATCGGCGGCGAATGGGGCATCGGCCACGCCGTGATCCGCGAGACGTTCGAAGGGAAGGACCGCGATCGCGCGCACGGCCTGCTGCAGGCTGGCGGTCCCGTCGGCATGGCGTTGGCTGCGTGCACGGGCCTGTTCCTCGCTCCGTCCATTGGGTGGCGCACCGTGTTCTTGCTGTCGGCGTTGCCTGCGCTGCTTGTGTTCTTCGCGCGCTGGGCGATGCCTGACTCCATCGCTGCGCAGCGCGCCAAGCCTGCGGCGTTGCCTGCAAGCGCGTTGTTCGCGCCCGCGCATCGACGCGCGACGATCGTGTTGTTCTCGATCCTCGTGCTGCACATGACGGGGTTCTGGTGCGTCTATGCAGAACTGCCCAATGCGCTGATGCGCGATCTCGGAGTCAGCGCAGGGGACGCGGGGCGCTACCAACTCGTCGTCAACGGCGCGCACATCGTCGCCGACATCGCGTTTGGCGTGATCGCAGCGGGCATCGGTCGCGGCCGCGCGTTCGTCGCGTTCTGCACGTTCTTTGCCGTGGCGCAGTTGCTCTTCGCCGCGTCGTGGGGCGCGCTGACTGCGAACCTCGCCATCTTCACGTTCGCCGCCGCAGCGATGGGATTTGGCGCCGGCACGTGGTCGTGCTTTGGCGCGTTGTTTGGCGCGCACTACCCCGTCGCATTGCGCGCGACGGCGGCGTCCTTGCTCTACAGCTGCAGCCGCGGCGCGCAGCTGTTCGCAAAGCCGGGCAGCCATGCGTTGTCCGAGTGGCACGGTTCGATGCAGCCAGCCCTCTGGGTCGGCGCCGCATGCGCGGTGGCCTCGGCGGCGCTCTACGCGGCGTTGCCGACGCCGCGCGATGACGCCGCGTCGTAATCTCTGCGATGCCGCATGCCACCGCTTCGCCGGCCAATCGTTAGACTCGCGGCGCTGCTGAGGTCGTGTGTTGCGGCCAGGGAGCGAATCCAACCCGCGATGCGCGCCATTCGAGTTCTGCTTCTCGTGCTAGCAGCCATGTTGCTGCAGATGAGCGCGCTTGCGCAGCGAGGCCCTGCGTTCTCGCGCAAAGACTTCCCATCGGGAATGCCCGCGCAGCGCAATAGCCAGGGCAAGCTCATCTATGCGATGGGCAACGGCGGGCTCTCGGTCTGGTCAGCTGCCACGCGCAACTGGCAATGGACTGCCGTCGGGCCTTCGGCAACCGTGTTCTTGGCCAACGATCTGCTTCTCGTTCGCGATGGTTCGCAGTGGATCGGGTTCGGCGCGACGCGTGGACGCTTCGATGCGATCCCTGCATCCGCGACTTCGCAGTTGCTCAATCCTGCGTCGCAGAACAACGACAGCATCGCGCTGGTTCGCGACGGCGGGTTGGTGCACGCGTTCTCGGGCATCACGGGTCGCTGGACTTCGCGCGCGATTGCGCCGACAGCCGCGATCGTCGTGCAACGGCATGTCGCGCTCGCCTTGGATGGAACGCTCGCGAGCGGCTTCGACGCATTCCATGGCGCGTGGCACGACCAACAGCTCGATGGGCCAGCGGCGACTCTGTCGGCGGACGGCGTCTGCGGCGTGTGCTCGACTGCGGCCACTGCCTACGGATTCTCGTCGGTGCATGGCGCGTGGACTTCGCATCCATGTTCGACTTCGGCTCAGTTGACGCGCAACGACGACTGGGCGGTGTGGCACGACGGCTCGTCTGCGCTCGGCTACAGCGGGCTCGTGAACGGGTTCTCGTCCTTGCCGTTGGGGCCGCTCACGGCGTCGGCGGGCGATGACTTGTTTGGCCTGTTCATGACTGCCGGGCTTGCGCACGCATTCTCAGCGTTCACGGGCACGTGGAGTTCTGCGCCGATGTCCGCTAACGCGAGCGTTCGCGTGAGTTCTGCGGTGGCGCTGCTCATCGATGGCGTGCAGTTGCATGGCTACTCCGCGCCGCGCGGCGTGTTCGTGCCGTTGGCGCTCGATGCATCGGCCGACGCCATCGCGGGATCGATGGTCGCGGTGCAAGCTCGCGCGACGGGTCGCGCACACTTGTTCTCGGCGCTGACCGCGAACTGGAGCGCGGCGCCGCAGCAGGCCTTGCCGGGATTGCCGACGCTGTCGACGACGGGCGCGATGCTGCGCACGCAGAACGGCGTGATCGCGTTCTCGTCGCGCACGAATGCGTTCGTGCCGCGCGCGATGACGCAGCCTGCGCTCGAGGCCAACCTCAGCAGTTCGCCGCTGCTCGCGTGGGACGCGAATGAGATCTGCTTGTTCGATGGCCGCCGTGATCAGTGGGTCACGACGCCGCGCCTGAGCACGGGACCTCTGTCGCCGCAGATCTGGCGCACGTCCGGTTTCGTGATGGATGGCGGTTATGCGCAGGGCTTCTCGACCTACGGCGGATCGATCCAATGGGGCTTCTTGCCGGCGCCGCTGCACTCGTTCCGCGTCAACAGCGAGTCCGTCGCGCTCTACACGGCGGACGCGATCCTCGCGTTCTCCGCGGTGCCGGAGCCGGTGCCGATGGCGCAGTTCCCTGAGTTCCGCCGCGCTGCAGTCGTGGGATCGCCGCTGTTGCTGCACCTTCGGCACATGCCCAATGAAGTGGGATTCCTAGCGATCGGAACGCCCGTGCCGCAGTCGGTGGTCGTGCCCGTGCTCGGCGAGGTCGTGGTCGATCCGCATACCGCCGCCACGCTGCTGATGACGCCAGAGCCCGATGCGGACCGTTCGGTGTTCTCCGTCCAGATTCCCGCGGACCCTGTGCTGCAAGGTGCGAGCGCGTGGTTCCAGGCGCTGATGCTAGACCAGTTCGGCTCCGTGTGGGCTACGGACTCGTCCGCCGTCTTTGTCGGATGAACGTGGCTCTGGGCGCTGCGCGGTGCTGTCGCCGCGGCGCGCTCTCGGTATCGTTCGCCGCGTGACCGCACCGCGCCTCGAGGACTTTCCGCCAATCCGTCGCCGCCGCCGCCTGCGCGACCTGAAGCACGTGCCCGTGCTGCCGAGCCTCGTAACGCTCGGCAATGTCTTCGCCGGCTTCCTCGCGATCGCCAAGGTCGCGGACGCGCTGCGGACGACGACTCCGGGTTCGCCGTTCTCGGCGGTTGTGTCGTTGTTCGAAACCGCGGCGATCCTGATCTTCGTTGCGATGGTGTTCGACGCGCTCGACGGCCGCATCGCGCGCATGACCGGTCAGGCGACGCCATTTGGCGCGCAGCTCGACAGCATGGCGGACATGGTCACGTTCGGCGTGGCACCCGCGTTCTTGGGCAAGGTGCTGATCGATTGGCACGCACAGACCGACGCCAACAGCATCCTGCCGCGGCACCCCAAGCTGTACTACGGCGCTGCTGCGATCTACGTGCTGTGCGCCGCGATGCGACTGGCGCGCTTCAACGTCGAGACCGGGCCGCAAGAAGAGGATCACCGCGAGTTCCGCGGCATGCCGTCGCCTGCCGCTGCTGCGATCGTCGCGTCCTTGGTCGCGCTCTACTGCACCAAGGATGAAGTCAGCAGCTTCCTCGGCCACGCGATCCTCGCGCCGCATCACTTCGATGCGATCGTCGTCGCGATGCCGCTCGTGCTCGTTGCGCTCGGCTTGTTGATGGTGAGCCACGTGCCGCACCCGCACGCGATGCACGCGATCGCGAAGGGCAGGCACAGCTTCCCGTTCCTCGCGGGCCTCGTGGTCCTGATCGGCATCGCCGCCATCGAGTGGCAGCTTGCGCTCGCGTTCGCCACCGTTGGCTATGCGTGCTGGGCGCTCGCGCTCGGCGTGGTGCGCTCGTTAACGCGCAGTCGCCACGCAGACGAACATGGCGATGGCGACGGCCCCGATGGATTCGAGTTGCCGTCGGATCCGCGCAACAACTGAGTCCATTCGATGCGCGAAGTCATCGCCTACATCGCCCTCGGCTCCAACGAGGGCGATCGCGAACGCCATCTCCGCACGGCCGTCGATCGCTTGGCGCTCACGCCTGGTATTCGGGTTCTTCGCACGTCGAAGCTCGTCGAGAGCGAGTTGATGGGAGACGGCCCGCAACAGGGGTTGTTCTTGAACGGGGCCTGTGAGGTTGCGACCTCGCTGAGCGCACATGCGCTGCTGTCCGTGTGCAAGGCGCTGGAGCAAGCTGCGGGCCGCGTGTTGCCATCGCTGCGCAATCACCCGCGACCGCTCGACCTCGACATCGCGCTGTATGGCGACGAGCGCATAGACGCCAAGGACCTCGTGGTGCCGCATCCGCGCATGCACGAGCGCCCGTTCGTGCTGGATCCGCTGCGCGAACTCGGCGTCGCAGAGTCGCGATTGCAGGCGCGCAGCACGGAAGCGAGGCCGCGCCTCATCACGAGCACGCGCGAGTTCCAAGCGACGTGCTCGCAGTGGATCGAAGGCGGTTGCCTCACGGGCCTCGTGCCGACGATGGGCGCGTTGCACGCTGGGCATGGCAGCTTGTTCGAACGCGCGCGCAAGGAATGCGACCGCGTCGCGGCGACAATCTTCGTCAACCCGCTGCAGTTCGGCCCCAAGGAAGACCTCGCGGCCTATCCGCGTGACTTGCCCGGCGACTTGCGCCTCTGCGCCGAAGCGGGTGTCGACGTGGTGTTCGCGCCGCCGCCGTCGGAGATGTACGCGCCGGGCTTCTGCAGCAACGTCGACGTCGGCGCAGAGGCCGAGACGATGGAGGGTGCGCAGCGCCCGGGTCACTTCCGCGGCGTGTCGACGGTGGTTGCTCGCTTGTTCGCGCTTGCGCGGCCGCACCGTGCGTTCTTCGGCCAGAAGGATGCGCAGCAGGTGGCGGTCATTCGCCGCCTCGTGCAGGACCTTGGCTTCCCGTTGCACATCGTCGAGTGCCCAACCGTGCGCGAGCGCGATGGCCTCGCGATGTCGAGCCGCAACGTCTACCTCGATGCGAAGGACCGCGCTGGGGCGCCGGTGATCGCGCGTGCGCTGCGGGCCGCGCAAGCCGCGTTCGCGCGCGGCGTGCACGATCGCGACGCGCTGATCCGCGTCGCTCGCGAGATCCTTGAGGCGGAGCCTCGCGCTCAGATCGACTACTTGGAACTGCGCAGCGAAGGCGACCTGTTGCCGATGCCGAGCGGCCCGGTGTCCGCGGGCCGCATGGTGACGGCGGTGCGATTCTCCGGCGGCCGCCCCGTGCGGTTGCTCGACAACATGTCGCTGCGCGAAGGCGCGGAGCAGTCGTCGTTGTGAACACGTCGCTCTCGCTGTTCTGCCCCGCGAAGCTCAACCTGCATCTGCGCATCGTCGGCAGGCGCAGCGATGGCTACCACCTGCTGGAGACGCTGTTCCACGCGATCGACCTCGGCGACGACCTGTCGTGCGCGCGATCCTCGGGGCCACTGTCGCTCGCGATCACCGCGGACGATCCCCGCGACGCGTTGCCGGTGCAGGACGACAACCTTGTGCTGCGCGCCGCTCGCGCGTTCTGCAGCGCCGCGCGCGTGGAGCCGTCGTTCTCGTTCACGTTGCACAAGCGCGTGCCGCACGGCGGCGGACTTGGCGGCGGCAGCAGCGACGCGGCCGCGGCGCTGCGACTGTGCAACGCGATGTGCGGCGAGCCCCTCGATCGCAAAGCGATGCTCGAACTCGCGCGGCCGCTTGGCGCCGACGTTGCATTCTTCCTCGATGGGGGAACGCAGTGGGGCACGGGCGTCGGCGACACGCTGCAGCCCGTGTCGAATCCGCCGTCGTTGTGGTTCACGTTGCTGGTGCCGCCGTTCGGTTGCCCAACCGCGGACGTCTACAAAACGCGGGCGCTGATGTGGAAGGGCTCCGATGCGGCCGATAGCATCCCGCGCGTTAGGGACCACCTTCATGACGTTGCCCCCGCGACGCTGCGTGGTGAGATCGTGAACGATCTCGCCGCCGCTGCAGAACAGGTGCGGCCCCAACTCGCGCGTTTGCGCGAGCGGGCCGAGGGCCTCACTGTCGGCAACGTGGCGATGACTGGCAGCGGCTCGACGCTGTTTGTCGTAGCGGATTCGGAGCGCCTCGCCGCGGAGCACCGCGAACGACTGCGCCCGCTCTGCGCCGATGGCGTTCGGATTCTCGGCGCGCGCTCGTTTGGCGCCGCGCCGCAGGTGCGAACGGCCACGGCCGCCACATCGCGCGGAGGCATTGCATGAACGGCTGTCGTCCTTGGCTCGTCACCTCGAAGTCAGACACCTGGGCACAACGGAGGGCAGCATGCACGCGGACGGCGACACCAACGGCAACTCGCGGATTCGGATCACCGAGGTCCGCGTCAAGCTGACCGAAGACCCGCGCAACAAGCTCAAGGCCTACTGCAGCGTCACGATCGACGACGCATTCGTCGTGCGCGACCTCAAGATCATCGAGGGCAGCAAGGGCCCGTTCGTGGCGATGCCGAGTCGCAAGCTCGCCGACCACTGCTCTCGCTGTGGCCACAAGAACCACATGCGGGCCAACTACTGCAATCAGTGTGGATCGGGACTCGATGGCGATCGTGCGCCGCGCGATGACCGCGGCCGCGCTCGTCTGCATGCGGATCTCGCGCATCCAATCAACAGCCAGACCCGCATCGAACTGCACAAGGCTGTGGTGCGCGCCTACCACGAAGAAGTCGAGGCGATGAGCCAGGCGGGCGCGGAATACCGGCCGAAGACGTTCGACGACTTCGATCATCTCAGCGACACCGTCGACGCCGACTACTTAGAAGAGTTGGAACGCCGCCAAGAAGAGCGCGACCGCAAGCGTCGCGAGTCCACGACCGAAGGCGGCGCTGCAGCCGAAGGCGCTGCGAGCTAGTCACACCGTGCCGATTCGTGTCGCGATCGTTGGTCCTGGGCGCGTCGGCATGGCGCTGGGGCGTCGTTTTGCTGCAGCGGGCGTGCGCGTGCTCGGCTACGTCGGTCGCAACGAGGCGAGCGCGCAGCGCGCATGCGAGTTTGCCGGCGAAGGGCGTCCGCTCGCGCTCGCGGAGTTGGGCGCTGCGCACGTCGTGATGTTCTGCGTGTCCGATCCCAGCTTGCGCGACGCAGTGAGCGACGCGGTCGCCGCTGCGCAGCCTCGCAGTTGCAGCTTATGGATCCACACGAGTGCACGCTTCGACCTCGCGGTGTTCGAGCCACTGGCGACCAAGGGCGTGCGCATCGGCGCGCTGCATCCCATTGCGCCGTTCCCGGATGCCGAGTCCGGCGCAAGTTCGCTTCTTGGCAAGCCCGCGTTGCTCATCGCGGATCCACGCGCGCGTCGTTTGCTTGCGACGTTGGTCGATCGCCTGGGCATGCGCGCGATGTGGTGCCAGCCCGGCGGCGATCCGCTGCTCTACCACGCCGCATGCGCGCTCGCTGCAAACGGCCTGACTGCGCTGCGTGCCGCGGTCGATGCTGCGTTTGCGCACAGCAATCGACTCTCTGCGGAGGACGCTGCTGTGGCAGCCGATGCGTTGATGCGCGCGGCGCTCGATGCATGCCTCGCGCTCGGTCCGCAGAACGCACTGTCAGGGCCCGTGCTGCGCGGCGATGCCGAGACGCTGCGACTGCATCGCAAGGCGCTGCGCATCGAGGATCCTGCGATCGACGCGATCTATGCCGCGGTGATGACCGCGGCCATTCCGCTTGCGAGCGCACGCGGCCTCCGCGGCGATGCGCTCCGAGCCGTCGGTGACGCGCTCTCGCGGGAGGACGCGTAGTCCCGTGGCGCAGATCATCGCGAGCGTCTTTGCCGAGGGCGTCGAAGCGACGCTCCAACGCGCGTCGCGCGCCGCGATGGCGGGCGCGGACTGGGTCGAGTTGCGCCTCGATCGCTGGCCGCTCGACCAAGACCTTGCGCCGTTGATCGGTTCGATTCGATTGCCGGTGCTCGTCGCGATCCGCACGCCAGAGGACGGCGGCTCGTTCCGCGGCACTGCGCAGGAACGGCGCGAACTGTTCCATCGCGCGCTCAAGGCCGGCGCGGTGGGCATCGACCTGGAGCACTGGGAGCAGTGGACTCCGTCGGTCGGCCTTGCGCGCCTGCGGTTGATGGTCCGCTCGTTCCACAGCGTGACGGGCGTGCCCAAAGAACTGGCGATGATCCAGGACCGTCTGTGCCTGTGGCAGGGCACCGTGGCCAAGATCGTCGTCACTGCGCACGACCTCGCGGATGCCGCGCCCGTGATGGCGCTGATGCAGGCCACCGACCAACGCACGCGGCCAACCGTCGCGTTCGCCATGGGGCGCACGTCGTGGCCGACGCGCATCCTCGCTGCTGCATGCGGTGCGCCCTTCGTCTACGCGAGCGTCGAAGCGGGCGAGGAAACGGCCCCAGGCCAATTGCCGGTGTCCTTGTGCGCGGGCCTCTATCGCGTGCGCGAACTATCCGCGGCGACGTTGCTCTACGGCTTGCTCGGCAATCCCGCGTTGCACTCGCTTGGGCCCGTGTTGCACAACCGAGTGTTCCGACGCTTTGGGCTCGACGCGTTGTATCTGCCGTTCGAGACCGCGAGGCCAGAGGCGGTGCTCGCGATGCTGCCGCGCGGCAGACTGCGCGGAATGTCGGTGACCGCGCCGTTCAAGGAAACGCTCGCGGGCCAATGCCACCGCCTTGGCGCCGAGGCCGCGGCTGTCGGCGTCGTCAACACGATGTCGTTTGAGGCGCATGGCCTTGTGGTCGGACACAACACCGACATCCAGGGCGTGCTCGGCGCGCTCCGCTCGCGCGGTGTGATGCAGGTAGAGCCCGGCAGCAAGAACGCTGTTGTGCTCGGCACGGGCGGGGCTGCGCGTGCCGCCGCGTTCGCCCTGTTGCGCATTGGCTATGCCGTCACGATGTTGGGCCGCAGCCTCGATCTGGCGCTGCCGTTTGCCCAGCATCACAAGGTGCAGCTCGCTGCGATGACCAACGATGCGCTCGTCGCGCTGCGTCCTGCGGTGGTGGTCAACGCCACGCCGCTTGGCGGCGCAAAGCCTTCGGGCGCCGCCGATCCCGAGGAGCGCCCGGTCGAGGGTTGGACCCCGGAGCCCGGCACCGCGGTGCTCGACATGGTCTACCAGCCGCGCATGACGCGCTTTCTGCGCGACTGTGAGCAGGCTGGCGCAATCGCGATCCCGGGCGCGGAGATGTTCTTGTCGCAAGCATGTGCGCAGGCCGAACTGTTCACCGGCAGGCGGCCGTCGGAAGAACAACTGCGGTCTTTGTTGAGCGGCACGGCGGCGTCCTCGTCGTGAAGGCAACGACCCTCGCATTCGTCGGTCCGCGCGGCGCGGGCAAGTCGACCTTGGGCCGACTGGTCGCAGCGAGCCTCCGACTTCCGTTCTTCGATGCCGACGAAGCACTTGCACACGCCGTTGGCATGGGCGCATCCGACTACTTGCGCAGCCGGGGCGAGCCCGAGTTCCGGCGCGTCGAAGAGCGGGTCAGCTCCGAATTGCTGCGCCGCGATGGGGTCGTCGTGGCGCTCGGCGGCGGAGCCCTGTTGTCCGATGCCTTGCGAACGCTTGTGGCAGAGTCGCGCGTGCTCTGCGTGTTCGTCCATGCGCCGGTGGCAACGCTGTGCGATCGCATTCGCGGCAGCGATCGG
>JBEELK010000270.1:0-2761 GCA_041168165.1 Planctomycetota bacterium | reverse complement strand
GTCACTCCAACTCCATCAGCAGGGCTCCACCCGCGACGGCCTCGCCTTGCTTGCAGAGAACGCGCGTGATCTTGCCTGAAGACTCGGCGCCGAGCGGGTTCTGCATCTTCATCGCTTCGAGCACGACCAGCGTCTGCCCTTCTTCGACGACATCGCCTTCCTTCGCCTTCACGGCGACAACGATGCCAGGCATTGCGGCGCGCAGTTCGCGCTTGCCCGAAGCCTTGTGTCCTGCGGCTGCATGCGCGGCGCGTTCGCGATCGTCTTCCACGTGCACGACGAAGCGCTCGCCCACGATCTGCAGCGCCACTTGCTCACGCTGCACGTCGGCGAGCACGTCGTAGCTCTTGCCGTCGACGAGCATCGAGAACATCGCGCCATCGCCGATCAGCGATAGGTCGAGTTGGTAGGACTTGTCGCCGCTCGTGCACACGAGCTTGTCGCCGCGCCGCGCGAACGCGAACTCGCGCTCCTCGCCATCAAACTTGCACCAGTACTTCATCAGAACGCCCTCCGGTGGCTGTCTGCGCGACCGAGCATTGCCCAGCGAGGCGCCGACGACGCATGCGAAGCCGAGCTCGCCGCAGCCTGCGCGCCCGCGCGCTCGGCGCCGAGGAAACGAGCAGCGGCAGCAGCGAGCATCGCGAGTTCGCGGCGCGAGGCCGGCGGCCCCTTCTCGACGCGTTCCAAGATGCCGGTGTCGTAGTCGCCCGAACGGAACTCCTCGCTCCGCAGCGTGCGCAGCGCGACGGGCGCCGACGTCGCGACGCCGACGATGCGCAGCTCGCGCAGCGCGCGTTCCATGCGCGCGATCGCATGCGCGCGGTCCTCGCCGTGCACGATCAGCTTGCCGAGCATCGAGTCGTAGAACGGCGTCACTTCGAGGCCGCGATACATCGCGGAGTCGAGTCGCACGCCGGGGCCGCCAGGAACGTTGAGCCGCGTGATGCGGCCAAGGCTCGGGAAGAACGTCTGCGGGTCTTCTGCGTTGATGCGGACTTCGATCGCGTGTCCGCGCGGTTGCGCGGGAGGCGTCAACGGCAGCCCCGCGCCGACGCGGATCTGCTCCTTCACGAGGTCGACGCCAAATCGCATCTCCGTCACCGGATGCTCGACTTGGAGACGCGTGTTCATCTCCAAGAAGTAGAACCGGCCTTCCGACCACAAGAACTCAACCGTGCCTGCGCCGACGTAGCCCACGGTGCGCGCGAGGTCGCACGCCGCCTTGCACATCTGCGCACGCAGGTCCTCGCTCAACACCGGACACGGCGACTCTTCGACGAGCTTCTGATGGCGGCGCTGCACCGAGCACTCGCGCTCGCCGTACGCGACCACGTTGCCGAGCTTGTCTGCCATCACCTGGATTTCGACGTGGCGCGGGCGCGTCACGAACTTCTCGAGGTAGATGCGGCCATCGCCAAACGCGCTCAGCGCCTCGGCGCTCGCGAGCTGGAACGCTTCTTGGAGCCCCTTCTCGTCGCGCACGATGCGGATGCCCTTGCCGCCGCCGCCGGCCGCGGCCTTCAGCATCACGGGATAGCCGATGTCGCGCGCAGCAGCTGCGAGCCGGTCTTCGTTGACGTCTTCTTGCAGGCCAGGAACGAGCGGCACGCCAGCCTTATGAGCAATCTTGCGCGCCTCGACCTTGTCGCCCATCGACAGGATCGCGGACGGCGGCGGCCCCAAGAACTCGACGCCGGCGTCCTTGCACGCCGCGGCGAAGTCCTCGTTCTCGCTCAGAAAGCCGTAGCCCGGATGCACCGCGTCCGCGCCAGACTTCTTGCACGCGTCGATCACCTTGCCGATGTCGAGGTAGCTCTCGGACGGCTTGCTGCCGCCCAAGTGCACCGCGTGCGATGCGCGTCGCACATGGAGAGCGTTGCGGTCTGCGTCGCTAAACACCGCGACGGTCTCGATGCCCATCTCCTGGGCGGTGCGGATCACGCGCAGCGCGATCTCGCCGCGGTTCGCGATCAGGATTCGGCGGAACAACGACATGGGGCGCGAACGGTAGCAGCCGCGCGGCGGCCGACCAAACACCGCGGCGACATCTGACGCCGCCTGCGTCCTGGCGCACGCAATCCTGCTGCGTATCGTCCCGCCGCATGCGTCGCCGTGTCGTCGTCGTGCTCGAACTCGCCCTACTCGTGGCGCTGCTCGCCTGGCTTGCGACGACGCTCGCCGAATCCGGCGACAAGCCTGACGGCGCGATCGACCTCAAAGTGCAACTGCTCGGGGCCGAGGACCGCGTGCTGCTGCTCCAACGCGACGATGGCTCGCTCGCCTATCGCATCCGATCCGACGACGGCCAAGAGCAGTGGCTTTCGCCCGATCAGTTCGCGCGCCGCGTGCACAGCGACCAGCGTTCGCGCGGCCCGTGGGAAGTGTTGCTCAACGTGTCGTCGCCGGCTGGCTTCGTGTGGGTCACGCTCGGGTTCCTCGGCCAACTGCTGTTCACGGGCCGCATGCTCGTGCAGTGGTTCGTCAGCGAACGCGAGAAGCGCTCCGTCGTGCCGACCGCGTTTTGGTGGATGAGTCTGATCGGCGCCACGATGTTGCTCGTCTACTTCGTGTGGCGCAAAGAGCCGATCGGCGTGCTCGGCCAAGCGACTGGTTGGTTCGTCTACGTGCGCAACTTGCTGATGATCCACAAGGCGAAGGCCTCTGGCGGCGCGGCCGCGCCGCAGTAGAACGCTTCGCTATGAAGCCACTACGCGTCCTCGTCGCCGGTTGCGGCAACATGGGCAGGAGCCACGCCCGC
>JBEELK010000269.1:0-15415 GCA_041168165.1 Planctomycetota bacterium | reverse complement strand
GCTGCGTTGGGATCCTGGGCGCTAGCGCATGCCGCGACCGGGAACACCGCGAGCAACAGCGACGAAAGCAATGCAGCGCGGCTCACGGGAACACCAAGTCGATCGACTTCCAGTCCTGCATGGGCGCGCCGCAGGACGCGGTCCACTTCGGGAAGTTGGTCACGCCATCGGGCACCTGCGCGGGCCAATAGCACGTGTGGTAGCAGTCGTAGAGATCGCGCTCGATCGGTTGGCAGAGGCCATGCACGCCGCCGCTGCTATCGACTTCCCAGCCGGGCGCGAACACGGTGGTGCAGCCGTAGGGATACTCAGTGGGAGGCGGATCCTGCACGAGCGGCGTGATGGCAGGGCGCTGAGGCGAGACCAAGGCGGCGATGCGGCGCGCCTTCTGGTTGAGGGGGCGAACGTGCGTCATTGCGATTCGTACCTCGCGAAGAACTTTGGATTGTGCGCCATGATGCGCGCGTAGGCCTTCAGCCCTTGGTCCACGTGACCGCGGATCCACTCGCACGCGTGCAGGTTGGGCTTGTGCGCATCGCCGTGGCGAACGTGCGCTTCGTGGTAGCAACCGCCCGCGCACAGTGGCTTCGCGAAGCAGGTGCGACAGTCGGTCTTGTTGTCGATGTGCGCGCGCTCGAGGAACGCGGTTCGCACGCCTTCGTCGACGCCTTGCTGGACCGTTCCGACCGCGTGGCTCTTCGACTCGACGAAGCGATGGCAGAGTCCCAACTCGCCCTCGGTGGAGACGCCGAGCAGGCCGAGGCCAGCACCGCATGGATGCGCTTTCTGCACGCCTTGATGCAACTCGCGCAGCAAGTCGTTGAGGTTGGCAAAGCCGTGCGGGCGCTCCTCGATCGCGGCCTGCACGAAGTCTTCGGTCAGCGTGCCGAACTCGCGCAGCATGCGGTCGTATGCGCCCTCGGAGAGTTCGTAGCCGCGGCCCGGCGCGGCCGTGACAGGCGCGAAGCCCACTTCATCGAAGCCGAGTTCGTTGGTGAGGAAGCGGTAGGTGTCGAGCACCGACGCGGCTTCGTGCGTCAACGTCACGCGCGCGCCGATCGGGCGACCGCGTTCGCGGCGGTTGGTTGCGATCAACGAACGAATGCGCGGTTCGATCTCCGCGAACGACCCTTTGCCGCTCTTGTAGCGACGATGGCGGTCCTGCTCCTTCTGGTCGCCGTCGATCGAGATCGTGACGCCAAACCGATGCGCGACGAGGAATCGAATGACGTCATCCGTGAGCAGCGTCGCGTTGGTCGTCAGCGAGAAGTGCACTCGCTTGTCTTCGCGCAGCGCGCGCTCCTTCGCGTGCTCGACCGCCGCTTGGATCACCGAGAAGTTGAGCAACGTCTCGCCGCCAAAGAACGTGATCGAGAGATCGCGACGTTCGCCGCCGCTGCGGAACAGAAAGTCGATCGATTGGCGCGCCGTGTCCGGCGACATCATCGCGCGCCCCGCTGGAGCGTTGTCCTTCGTCAGCTTGTCGGCGCCGTACTCGTAGCAGTAGGTGCACGACAGGTTGCACTTGTTGGTGACGTTGAGCACCAACGTCGCGAGTGGGAACGGCATCGGCGGCAGCTTGGCGCGCGGCACAGCGCCTTCGCCAAACGGCCGAATCACGCCGAGATCGACGAGCTCGCGCAGTGCGCCTTCGGCTTCTGGATCCGAGAGTTCTGCGAGTCCCACAGCAGCTTCGCGCGGCCGCGCAAACGTCGTCGCGATGCGATCGGCAAGCGGATCGACTGCGTGGATCGCGGCCGATTCGGCCATGTAGAGATACGCGTTGCCGTTCTCATCGGTGACGCGATGGTGGAGACCAGTAACAAGGATCATCGTTCCTCCCATTCGAGTCGCGTCCAACGCATGTATTGCGGCACCGTCACGAGCAAGCTCGCGCGCGCGCGGAATGAGCGAGCTTCCATCTTCGGCGCGCCGCGCACTGGCTTCGCGTCGTCGCCAGGCGACTGTGCTGCGACCGGGAACGGCACCGGCGCTGGCTCGTCACGGCGTGACTCGCGGCGACTCGGTCGCTCGCCACGCGGCGCATCGGCGGGAGCGTCTTGTGCGCGATCGGCTTCTGCAGGTTGCTCGGGCGCATCCGCAGGCTTGTCGCTCGGCTTCTCAGGCTCGGGCTCCGCAGGCTTCTTCGGTTCGGGCCGAACCGGCGCATCGAACTCGGCGCGACACTCGACGTAGACCTCGCCGATGTTGTTGGCGGACCACTTGCGCTGCACGTTGGGTCCATCGACCGAAGGCGTGAACTCGCCGGTCGCAGGATCGATCGCGCCGACGAACGAGATGTCATCGTCATCGTCGCGCACGCTGGCTTCGCGCATCGACCACGTCGAGTTCACTGCGAAGAGATCGACGTCATCGTCGGTGAACGGCTTCTCGTCCGCGCCGCGGTGGACAGCCACTGCCTCGAACCGCTCCGATTGCTTCGGGAACTTGATCCCGCCGATGCGCGCAAGGCCTTGGGTGGGGCGGATGCGAACATAGTCGACCGCGTCGTAGAGCGTGAACTGCGCGCGCGCAGGTTCCTTGCCGTAGGCGACTTCGCGAGTCCCGCACGGCGTCCAGGGTGCTACGTCGACGAACAAGCGCACGAGCATGCTCGACACGCGCTCGACGCGAGCGACCGTCACGCCGAGCCCGAGTTGGAAGTCGGATGCGGCAACGGACTCTGGGAACGCGTCGCCATGCACGAGCAACGGCTGCGAGTCCGCGGGCACGGTGACGAATGGACGCTCGATCGCGAACACGCGCGGCACGGCGCCTCGCCGATACAGCGTGACATCGACGCCGATCTCGTCGTGGTCGCCAGTGAAGAAGCGGCCCTTCAAGGTGTCCCAGCGATCGTCGAGCAACAGCGTCTCGCGCCACGTTCGGCCATTGGGGCCCGATTCCGTCGAACGGCCGCGCCAGCTGTAGCCGCCATACAGTAGTCCGCGGCCCTTGCGCTCGACGCTTGTTCCATCCGCAAGCTTCAGCGTCCACGCAACTTCGTATTCACCGTCTTCAACCCGCGTGAGTTGCGCCGAGCCAAACAACTCGCCGCGGCCGATCTCACGGCCTGCGACCATCCATTCTCCGGCCAACGGCACGTCGCGCCGGTTGTAAGCCCACGCGTTCCATTCGGGCGTGAACAGCGGTTGCTTCTCCGCGAGCCACGTCAGCACGCGATCGCCGCGATTGCCGCGACCGCCTTGGCCTTCGCCGCCTTGGTTGCCGCCAACTGGCTGCGCGCTTGCGCCGCTGCCGCCGCGTCGATTGCCGCGCGCGCTGCCGCCGCCATTTGCTTGGCCGCCCGAGCCGCCTTGGCCGCCGCCAAACATCATGCGCTCCTCATCATCCTGCGGCGGGCCGCCGCCAATCGAACCGCGCGCGAGCGGAAACATGGCGACGTGCGTCGTTCGCAGTTGCTGCCACTCTTCGGCGTCTCGCGCTTGCATCAACACGCGACCCAGCGGATGGCATTCCGAGCATGCTTGCCGGAAGTCCGAGTCTTCGTGCTCCTCGGACCAATGCACGCGTCGCTCGCTCTCGTAGAGACTGCGCTCCGCTTCCGATCGCGTGAGCCCGTGACGATCGGCGAGATAGCGAACGATCTGCTTGGCGTCGGCGGGGGAGATCTGCAACCCGTGCAGTCGCACCATCCGCTTCAACGACTCTGCCCAACCCTCGGGCGCCTTGCGCATATAGCTGATGCGCGTCATCAGGCCGTTCTGGTCGCGCGCGTGGCAGCGTGCGCAATGCGTTTCGACCAACGTGTCTTCGACGGGGATGCCGCGGCGGGGGACTTTGACTTCGGGAACCACGCCGAGTTCTTCGCCGCCCGATTCGCCATCCTGCCCAGCCTCACCGCCGCGCCGGCCGCGACCGCCGCGACGCGCGCCATCGGGCGCAGCTTCGGGCTCTTCTGTTGCGCGCGCAGGTTCCTGAGGAGCCTGAGGCGTCTGCGCAGGCGGCGTCGCTGGCGCTTGGCCTTCGGTTGCAGTCGGCGCTTCTACGGGAGGGTGCCCTGCCGGCAACTCCTGCGGAACTTGACCGCGCAGCCACGCGGACAGGATCAGACACACGACGAAGACGTAGTGCATGCGACGAGGGCGATGCCGCGGGGACGCGCGGCGTGCGGCGACGATAGCAATGCGCGCAGCGGGCACGACAGTCCGTGCTAGGCAATCCCGCGGCAAATGCTCAGGTTGCTGGAGTTTCTCCGTGCGAGAGCGCGATCGTCCGATCGAACGAAAGCCCGTCAGGAACTCGGTGCTCAACGAGAACCACGGTCGCATTCCCGCGCATTGCGTCGAGCCATTGCACGAGCGCTTGCCGCGCCGCGGCATCGAGGAACGCGAACGGCTCGTCGAGCACGTAGAGGCTCGCGTCGCGCAGCAACGTGCGCGCGAGCAAGAGTCGCCGCCATTGTCCCGCGCTGAGTTCGTGCCCGCCTTGGAAGGAGCGGCCGAGCGCTTGCTCTGGATCCAACGGGATGCCGCTCAGCAGTGGCAAAAGGTTGCGTTGCTCGAGTCGTTCGCGAAGGTGCGAATCGTCGCCGCGATCGCCAAACGTCAAGTTGTCGCACACCGTCAACTCGAACCCGGCTGCGTCTTGGAAGAAGGCTGCGATGCGCGCCGATCGCGCCACCGTCGACAACGCGCTCGCTGCGTGTGTTCCGATGCGGAGTTCGCCAGCGCTCGGCGCGGCGAGCCCTGTCATCAAGCGAACCAACGTCGATTTGCCAGCGCCGTTGCCGCCGGTCACCAGCACGCGTTCGCCAGCTGCGATCCCAAAGTCCACGCGACGCAACGCAGGCGCAGCAGCGCCTGGATAGGCATAGGACAGATCGCGCGCGACGAGCCCAACGGGGCCATTTGGCAGTTGCAGGGCTGGATCGCGAGTAACCGCAGGTCGCATGGCGAGGAACTGCAACAGCGGCGCGAGGAACTGCGAATGCTCGCGCAACGACGCATGCGCGAGCAGCGCATCGCGAACGCCGTTCTGAGTTCGTTGCACTGCTTGCGCATGCAACAACAGTCCGCCCAAGCTGAGTTCCCCGCGCAACGCAGCGAATGCGAGCCATGCAAACGAGCCAAACATCGCGAGCGCGCCGAGTGCATGCGCGAACGCTTCGTCTCGCGTGCTGCGCCTCGACATCGCGAGTTGCTCGCGGGACAACTCGTCGCGCAACAGAAACGCGCGGTCGGCGATCGGCGCGGCGAGGTTGAGCGCACGCAGGTCCTTGGCCCAGGGGCGACCGAGCAGCAGGCCGAACAGGTAGCCCGATCGACGCTGCGATTCGGCTCGCTCGGTCTGCCACGCAAACCGGACCGCAGTCGTTCGCCGGCGAACCAGCGCCAACGGGATCGCCGCCGAGCCGACCAGGAACGGCAGCCACGGCGCGGCGACCGCGGTCGCGGACGCCATGACCAGCAAGCCCGTCACCGCGACGACCAAGGCAGCCAGGTCCTGGATCGTCCGCGCCGGACGAGTCGCGGCCTCGCCGGACGCGCGGTGCATCAGGTCGCGAACCGCCGGCGTCTCGACCTGCTCAAGGTCCAACGCGGCGGACTGCTTGGCTAGGTCGGACGCCAGTCGGTCGGCGACGAAGCGCGCATGCCGTTCGCCGAGGATCGCAGCGACCGCCTGCAAGCCAGCGCCGAGCAAGCCGACGGCCGCTGCGAACGCGAGCGCGAACCAAACGGCGGAGTCGGCGGATGGTTGGCTGCCGTCGTTGGCTCGCAGGCCAGACGCAACGGCGTCGACGAGTTGCTGCATCGCAACCAAGCCGAGCAGCGGCAACGCGCCTTGCAGCAACCGGACACCGAGGTTCTGCGACGCGAGGCCGCGGCAGTTGGCGAAGGCGAGAGACAACGCGCTGCGCAGCGGCGAAGCGGCGGCTGGAAGCTGCTCAGTCACAGCGCGAAGCCTCGCCGGAGCCCAGCCCGGAGGCCCCCCGCTCTCCCTTCGGTAGGTTCCGATAAGATTTGTTATGTAAAGCCTGGCGGGGGAGCCGTGGAGGGGGCTGTCCCCCCGTCTTTTGACACCCTACCGCAGCCTCACTCACGAGCCGCCGCCTGCCCTGCGCGCGCCTGGAGTTCCGAAGCCCGGCAGCCACGCAATCGACATCCACGCCGTGAAGTCCGGCGCGATGTATTCGGACAGGTCTTCGCCAAAGCCGACCTCGACGAACAGCGAGCCGTCGAGTCGCACGCGGCCGCCGAACCAGATCAACATCGCATCGCGGCTCGCTCGCTCGAGGTCGAGCGCTTCGAGCGTCGCAGTCTCCCAGCTGACCTGCATGAGCAGCGAGAGATCCGTGAGCGGCTGTGCCTCGAGCCCCACGCTGCCGGCAGTCACGTCGGCGAATTGGAAGCCGTTCTGGCGCGCCGACTGCGGCGAGCCCGCGAACGTGTGCTGGATCTCCGCGTGCACGGCGCCAAACGACACTGGCCAGGTCGCGCACAAGCCGACAGACCAGTCGACCTCGCCATTGCCTGCGCCGGCCGACTCATCGCCGGTAGGCAGCTCCATGCCGAGCCGCGCCGCGAGCCCAGGGGTTCCGGTTCCGTCCTCAGACCGCTCGACTGGCACGAGCTCGTACATCGCCGACAACGGGACGTCCGCCAACATCAGCGCCTCTTCACTCAGCTCATAGACGCGCTGGCCGTTCTGTTCGGCGAACACCTCGAACTGGTCGTTCTCGACCCGACTGCGACCCTGGTCCGGAAAGCCGAACGTGTCGTGGTAGTCGATCAGGAAGCTGTCGAGGAAGCCGCCCGATGTATGCAAGGTCGGCACGTCGAACCCAACGTCGAGGCCCGCACCGAGGCCGACGCGCGCGCCGACGCTCGTTCGCAGGATCTCGCCATCCATCGCAAACGCCGAGGTCGCCGTGGAGCCCGAGAGGAACAAGCTCGTGTAGGCCATCGAGGCGCGCGCAGACACTTGGCCTGCTTGCAGCACCGCCGAAGCCGCTGGCTCAAGGCGCATCACGGTCAGCTGTGCCGGATGTTGGTTGCGAACCGGCATCGGACCGCTCAGTTGCTGCGGCGGCGCGCTGCAACTAGCGAGAGCCCAAATGGCTCCCAATCCACAAGCAGCATTCGATGCGTGGCTGCGCGCGATGCTCATCGCGCGCACCGTAGCTGCCCGGCCTTGGACAACGCAACGAGCCGCCTTCTCCCAATGCGCCAGTCGGCAGCCGTGACTCGCACGGCGAAGCCGCTAGACTCCCCGACCTCGATGCGCACCCGCATGAACATGATTCGCCCTTCGCTCGCGTTGCTCTCGCCGATTCTCCTGTGCGCCGCGTGCGCCGACGGCGGCTCGACGGAGGTGCCGCAGAGCGAAGTGCTCGTCGCAGCCAACCACCATCTGTTCTGGTTCCGCGGCCTGCCCGGATTTGGCAACGCGGCGACGCGGCCAGAAGCGGTTAACTCGGGCAGCGCGATCTTCGAGATGCGCTCGGACAGCACCTACACGCTGACGCAGCCCAACTCGTCGCCGTCGTCGCCGCAGCGCTACGCGCTTGGCGAGACGTCCGAGTTGTCGATCTACCAATCGGGCGGCAGCCGCGAGCCCACGGTCGTGTTCCAAGGCTCCTACCAGATCCTGCCGCAGGGCGCGGGCTCGCGTCCGGAGCTGTTCTTCACCGACCGCGTGTCACTCGGCAACTCGCCCTCGGTCGGTCTATATGTCGGTGCTCGCGTGCTGCCTGGTCAGGACGAACTCGAAGGCAGTTGGCGTGTGTTCTCGACGCATGTGATGCTCACCAACGTTTCGCTGCAGACGCCGCGAACGGTGGCTCGCAATGCGTATGGCGAAGTGGTGATCGCGGCCGGCGCGCCGGGAACCGCGCGCGCGATCAGCGGCACCGGCTTTGAGTCTGGCTCGGATCCGAGCACGGTGCCCGTCGCATTCAGCGGAAGCGTCACGAACGTGCTCGATGGCAACCAACAAGGCAACGGCGCGTGCCTCCTGACGGTCGGCTACACCAACACGGGATCACCGACGGACTCGCGCGTGTTCAACCACGCTGCCGCGGGCCGCGACCTTCTGCTCGGCGTCGACGAAGACGAATCGGACACCGCGTCCGGCCTCGTCTGCATGCTGCGTAAGTTCGATGCGCCTGGCTCGCCCGCCGATGTGTCCCAAGTGCTTGGCACCTACGTGATCGGCGGCTTCACGGTGTTCGTCAATCCATCCAATGCGGGCGCGGACGGTTTCGTTGGCGAGATGACGCTGTCGACTGGTGGCGCGTTCCGACTCGACGCGGTCGGCTACCAAGGCATCGACTTCTCCTACCAAGGCACGTGGACGCTGGCGACCGACGGAGGCTTGACCTTCCAGGTCAACGGCAATGGCGGTGAGCAGTGGCACGGCGCGATCTCGCGCAACTACGACACGCTGATGGTGGTCGACCCAGTCGTCGAGAACCGCAGCAACAACCGCCCCGAGATCAACTACGCGATGGGCATCCGCAAGCGCGCGCCGCAGTGACCTGCACGAGCCACAAAAGGCACATCCGCATCGTGAACACGCCGCTCCTCACCATCGACCTTCCGTTCTGCAAGCGCCTCGGCCGTGGCAAGGTGCGCGAACTGTTTGAGCTGTCTGGCGACTTGCTGCTCGTCGCGACGGATCGCATCTCGGCGTTCGACGTGGTGATGCAAGAAGGCATCCCGGGCAAAGGAGCCGTGCTCACGGCGGCCTCCAAGTTCTGGCTCGGCAAGCTCGCAACGGTGTGCCCCAACCATCTGATCTCGACCGATGTCGATGCTTGGCACGATGTGCCGAGCGAATACCGCGCGCTGCTGCGCGGCCGCACGATGCGCTGCAAGAAGGCAACGCCGCTGCCCGTCGAATGGGTTGTCCGCGGCTACCTCACGGGATCTGGCTGGAAGGACTACCAAAAGGATGGCGCGGTCTCCGGAGTGCTGCTCAAGCCTGGCATGCAGCACGCGAGCGAACTCGATCCGCCGATCCTCACGCCGTCGACGAAGGCAGAGAGCGGACATGACATGCCGATCTCGTTCGCGCGCGTCGTCGAGCTGGTTGGCCAACGCGTAGCCGAACGCGCGCGCGACGCGGCGCTCGCGCTCTACCGCACCGCGCGCGCGTTTGCGCGCGAACGCGGCATCGTCATCGCCGACACGAAGTTCGAGTTCGGATTGCTCGATGGCGAAGTGATCCTGATCGACGAGTGCCTCACGCCAGACAGCAGTCGCTTCTGGCCTGCGGAAGAAGTGAAGCCCGGCGCGACCCCAACCTCGTTCGATAAGCAGTACCTGCGCAACTGGCTGCTCTCGACGGGCTGGAACCAACAACCGCCGCCGCCACAGTTGCCGGCCGAGGTGATTGCGAAGACCGCTGCGACCTACGCGGAGATCCAGCGCCGCCTGTGCTCGGACCACGCGCAGATGCCACGCGCATGACCATTCCCCCCGCTGCGGACGCGCAGAGGACGGATGTTGCTTCGGCTGTTCGGCCCGCGCCACTGCCGCCTTCGCTCGAGTGGGTTGGCGCCATCGGGGGCGAACTGCATGCGCTCGACCAGACGTTGCTCCCCCACGAACGTGCGGTTTTGAGGTTGCGCACCGCAGACGACGTCGCCGATGCGATCCTCCGCCTTGCCATCCGTGGAGCCCCCATCATCGGCGTCGCTGCCGCATACGGTCTCTACCTCGGCGTGCGCGCGATCGCGCCCGAGGGGCCCGCAGCACTCGACACGGCGCGGCATGTAGCGGCGATGCTGCTCGCGACGCGGCCGACGGCAGTCAATCTGCGCTGGGCGCTCGATCGCTGCCTATCGCGATTGCGAAAGGACCACGACGTGGCCTCGCTGCTTGCGGAGGCTGCGCGCATCGACCGCGAGAACGCCGAATCCACATTCGCAATGGCTCGCCACGGCGCGGAACTCGTACACGACGGCGCAACCGTTCTGACGCACTGCAACGCGGGCCCTTTGGCCTGCGGTGGCATCGGCACTGCACTCGGCTGCCTGATCGAGGCGCATCGCCGCGGCACGCGCTTCTCCGTGCTTGCCGACGAGACCAGGCCGTTGCTGCAAGGCGCGCGGTTGACGGCGCTCGAACTCGCGGCAGAAGGCATCCCGGTCGCGGTGATCCCCGATTCTGCGGCCCCGGCGATGATCGCGCGCGGCGCGGTGCAAGCAGTGTTCGTCGGCGCCGACCGCATCGCGAGCAACGGCGACTTTGCGAACAAGATCGGCACCTACTCGATCGCGCTAGCGGCGAGCGTGCACCGGATCCCGTTCTACGTCGTGGCGCCGATGTCGACCTTCGATAGCGCGCTTGCGCACGGCCAGCAGATCCCGATCGAAGAGCGCGCTGCGACCGAAGTGTTGACCCTGCTGGGATCCCCTATCGCTGCGGCGGGCATCGAAGCGCGCAACCCTGCGTTCGATGTGTCGCCGGCGGCATTGGCGACCGCATTCGTGACGGACCAAGGCATCCTGCGTCCGCCGTTCGCGCCCGCGATCAAGGCCGCGTTGGCTGCGTGCCGATGACGGGTCATGGCCAGCGCCAAGAAGACCCGCACGAAGTCCGCTCCCCGCAAGAAGACCAACACCGACGCTGTGTCCTCGACCGCGACGCTGGACGAGGACGATGGCGAGGACGCTGGCCGCAGCACGTCGATGGGTCTCGCCGTCGATGAAGAAGTGCTCGAGTTCATCGCGGCGCTCGATCGCTTCAAGAAGGCGCACAACCGCAACTTCCCGAGCTGGAGCGAAGTGCTCCACGTCGTGAAGAGCCTCGGCTACCGGCGCTGAAAAGCGCGACGGCGACGATCAGATCGCGCCAGCGGCACAGAGGCCAAACAGCAGCGCGCCGCCCAACAACCGATACCAGGCAAACGGCGCAAACGTGTGCGCGCGCAAGAAGGCCACGAACGGCCTAACGACGACGAGCGCCGACACGAAGCTGACAATGGTGCCCACCACCATCGGCATCAGCAGCGGCCCCGAAACCAGTTCCCATTCCTTGGCGAGCTTGAGAACGCCGGCTCCGTAGAGGATCGGCAAGCCCACCAAGAACGAGAACTCCGCAGCAGCAGTTCGCGTAAGGCCGAGCAACAGCGCGCCCGCAATCGTTGCCCCGGACCTGCTCGTGCCTGGCAACAGCGCAAGGCACTGGAATCCACCGATGGCCAGCGCCGTCGCGTACGACATCGAGAGCAGCGAATCCACGCGCGCTGCGCGACCACGGACCACGCGCTCGACCCAGAGCAGCAAGACACCGCCCACGGCCATCGTCAACGCGACGAACTCAGCCGAGAACAGTCGCTCCTCGATCCAATCGTCGCAAAGCAACCCGAGCAACGCGGCAGGCGCTGCCGCCACCGCGATTTGCAGCAGCAGGTTGGGTTGCTCGCTTGCACGCAACGAAGCTGCACCGCGCAGCGCATCGAAGAGGGGCCGCCAATACAGCACGAGGATCGCAGAGATCGCGCCGAGTTGGATGCCGATCGTTAGCGGCGATTCCGCGAGTCCGAGCAATCGGTTCGCGACGATCAGGTGGCCCGTACTCGACACGGGCAAGAACTCCGTGAGCCCCTCGACCAGACCGAGCCACACCGCATCGAGAAGCGAGATGTGCGGCGCGGGATCTTGGAGGCTCACGGGCAACGAGACCCCGCGCGTCAGAGGACCTTTTCCGGAGCGGTGTAGCTCAGGCCGAACGCTTCCGCGACGCCTTGGTGCGTGCAGACGCCATTCAGCACGTTAGCTGCGGTGCTGAGGCCTGGATCCTTCGCGGCCTTTGCAGCACCCATCGCGGCGAGCTTCTTGGCCCACGGCAGCGTCGCGTTCGTGAGGCCAAACGTCGACGTGCGCGGCACGGCGCCGGGCATGTTCGCGACGCAGTAGTGCAGCACGCCGTCGACGACGAACGTCGGATCCGCATGCGTCGTCGGCTTGCAGGTCTCGATGCAACCGCCTTGGTCGACTGCGACGTCGACGATCACAGCGCCTTCCTTCATCGACTTCAGGTCCTCGCGGCGCACGAGGCGCGGCGCGCGAGCGCCTTGCACGAGAACGGCGCCGACGATGAGGTCCGCGTGCGGCAACTGCTCGCGAATCGCGATCGGCGAGCTGTGCAGCAGTGAAACGTTCGCTGGCATCACGTCGGACAGGTAGCGCAAACGGTCGAGGTCGAGGTCCATCAGCACGACGCGCGAGCCAAGGCCCGCTGCCATCTTCGCCGCGTTCGTCCCGACGACGCCGCCGCCGAGGATCAGAACCGTCGCGGGCTCGGTGCCAGGGATGCCGCCGAGCAGGATGCCGCGGCCGCCCATGTGCTTCTCGAGGCAAACTGCGCCGACCTGCACCGCCATGCGGCCAGCCACTTCGCTCATCGGCGTCAACAACGGCAGCGCGCGACCGACCTGCAAGGTCTCGTATGCAAAGCAGTTCGCTCCCGACTTCAGCATCGCATCCGTGAGTTCACGGTTCGCGGCGAAGTGGAAGTAGGTGAACAACAGGTGCCCCTTCTTGATGTGCGGGTACTCCGCCGGGAGCGGCTCCTTCACCTTGATGATCATCTCGCTGCCGCCGTAGACGTCGGCTGCCGAGGCCATCATCTTTGCGCCGACCTTCTCGAAGTCGGAGTCGAGGATGCCTGCGCCCAGACCTGCGCTGCGCTCGACGAGCACGGTGTGGCCTGCGGCGACGAGTTCCATCACCATCGCAGGAACCGCGCCGACTCGGTTCTCTTGCGCTTTGATCTCCTTGGGAACGCCGATGATCATGAATTTCTCTGCGGACTGGGGTCTCGGGAAACGGGGGCGAGGACTATAGCGAGCGCGAACGCGCGAGCCCGCTCTTTCTCTGCGTCGAACTCAGCGAGGCGAAGCGAGCCGCTGCAACACTGCGCGCAGATGCTCTCGCTCGCCAGCGGCAAGCCCTGGCAGCAGCGCGCAGTCCACCGAGAGGCCGCCCTCGTGGACGCGCACCACGGGCGCAGGCTTTTGCAGCACCCGAGGGTCGTGGCGGAGATACGACTCGATCGACGCGCGAGCGACGGGAGGCTCTTGAGCATCGACGTGGAAGGCGGTGCGCGCCGGAGCACTGGGATCGAGAGACGGCAAGGCCCTCGGTTCTGTCCTTGTCTGTGAGGATGGCTGCGCATGCGACGTCGACTGCATCGGCGTCCGCTGAGGCTCACCGACGACCGCGGCTTGTTCGTCCGCATCCGTCGGATCGAGAATGATCAAGTCCTGTTCCTCGATGAACTGCTCGGACTGCATCGCCGCGGTGCGTGGAGCGACGTCCTTATGCGGAACAGCATCGGACAGCACATTCGCCTCGCTCCATGCGGCGCTGTCGCCCGATGCATCAAGGTCCGCATCGCTACGCCACCCCCGCGCCCGTTGCGAACGCCAGCGCCACGCAACGAACGCGGCGGCAAACACAGCAGCCAGAGCAGCGATCCACGCCCCCGTTCGACGATCGCGCGCGAGCGCATCGGCGGGATGGACCGGCGAAGCCACGACACGCTCGGCGGAGGCATTCGCCGTTCGTTCCGTGGCCGGAATCGGCGTGACGTCTGCAACCGGGGCGCTTGCCTTGGGCGCGCCTTCGCCAAGTGCATCGACCACTCGATCCATGCGCAACGCGAGACCATCGAGCATGCCGCCAAGCCTGCGGCGCAGTTGCTCGTTGGCAATCTCTTGCCGCTCGATCCTCGCCTCGAGCTCGCGAATGCGGGTCTCGCTTGCGTTCTCCGAACAACTGGGCAACGACAAGATCAGCAGCGCCAAGCACGCTGCTGCTGCCTTCCAGCGAAGTCCTCCCATCGGAACAGAGTGCGCAGTGATCGCTGCGCGATCAAGACAGAGGCGGCTCATGGTTGCGGCACTTTGGTGGCGGAGCGAGGGATCTCTTGCATGCGGCCGTCGTTGCCGATGCGCAGGCGCTGTGGACACGCGATCAAATGCTGACGACACGAACGCAGTTGCTCTTCGCGCAACTGCAGAGGCAACGCATCGGGACTCTGCACCGAGTCGCCGTCGTTGCGGATGACGAGCGGCACGATGGCACGCAGTTGCTCATCGGGCAGCGGAGTGCGCTGCAGGAAAGGCGAAGTGACGCGCTGCACCACTGCGGCACTCGCATCCTCCCATTCCGCAACGAGCGCGTTGGGCAGCAACTCGCAGATCGTCGCAGGAGCCGCGTGTTGGGTTCTCCACTGCAACGTCGGCACGAGCGGCACCGCGACGTAGCCGCGCACTCGACTGTGCGGCACGAGCACGAGCGTCTCCCGCAGCGATACGCGCAACGGCCAACGCGGCAGTTTGCACTGAACCCACAGTTGGCCTTCGCCATTGAGCCCCAATGACCACGTGCGCGCAGCAGTGCCGTCGAGACACAGCAACGTGAATCCGCCGCGCACCGGTTCCAGGATCAACTCCATGCGACCCAGGCGAAATCTCGCGCTCGATCCGCGCGTGGGCAGCGGAAGGTTCGCGGGTTCTAGGTGCGAGAGCAGCAGGTCCATCGAGGAGGCAGGTGAGGCGCGAGTGAGGCGCGAGTGAGGCGCGAGCGGGGCGCGGATCCTAGGAGCGATGCTCATTTGTTCCACTCGCGAGCACAGCCGCTGTTTCGCGCATCGAGGCGTGGTTCGCACGACCGTGCGCAACGCATGCGACGCACCGCATCCAATGTTGCAGCGCGCCAACGCGGACTTTCCCCTTGCTTCCAAATTGCGCGACGGCATGATCCCGCGCCCTGGCTGGGCGTTTAGCTCAGTTGGTAGAGCATCAGCTCGACAAGCTGAGGGTCGCAGGTTCGAGCCCTGCAACGCCCACCACTCTCATCCAGCCGGCTCCTAAGGACTTAGGCACTTCGCTCCCGCGGGCGAACGCGGCACTTCCCGAAAATCTGCTGTAGAAAATACAGCAGGGAGTGCGCCTGTGCAGTCCAACTCGCCCCGCTTCCCCGCTCCGGTCCACCACAAGGCCAGCGAGCAGGACGTTCTGTTCCTGCGTGATGAATCCGGCAAGCGCCGGATGGTCTACCTCGGCAAGCACGGTTCCCCCGAGGCCGCCCGCCGATATCGCGAAGTGCTCGCCGCGCATCTCGCCGGCAAGCCTCTGCCCACTACCGCGAGCGACTCGAATGCGAGCGCTTGGCCGAGCATCGCGCAGCTCGTTGCCGCGTTCCTGCTGCATGCCGAGCGCTACTACCGAGACGCCGAAGGCCGAGTCTCGCGCGAGGTCACGAACTACAAGCTCGCGCTTCGCTTCCTGCTGCGGTTCCACCGCGACACTCCAACCGAGCGCTTCAGCGTTACCGACCTCGCGCGCATTCGAGACGCGATCGTCGACGAGGAGTTTGGACAGCAGCTCGACTCGCGCGGCCGACCTATTCCTGGCACCGGCAAGCGTCGATGCCGGA
>JBEELK010000268.1:0-2579 GCA_041168165.1 Planctomycetota bacterium | reverse complement strand
AGTGGGCCTACGTGCACGAGTAAGCGGCCGCGCGCCTCTCACCCAAGGAAGTCCGCCAAGAACGCGGCGACTTCGCCCTGCGTGAACGGCTTCTTGAGTTGATGCACAACGCCGAGCCCGCGCAGTGCCTCAGCCACGTCCTCCTCGAGCCGTCCGCTGATCGCAGCGATGCGCAGGTTTGGGGACGAAGCACGGAGCGCACGAACAAGCGCCAAGCCATCCATGTCGGGCATCTGAAGGTCGGTGATCACGCCTGCAAGGCGATTGCCGAGCACTGCGATTCGCGCAATCGCTTCGCGGCCGCCTGCGCACGTCTCGATGTCGATGCCGAGTCGCGGAAACACCGCGTTCGCGAGCGTGCGAATCGACGGTTCGTCGTCCACGAACAGCAGCGTCGCGCGTGAGCCCGCGTAGCGCGGCGCGGCCGGCATTGCATTCGTCGTCTCCGCGCGGACAGGCGCCGCGGGCACATACGCGCAGAACGTGGCGCCTTCGCCAAGCGTCGATTGCACGTGCAAGAAACCGCGATGGCCCTTCACGATGCCGACGACCGTCGAGAGGCCGAGGCCCGTGCCCTTGTCGGGTCCCTTCGTCGTGAAGAACGGGTCGAAGATGCGATCGAGCAAGTGGCCTGGGATGCCGGTCCCGGTGTCCGTGACGCGGAGCATCACATAGTGGCCAGGCGTGGCGTCGTGGATCGCGCGCGCAGCGTCGGCGTCGAGATGCGTTTCTTCCGCCTCGATGCGTAGGTGGCCGCCATCGGGCATCGCGTCGCGGGCGTTGACCGCGAGGTTGAGCAGCACCTGATGCAACTGCGTGGCGTCGCCGCGAATCGACGGCAGCGCCGGCGACGCGGTGACGCGGACACGCAGGTTCTTCGGGAACGTGCTGCGGATGATCTTCTCGACCTCGTCGAGCAGCTGCGCTGGTTGCAGCGGCGAGTGCTTGCCTTCAGCTCCCTTTGCGAACGTCAGCAGCGAGCGAACCATGCTCGATGCGCGCCGCGCGCTGCTCTCCAGCACGTCGAGCACCGGGGCTTGTTCAGGCGCCATCTCGCGCAGTCCATCGACGGCCATCAAGATCGGCGTTAGCGCGTTGTTGAGGTCGTGCGCGACTCCGCCCGCGAGCGTGCCGATCGCTTCGAGTCGTTGGGAGCGCTGCGCCATGCGCTCCGCTTGCCGTCGCTCAGTGACGTCGCGCGCGATTGCGATGAAGCGCGCAGGTTCGCCTTTCGGGGCAAGGAATCGCACGTTGACTTCGACCGGGAACTCGCGGCCATCCTTGGCGCGATGCGTCGTCAGCCGAGTCGTGCCGCGTTCGTCGTCTTTCTTCAGTTCTTCGAGTTGCTCGCGCAACCGCTCCTCGTTGAGCTTGGGCGCGATGTCGAGCGGCGTCTTCTGCAGCAGTTCGTCGCGCGTCCATCCGAGTTGACGCACGGCGCCGTCGTTGACGAACAAGAACTTCAGCGTCGCAGGATCAAACACGAGCGCCGCATCGTCGGTTGCGTCGATCGTCGCGTGTGCCACGCGCATGTCGTGCTCTGCCGCGCGCCTCTTCTCGCGCAGCTCGCTCTCGTTCAACTCATGCAGGTACGCGTCAAAGAGCAGCGTCGCGGTCTGCAGGATCGAGCGAATGCGACCCGTGTGCTCTTGCGTGAAGCCGGTGGGGTGGTTGGCGAGGCCGATCAGGCCCGTGACCTTGCCGCTCTTGGTCACTGGCACGCCGAGGAAGCTGTTGAGCGGCGGATGGCCTTTTGGCAGCCCGCCGCGTCGTGCGTCCTTGGGCGCTGAGTTGGTCAGCAGCACTTCGCCGCTGCGGATCGCTGCGCCAAACAGCGTCTGCATGTTTTCAAACTCGAGGAACCCCTGCTGCTCGTAGAGCGCGGCGGCGGCTTCGAAGAACGCGCGGCCTTCGAGCTTGTCCCACACGATTCCATCGTGCGCGAGCACGCGCAGTCGGCCCGCGACCATGACGCCGAAGAACCCATACTCGCTCTGCGTCTGCTGCAACGCGTAGTGCAACAGGCGCGCGATTGCGCCGCGGCAATCGCCGCGTTCGAGGTACGCAGCCTGCGCTTCCGCGACCGATCGGAACACATCGTTGGACTGCCGCAGCAGGCGAAGCGCTTCGTCTTCGGAGGTCTGCGCCTGTAGCACGAGGCGAATGCGGCGCTCCTTGCCTTCTGCGCTGCTGCAACGAATGGAGCCATGCGCGCGCACGTCGCGGCCGCTTGTGGTTCGCAGCACGAGTTCGATGCGCGCGTCGGAGATCCCGCGCCTCGCGCGATCGATCCATGCCTCCATCGTCGCCTTGCAGTCGTCGCTCAGGATGTCGAGCAGGCGCATGCGCGCCGCGGCATCGCGCGGCAGTTCGAGCACGCTTCGCGCCGACGCGTTGGCGAACGCGATGTCGCCGTCGAGGGTGACGAGGAACACGAGGTCGCTCGCGTCGTCGAACATCTCGTAGAAGGGCGCTACGGACGCGTCGTGTGGAGGGCGTAGGAGGGGCACGGGAGGGCGCGCGAGGATACGTGGCTGCGGCGTAAGGAACGAGACTCCCTCTAACAACCGAAAACCGCC
>JBEELK010000267.1:0-3741 GCA_041168165.1 Planctomycetota bacterium | reverse complement strand
ACCGCCGCTTGCACGCGCGCGTCGTCCGCGGGCAGCCCGCACAGCGTGTAGGACTTCAGCAGCGCGTACGTCATCGAGCCATAGCTGCGCGGATGCGACTTGCCGTCCGGCGTCTCGTCGTAGCCAGCAGCCGAGTTGCCCGGGTAGTAGCCCGAGCCGCCGTCGTTGCCGGACTCCATGTCCATCAACTTGCCGCCTGCATCGGGATCCGTGACCTTGCCGGTGAAGTCGTTGACGGCCTTCAGGTTCTGCGAGCGCTGCAAGAAGACGAGCGCCTTCTGGAACGCCTCGTGTTCGGCGGGGAGCCCTGACTCGCGCAGCGCCTGCAGCGCGAAGTTCACGTTGCTCAAGTCGCCGCGTTGGCTACCGCCGTAGCCGATCGAGCCATAATCGCGGTCGCCCTTCTCGTAGCCGCCTTGCTCCGCGTTCTGGCACGCGAGGATGTAGCGCTGCGCCTTCTCGATGGCGACCTTGGCTTCAGGCTTGGCCCAACGCACGAGCGCGCCGACCGCGACGCTCGTCGTGTAGTTCTGCAGTTGCTTGCCAAACGAACCGTCGTCGTTCTGGTTCGCGAGCAAGAACTGCATGCCCTTGTCGATCACGTTGCCCTCCCTCTGCGTGCGCAGTTGCGCGGGCTTGGTCAGCAGCGCAAGCGTCGCCAGCGCAGTGATCGCGGGGTCGGGCAGCATCTTGTCGCCGAACTTCACCAGCCAACCGTCTTGGTGCTGCGACATCAGGAAGTCGAAGGCCTTCTGTTGCTGCAGCGAGAACGCCGCGTCTTGCGGCATCGAGGCAGCACGATCGAGGTCGCGGTTGCACTGCTGGCACGCGACGAGGCGCACGAGGTGCGCGAGAGCCTGCGCTGCGTCGAACGGAACGGTTGGATCGAGCAATGCCAAGGAAGCCGCGGCGGCGTCCTTCGCGAGGTGCTCGGGGTAGACATCGACGCGCACGTCGGCCATCACCGCGGCGACCGTTCCAGCCCACGGCGAGCCTTCGATGCCTTGGCCCTTGAGCCACTTCTTGGCGGTCTGGATCTCGTCGCGGTAGCGGTCCGCATCCATGATCGATAGCGCGTCGACGACCCACGCGGTGGTCATCGGGTCCTCGCCCGCGCTCGCGCCAAAGCTGCCGTCGTCGCGGCGGCCACCGATCAGCAGCGACAGCGTCGCGCGAATGCGCGGGTGGTCGACTGCGACGTAGAAGCGATGGCAGCGGCCCATCGCACACAGGATGCGAGCTGCTGCATCGAGTTCACTCGCATAGGGCGCAGCCGACCCCGGCTTGTGCGTGTGCGACGCGATCGCCTCGACGAATCGATCGACCTCGGCCTTGTAGATCGTGCCCTTCGTGCGAGCGGCAGCCTGCTGCGGGTCTTGCGCGACATGGGGCTCAGCCGATCCGTGTTCGGCAGCGGCGCAGGCGGGCAGCGAAAGGGAGAGCAGAAGCGACAACAACGGCGACAGCGTCATGGCGGGGCGGGCAGGGTAGGTCGGGCCCGGTGGCGCGCCAAACGGAAAGGCGGAGGTCGCGGTTCAGCGGCGCGGCGGGATGCCCGCTACGCCGCGGGGGTCACTTCTGGACCGGCAGCCCGCGCCCGATCCAGTGCGCGATGCCGCCGCGCAGGTTGGTGAGCTTCGAAAAGCCCGCCTGCTGCAGGATCTCGCAGGCGAACAGGCTGCGGCGGCCGTGCTCGCAGTAGACGATCCAGTTGCCAGCCGGGTCGAGTTCGCCGTAGCGCTGCGCGAGTTCTTGCACCGGCAGCAGCGTGGAGCCGGGGAGCCGGTACATGCGGTGCTCCATGTCCGTGCGCACGTCGAGGACCTTCAAGGTCGGATCGGCGGCGAGTTCCTTCTGGACGTCTTCGGGGCTGAGGTCGCGGTAGGTCACGTGGGTTTCGTAGCGAGCGGGAGTGGGGCGGTCGAGGGGGCTGCGGCGAGCGAACTCAGTCGAGATGGCCGCGGTCGCTGTCGCCCATCGCGACGTCGCCGCTTGGGAAGTACTCGCGCCACCTCGTGTCGACGATCTTCCGCGTGCGGTCGTCGCAGAACAGTTCCCTGGGATAGTTGGGCTTCATGCGCGCGTCGATCACGATCGGCGGCGTGTAGCTCGGCTGGTGGCGCACCACGCGCATCGATCGCGCGTGCATGTCGCCCGCGGGCTCAAAGCGCGTGAACGTGGTCCACAAGAAGTTGACCGCAGACTTCGCAGCCTTGTGCGCATCATCGACGAGCACGACGAGCGGCCAATCGGTGAGAGCATCGCACTGCGCGAGCCGCGCCGCGGCGCCGGGCTCGGACGCAAACGTGGGCCCATCGACGACGAGGCAACCGCCACAGAACGGAACCGCGCGCGAGAAGCCGTTCGGCAACGCGCCCGAGAATGCGCGCGGCAACTTGCGCACGGGCTCGCCATAGCCAAGCAGCACGCCCTTGCTGCCTTCGTTGACCGCGGGGCCGGCGTAATCGAGCGTGTCCATCGACAGGTTGCCGAACACGTAGAGATCGGTCTCGAAGTTGGCGCGCGCGAGCAAGTGCTCCAAGGTCGCGCGGAAGTCGCGCAGGTCGATGGGGCGATCCGTCAGCAGCAAGAACTTCGTCAGCGACAGCTGGCCTTCCCCGAGGATGCGGAACGCCGCCTGCATCGCTTCGCGCTTGTAGCGCTGCTTGCAGACCGCGGCTGCGAGCGAGTGGTAGCCCGTCTCGCCGTAGCTCCACAAGTCCGTGACGTTGGGCATCGCGACCTTGCAGAGCGGCAGCAGCAACTCCTGCAGGTAATCGCCGAGGAAGAAGTCTTCCTGCCGCGGCTTGCCGACGACCGTCGCCGCGAGGATCGGGTCCTTGCGATGCAGCAACGCATTGACCGTGATGCGCGGATAGTCGTGGCGCAGCGAGTAGTAGCCGTAGTGGTCGCCAAACGGGCCTTCGGGATGCCGATCGCCGGGGCGCACTTCGCCCGCGATGCAGAACTCGGCGTCCGCAAACAGCGGCAACGGACTCGCGGCATGGCGCGCGCTGCGAAGGCGCTGGCCCATCAGCAGCGAGCACAGCAATGCCTCGGGCACGTTCTCGGGCAACGGCGCAATCGCCGAGAGGATCAGCGCAGGCGGTCCGCCGATGAAGATGTTGACCGGCATCGGCTGGCCGCGGCGCTCGTACTCCGCGAGGTGGAAGCCGCCGCCTTTGCCGATCTGCACGTGGAGCCCCATGTGCCCGTCGTCGAAGCGCTGGCTTCGATACATGCCGAGGTTGGAGCCGAGCCCATCCGGGTGCTCGGTGTAGACGAGCGGGAGCGTCACGAACGCGCCGCCGTCCTCTTCCCACGTGCGCAACAGCGGCAAGCGCGACAACTTCGGCGGCGCATCGACGCACTGCGTGAGGTTGGCGTTGCGCACGCGCTTGCGGCCGACCTTGAGCAGCGAGCCGATCAGGTCGCGATTCTTCCACAGCTTGCCGAGGCTCGGCGGCAGCATCGTGTGCGGCGCGTCGGCGAGGCGTTGCACGAGGCGCTGTGGATCCTTGCCGAACGCGAGTTCGACGCGGCGCGCGGTGCCAAACAGGTTGGTAACGGCGGGCCACGGCGAGCCCTTCACGTTGGCAAACATCAGCGCGGGTCCGCCGGCGGCGATCACGCGGCGATGGACTTCGGCCGCCTCCAGGTCCGGGTCCACCTCGGCGTCGATGACGCGCAGTTCGCCTTCGCGGCGCAGCACGTCCAAGAAGGCGCGGAGGTCGGTGAGCG
>JBEELK010000266.1:0-5334 GCA_041168165.1 Planctomycetota bacterium | reverse complement strand
GGACTTCCGCGTTGCCGCGATCGCGGTGCGCGTCCATCCTGCGCGACCCATGAGCGAGCGACAGATCCTGCTGGCGATCGGCACGCGGCCCGAAGCGATCAAGCTCGCGCCCGTTGCGCTCGCGCTGCAACAGGAGCCGTGGGCGCTCGTTCGCGTGCTATCGACCTCGCAGCATCGCCATCTCGTGGAGCCCGCGTTGCGCGCATTCGGCGTGAACGTGGATCGCGAACTCGACGTGATGCGGACGGGCCAGTCGCTCTCGCACTTGTGCGCGCGCTTACTGACCGCGACCGATCCCGTGCTCGTGCAAGAACGGCCCGACCTCGTGCTCGTGCAAGGCGACACGACGACTGCGTTCGCGGTGGCGATGGCCTGCGCGTTTCGCAAGACGCCGGTGGCGCATGTCGAGGCTGGGTTGCGCAGCGGCGATCGCGCGCAACCCTTCCCCGAGGAGCACAATCGCCAACTGATCGCGCGGCTGGCTTCGCTGCACTTTGCGCCGACCGACGGCGCGCGCGCCAATCTGCTGCGCGAAGGGATCGAAGCCGGCAGCGTGCACGTGGTCGGCAACACCGCGATCGACGCGCTGCGCATCGCGGACGGCGCTGCCAGCGCGAGCGCGTTTGCGCCGACGGGCGGACGTCGGCTCGTCATCGTCACGGCGCATCGCCGCGAGCACTTCGGCCTTCGGTTGCGATCTGTCTGTCGCGCGGTGCGTCGCATCGCGGAGCGCGGCGACGTCGAAGTCCTGTTTCCGTTGCACCTCAATCCAGACGCGCGCGATGCCGCGATGCAGGAACTCGGCGGTTGTGCCGCGGTGCGCTTGTGCGAGCCGCTCGCGCATCCCGAGATGGTCGCGGCGATGCGCGCATGCGCGTTCGTGATGACCGATAGCGGCGGCCTGCAAGAAGAGGCTCCGGCGCTCGGCAAGCCCGTGTTGGTGCTGCGCGACGTGACCGAACGGCCAGAAGGCGTCGCGTGCGGCGCTTCGCAGATCGTCGGCACAGACGAAGAGCGCATCGTCGCTGCCGCGAGTCGATTGCTCGACGATGCGAGCGCGTATGCGGCGATGGCGCAGCCGCGCTACCCGTATGGCGAAGGCGACGCGGCGCGGCGCATCGTGGATGTGCTGCGGCTTCGCTTTGCCGCGCGCTGACATCGCGCGAGCGCGGCGGCTTGTCGCTCGCTATCGTGCCGCGCTTCGTGCGCGAACATCCGTTGCTCCAGAGACTCGGCGCCGCCGTGCGCTCGCTGCGCAAACAGCGCGCATGGAGTCGGCGCGAACTGTCCGAGCGAACGGGCATGAGCGAGCGCTTCTTGGCTGACGTCGAACAAGGCGAAGCCAATCCGTCGTTGCTCAAGCTGCTCGCGCTCGCGGAAGCGTTCGACATGCAACTCGTCGACCTGATCGCGGGCGCGATCGGCGAACTCGGCTCCGGCGATGCGCAGCCGCGCGCGCGGCACGTTGCGCTGCTGGGCCTTCGCGGCGCGGGCAAGAGCACGGTCGGCCCGCGGCTCGCGCAGCGACTCGGCAGGCCGTTCATCGAACTCGATGTGCGCATCGAGGCGGCGACGGGCCTTCGCTTGTCCGAGCTCTTCGTGATGCACGGCGAGTCCTACTACAGACAGGCGGAGCGCGCGGCGTTGGAACAACTGCTCGCGAGCGACGAGCCGTGCGTGCTCGCGGTCGGCGGCGGCGTCGTGACCGAGCCTGCGTCACTGGCGGCGTTGCGCGCGCGGACGACAACGGTGTGGCTGCGCGCCGAGCCGAAGGACCACTGGCAGCGCGTGCTGCAGCAAGGCGACACGCGGCCGATGGCGGACAACGAGCGCGCGTTCGCGGACTTGCGCCGCATCCTCGCGGAGCGCGAGCCCTACTACCGACTCGCGGACCTCGTGGTCGACACGTCGGGACGCAGCGTCGACGAAGTGGTCGAGCTCATCGCGGACGGGCTGCGCGCGCGCGAATCGGCGCTCTCGGACTGACGGTCGCCAAGCTCGCGCAGGAGCTTGGATCCACAGCGACGCATTCTTCGAACGGCGAAGCTCACCGCCACCGCTACCGTGATCCAGTGACCAACTCGCGCGTTCCCGAGATTCGCATCCAAGCGCTGAACGACCTGCCTGTGCGCAGCGACAGCGACTACGTCCTCTACTGGATGACGGCGCAGCGGCGGCGACGCGCCAACTTCGGACTGCAGCGCGCGGTTGAGTGGTGCCAACAACTCGGCAAGCCATTGGTCGTGCTCGAGGCGCTGCGCTGCGACTACCAGTGGGCGAGCGATCGACTGCACGCATTCGTGCTGCAGGGCATGCGCGACAACCAGAAGGACTTCGCCGAAGCGGGCGTGGCCTACCTGCCGTACGTAGAGCCCAAGAAGGGCGCTGGCCGCGGCCTGCTGGCGGCACTGTCCGAGCGCGCTGCAGTCGTTGTCGCCGACGAGTATCCGTGCTTCTTCTTGCCGCGCATGGTCGCTGCGGCCGCAGCGAAGGCGACGACGCGGTTCGAGCAAGTTGACGCCAATGGGCTGCTGCCGTTGCGCGCGGCGGACAAGGTGTTTGGTCGCGCGGTGGACTTCCGCCGCTTCTTGCAGCGAACGCTCGCGCCGCACCTGCAGCAGTTCCCAATCGGCGATCCGCTGCGCCCCGATGCGTGCAAGGGCGCGCGCATTTCCGATGCGATCGCGGCGAAGTGGCCCGCTGCGAGCGATGCGTTGCTTGCGTGCGACAGCAAGGCGTTGTCGAAACTGCCGATCGACCATGAGGTGGAGCCGGTCGAGTCGATGCGCGGCGGTCCCGTCGCGGGCGGCGAACGGCTGCGCGCGTTCCTCGCCGAGAAGCTCGCGCGCTACGGCGATCGCAGCCATCCCGCGGCGGACTCGGCGAGCGGACTCTCGGCGCACTTGCACTTCGGCCACGTCGGCGTGCATCAGGTCTTCGCCGGCGTCGCGAAGAAGGAAGAGTGGTCGACCGCCAAGATGCGCGAGAAGGTCGACGGCGCGCGCGGTTGGTACGGCATGAGCGAGGCCGCCGATGGGTTCCTCGACGAGCTCGTCACGTGGCGCGAGCTGGGCTTCAACATGGATTGGCAGCGCGCCGACTACGCGGACTTCGAGTCGCTGCCGGAGTGGGCCAAGGCGACGATGGGCAAGCACGCGGCGGACGCACGCGAGCGCACCTACACGCTGGCGGAGTTCGCGACCGCGAGCACGCACGACGGGCTGTGGAACGCGGCGCAGCGGCAACTCGTTCGTGAAGGGACGATTCAGAACTACCTGCGCATGCTGTGGGGCAAGAAGGTGATGGAGTGGTCGCGCACGCACGAAGAGGCGTGGGCGATTCTCGTCGAGCTCAACAACCGCTACGCGCTCGATGGCCGCGACCCCAACTCCTACTCGGGCATCGGCTGGGTGTTTGGACGCTACGACCGACCCTGGGTGCCGGAGCGGCCCGTGTATGGCGTCCTGCGCTACATGGCGTCCGGCAACACGGTGAAGAAGCTCGACATGGGCGACTACGTGGAGCGGTTCTCGAAGTAGCGGGGCTGCGTCGCCGATGGCAACGGCGTTGCACGCGTGTTGCTTTCGTGAAGGCATCACGGCGCACGGGGGGCTTGTAGACTTCTCGGTCCTCGGGCGCGCCCTTTTGCGGCTCCCCGCATGCGATGATTTTCTCCGAGCCGCGCTTCCTCGTCTTCTTCCTCGTGGTGTTCGCGGTGCATTGGGCGCTGCAGAGCAACGCGCTGCGCAAGCATTGGCTGCTGGTCGCGAGCCTCTTCTTCTACGGCTGCTGGGACTGGCGCTTCCTCTTCCTGATCGCCGGCGCCGCGACGGTTGACTGGTTTGTGTCGATGCGCATCGAGGACGCGCGCGCAGCAGGCAAGAAGACGAAGTCGTGGTTGCTCGTCAGCCTGATCTACAACCTCGGCACGCTCGGCTTCTTTAAGTACTTCAACTTCTTCGTCGACTCAGCGGTCGTCTTCTTCGAGTGGCTCGGGTTGCCGGTGAGCCGCGTCACGTTGGAGATCACGCTGCCAGCGGGCATCAGCTTCTTCACGTTCCAGACGATGAGCTACACGATCGACGTGTACCGCGGGGAGCTGAAGGCGGTCCGCGGCTACCTCGACTTCTTGCTCTACGTCACGTTCTTCCCGCAGCTCGTCGCTGGCCCCATCGTGCGCGCGTCGACGTTCTTGCCGCAGCTCGACGTGAAGCGGAAGTTCGAAGACGTCGATGTGCACTCGGCGCTCGGCCAGTTCTTGTCGGGCTTCATCAAGAAGTCCGTCGTCGCCGACATGATCGCGCGCCCTGCGGACGAAGTGTTTGCGGCGCCGCAGGACTACTCGGCGGGCTCGATCGCGATCGCGGTGTTCTGCTACTCGATCCAGATCTACTGCGACTTCTCGGGCTACAGCGACATGGCGATCGGCACGGCGCGGCTCTTGGGCTACGAGCTGTGTCGCAACTTCAACTTCCCATACCTCGCGACCAGCATCACGGACTTCTGGCGTCGCTGGCACATGAGCCTGTCGACGTGGTTGCGCGACTACCTCTACATCTCGCTCGGCGGCAACCGCGGCTCGCGCTGGTTCACACATCGCAACCTGATGCTGACGATGTTGCTCGGCGGGTTGTGGCATGGCGCCGGCTGGAACTTCGTGATCTGGGGCGCCATCCACGGCATTGCGCTCGTCGTGCACAAGGAGTGGATCCGCGTCGTCGGCGCGGGCCGCATGCCGTTCGTATCGCGGTTGGTCACGCTCTACACGGTGATGCTCGCGTGGATCTTCTTCCGTGCTCGCACGTTTGGCGAAGCATGGACGATGGCGAAGGCGTGGGTCGTCTTGGAGTCGCCTGGCACTAAGGAAGTGACGCTTTGGTCGTGGTCGGCTGAGCACGTGATGTGGGAGCGCTTTGCGATCCTGCTCGTGCCGCTGCTCGTGTTGCACGTGTTGACGAACCTCAACACGCACCTCTGGCTCCGCCGCGTGCTGCCGTCGCCGGTGGTCACGCTATTGCTCGGTTGCGTGTCTGCGTTGGCGCTTGCGTTCATGCCGCTCGAAGCGCGGCCGTTCATCTACTTCCAGTTCTGAGGGCGCACGCGATGAAGAGCTGGGTTTTGCATCTCTCGCTGTTCCTTGCCGGCATGGCGTTCATCGTCGCCAACCTGCACGACGTCGAGCCGTTGCCGTTCTGGAGTTGGTCGCGCAACAAGGTCAACTGGGTCACGGAGCACGGCGAGGAATACGACACGCTGTTCTTCGGCTCGAGCCGCATGCACTACGGCCTCAAGCCGGATGTGTTCGATGCGCGCATGGCCGAGTTGGGCACGCCG
>JBEELK010000265.1:0-17823 GCA_041168165.1 Planctomycetota bacterium | reverse complement strand
CGGGATGCCAAGCCGCAGCGCGTCCACCACCAATGCGTCGACGATGCGCTTGCCGATGCCGTGCTTCTGCAGCGCGGGCGAGACGGCGAGCGAGCGGATCTCAGCGATGTCGGTCCACGTGATCGCGAGCGCGCCACAGCCGGCGAACTGGCCATCGACTTCCGCGACGACGAAGTCGCGGATGTTCTCGATCACCGACGCGGGCGAGCGCGGCAGCATCACCTGGCGCATCGCGAGTTCGTTGACGAGCGACATGATCGGCTTCGCGTCCGCGACGAGCGCGGGGCGGATGACGACCTTGGGCTTGGTGGAGCGCTTCTTCGGCTTGTCGGAGGCGGTCTTGGTCATGGGCGTTGTTTCGATGCGGCGGGGTGGGGGATGCAGCCGAGCAATTCGTTCTGCCAGCGCGCGACTTGTTCGCGAACGCGGCGTGGAGCGGTACCGCCGAGAACGTCGCGGCGGGCGAGGATGACGGGCGCAGCGAGCGACGTCGCAAGGTCGACGCGCAGCCCATCGAACAGGCACTGCTGCTCGGCTGTGGGCAACTCGTGCAGTTCGCAGCCGAGTTCGATCGCGCGGTTGACGGCCTTTCCCACGACCTCGTGCGCGTCGCGGAACGCCATGCCGTGGTGGACAAGCAAGTCCGCGAGGTCGGTTGCGTTGAGGAAGCCACGGCCGGCCTCGTGCGCGCAGCGTGCGACGTCGAACGTGAAGTCGTCGACCGCGAGCGCGGCGACGAGCAGGCAGTCGCGCGTGCGCGACAGCGCGGGCAGCAGCGCCGCCTTGTCCTCTTGCAGGTCGCGGTTGTAGGCGAGCGGCAGGCCCTTCAGCGTCGTCATCAACGCGACCAGCGCGCCGAGCACGAGGCCGCAGTTGCCGCGCACGAGCTCGGCCGCGTCGGGGTTGCGCTTCTGCGGCATCAGGCTCGATCCCGTCGACACGCGGTCGCCAAAGCGGCCAAAGCGCGCCTCCGCCGACGCAAAGAACACGAGGTCCTCGCACATGCGCGACAGGTTGGTCATCGCCATCGAGCACGCGAACAGCAGCTCGCACGCGTGGTCGCGCGACGCGGTGGCGTCGAGGCTGTTGTGCGTCGCTGTCGCAAAGCCGAGCGACTTCGCGAGCGCTTCGCGGTCGATCGAGAGCGGAGTGCCCGCGAGCGCGCCACTGCCGAGCGGGCAGCGGTCCATGCGACGCAGCGCGTCTTGGATGCGTTCGCGGTCGCGCCCGAGCGACTCGACGTGCGCGAGCGCCCAGTGGCCGATCGAGATCGGTTGCGCGCGCTGCAAGTGCGTGTAGCCCGGCATCGGATCGTCGGCATGGCGCTCGGCCTTCGCTGTGAGCTGCGTCATCACGCGCGCGGTCGCCGCGAGCAGATCGGCGCCGATCTCTTTGAGGCGCAGTCGAAGGTCCGTCGCGACTTGGTCATTGCGCGAGCGACCCGTGTGGATGCGCTTTGCGAGATCGCCGCAGCGCTTGCCGAGTTCGCGCTCAACGTAGCTATGAACGTCCTCGGCGGGGTCGTCGTGGGGCACGCCGTGCTCTCGCACGTGCGCGAGCAGTTCGTCGATCGCCTTGTGCACCGCGACAACGTCTTGCGGCTGCAGCACGCCTGCGCGCGCGAGCGCGGCGCTCCATGCGCGGTTCGTCTCGAGGTCCGCGAACACGAGTTCGCGATCGACGGGCAAGCTCTTCTGGAAGTTCGCGAAGAACGGATCGAGTTCGCCCTGGAACCGACCGCCCCACATCTTGCCCGCTTCGCTCACTGCTGCTTGCCCTCGCCGGTGCCTTGCACGCGCGCGACGACCGCGCCGGGCAGGCCGTAGAGCTTGACGAAGCCGTAGCTGTCCGCGTGGTCAAACGAAGCGCTCTGGCCGAACGTCGCGAGGTCCTCGGAGTAGAGGCTGTGCGGCGACTTCGCCGACACCGCGGTCGCCGTGCCCTTGAACAGGCGCACGCGCACGTCGCCGGTGACGAAGCGCGTGGCTTCTTGGAACAGCGCGTCCATCGCACGGCGCGTCGGGTGGAACCAGCGGCCCGTGTAGACGAGGTCCGAGTAGTCGGGCATCAACCGCTCGCAGAGACGCAGCGTGTCGCGCTCCATCGTGATCGCGCGCAGCGTGCGCGCTGCTTCGAGAACGATCGTGCCGCCGGGCGTCTCGTAGACGCCGCGCGACTTCATGCCGACGAGTCGGTTCTCGCAGATGTCGACGCGGCCGACACCGTGCGCGGAGCCCAGGTCGTTGAGCTTCTGCAGCAACTTCTCGGCGGGCATGCGTTCGCCGTTCAGCGAAACGGGCGCGCCATGCTCGAAGCCGATCGTCAGTTCGAGCGGCTGGTCCGGCGCTTTGCGCGGATCCGTCGTCAGCATCCACACGTCATCGGGCGGAGCGTTGCCGGGCGACTCGAGCGCGCCGCCCTCATGGCTGATGTGCCAGAGGTTGCGATCGCGCGAGTAGATCTTCGTGCGCGATGCCGTGATGTGGATGCCGCGCTCTTCGGCATAGTCGATCGCGTCCTCGCGGCTGCGAATGCCCCAGTGGCGCCACGGCGCGATGACCTGCAACTCCGGCGCAAGCGCCTGGTAGGCGAGTTCGAAGCGCACTTGGTCGTTGCCCTTGCCCGTGCAACCGTGCGCGAGCGCGTTCGCGCCGATCTCCTTGGCGTAGTCGACTTGTCCCTTGGCGAGGATCGGGCGCGCCATGCTCGTGCCAAGCAAGTAGCGGCCCTCGTACACCGTCATCGCGCGCACGCACGGCCACACGTAGTCGGTCAAGAACTCACGGCGCTTGTCTTCGACTCGGCACGACGCTGCGCCGCTGCGCTTGGCCTTCTCTTCGAGGCCTTGGATCTCCTCGTCGCCCTGGCCGACGTCGCCGCAGTAGCAGTGCACTTCGCAGCCGGGATAGTTCTCCTTCAGCCACGGAATGATGATCGAGGTGTCGAGGCCGCCGGAGTAGGCGAGGACGATCTTGAGCTTGCTCATCGGAGTGGATGCGAACGAGAGAACTGGCGAGTAGGCAAACGGGCGCTGCGCGTCGAAACGATCAGCGGATCAGCAGGGCGAGGATCGCCTTCTGCACGTGGAGCCGGTTCTCGGCAATGTCGTAGACGACGCTGCGCGGGCCATCCATGACCTCTTGGCTGACTTCCTTGCCGCGGTGCGCCGGCAAGCAGTGCATGAACAATGCGCCGGGCTTCGCGCGCGACATCAACGCTTCGTCGACTTGGTAGTCGGCGAAGATGCCGTTGCGCTCTTCGATCTCGTCTTCTTGGCCCATCGAGGCCCAAACGTCGGTGTAGACCGCGTCAGCGCCATCGACCGCTTGATGCGGATCGTTGAGGATCTGGACTTCGGCGCCGGATTCGACCGCCGCGCGCATCGCTTCGTTGACGACGCGCGAGTTGGGCTCGTAGCCCTCGGGCGTGCAGACGCGGATGTGCACGCCGAGCTTCACTGCGGTGTGGATCACTGAGTGGCACGTGTTGTTGCCGTCGCCGACGAACGTCAGCGTGCGGCCCTGAAGCGACGGCCACTTCTCGGTCAGCGTGAAGAAGTCGGACAGCGCCTGGCACGGGTGCACGCTGTCGGACAAACCGTTGATCACCGGGATGTCCGCGGCCGCGGCGAGGTCTTCGAGCACCTTGTGCTTGAACGTGCGCGCCACGATGCAGTGCGTCCAGCGTTCGAGGTTCTTCGCGATGTCCTTGACCGACTCGCGCGAGCCGATACGCGCGTCGCGGTGGTCCATGAACGACACGGTGCCGCCGAGGTCGTTCATGCCGATGTCGAACGTGAAGCGCGTGCGCAGCGAGTCCTTCTCGAAGATCATCGCGAGGCGCTTGTTGCGCAGCACCGACGTGTGCACTTCGCGGCCGCGCTTCAGTTCGCGTGCGACCGCGTAGATGCGCTCGATGTCGCTGCGCAGCAGCAGCGACGTGCAGATCAGGTCCTTCTGCGAGATCGGCGACAGGTCGAGCGCGTCGCTCACGACTTGCCGCTCCCGGCGGTTGCGAGCTCTTGCGTCTGCGGGAACTGCGACAGCACGCTGCGCATCGTGCGCAGCGCATCCTGAATGTCCTGCGCCGTGACGACGAATGGCGGCACGATGCGGATCACGTCGCCCGACGTGCAGTTGGTGATGACGCCGGCCTTGTAGAGCGCCTTCTGGAACTCCGTCGCGGAGTGCCACAGGCGCAGCCCGATCATCAGGCCCTTGCCGCGCACTTCGCGCACGATCGGCATGTCCTTGGCGATTGCTTCCAGGCCTTGCTTCATCTCGGCGCCGCGCGCCTTCACGTTGTCGAGCAGGCCGCGGTCGAGCTCATCGAGGAACACGAGCGCCGCGCGGCAGACGAGCGGACCGCCTGCGAACGTTGAGCCGTGCTCGCCCTTCTCGAAGGTGTCCGCGAACGCGGCGCTCGCGAGGCATGCGCCCATTGGCAGGCCCGCGGCGATCGGCTTCGCGAGCACGACGACGTCCGGCGTGACGCCGGTCTGCTGGCCCGCGAGGAACGTGCCCGTGCGGCCGCAGCCGCACTGCACTTCGTCGTGGATCAGCACGGTGCCAGTCCGCGTGCAGATCTCGCGCGCGGCGCGCTGGAACTCGGCCGACAGCGCACGGATGCCGCCTTCGCCTTGGATCGGCTCGTAGCAGACCGCGGCGGGCTGCTTCTCGGCGACGGCGCGCTCGAGCGCAGCGATGTCATCGTGGGGGACCCACGTGACGTCCATCAGCGGCGCGAAGGGCTTGCGGTACTTTTCGCTGTAGGTCAGCGACAAGGCTCCCATCGTGCGGCCGTGGAAACCGCCTTCGACTGCGACGAACGAAGTCTTGTGCGGAGTTCCGCGCACGTGCATCGCTTTGCGCGCGAGCTTCAGCGCGCACTCCATCGCCTCGGTGCCCGAGTTCGTGAAGAAGGCCGCCGCCATGTCCGCGTGCTTGCAGAGTCGCGTCGCGACTTGCTCGGTGTACGGATGGCGGAACAGGTTCGACAGGTGCACGACCTTGCCGACTTGGTCGCGCAGGTTGTCGGCGAGGTTCTGGTGCCCGTGGCCCAGCGCGCTCACCGCGATGCCCGCGAGCATGTCGAGGAACTCGCGTCCCGTGCTGTCGATCAACCGTGCGCCGCGCCCGTCGACGAACACTTCGTCGGCGCGCGCGTAGGTCTTCATCACGCCTTCGTCCATTTCAGCTCCCGTGCGCCGAGCAGGCGCTTTGGCAAAAGGTGGTGCCGACGTCATCGCGCAGCGCCGCGAGCACTGCGTCGCGTTGGCCGGCCGGCGCGATCTTGACCAAGGCATTGGGGTTCTCGCGCAGCGCGAGTAGCGCCGCGTCGAGCTTCGGGATCATTCCGCCGCTCGCGACGCCGGTCTTGACCAACTCATCGCAGTCATCCGGCGTGAGGCCGTGCTGCACCGTGCCGTCCTTGCCGCGCACGCCGTCGACGTCGGTGAGGAAGATCATCGCGTCGCACTCGAACGCCTTGCACAGCGGCGCCGCCGCGTGGTCGGCGTTGATGTTGAAGAACGGTTGCGCCGCGTAGCCGTGCACGCCGGGCGCCACGGTTGCGATGACCGGAACGAAGTCGCCTTCGAGCAGCGTGCGCACGAGTTGCGGGCGAACGATGTCGACTTGGCCGACGTAGCCGAGGTCGACGCCGGGCTTCTCCAGCGCGCGCGCCGCAAACGTGCCGCCGTCTGCGCCGCAGATGCCGACCGACGGAACGCCAGCGCTCTGCAGCGCGGCGACCAGCGTGCGGTTGACCGAGCCGGCGAGCACCATCAACACCGCTTCCGCGGTGCGCGCGTCGGTGACGCGGAGGCCGTCGTGGTAGCGCTCCTCGATGCCGAGCTCCTTGCCGAGCTGTCGGATCTGGTTGCCGCCGCCATGGACGACGATCACTTCGTGGCCTTGCTTGCGCGCAGCCGCGATCGCCTGGCAAAGCTGAGAACGCGGGCCCGTCTCTTCCAGTTGGGCGCCGCCGATCTTGACGAGAATCCTCATTGCAGTCCCTCCGTCTCGGGCAGCCCGAGCATCACGTTCATGTTCTGGAGCGCCTGACCGGACGCTCCCTTGACCAAGTTGTCGATTGCGGACACCACCACGACGAGCGGGCCCGATTGCCCGACCGCGATGTGGCAGTGGTTGGTGTGTTGCACGCACTTCAGCTCCGGCCAGCCTTGCGCGTAGACCTTCACGAATGCCTCGTGCGCGTAGCGCTCCTGCAGACAGCTGCGCATCGCGTCGGCGGTGACGCCGGGCTTCGGCGTCAGGTAGATCGTCGACAGGATGCCGCGGAACGTCGGCAGCAGGTGCGGCGTGAACACGATGCGCTGCGTGCCGGCTTCTTGGCGAATCTCCGGCGCGTGGCGGTGCACGCCGACGCCGTAGGCACAGAAGTTCTCGTGCACGTTGCCGAAGTGCGTGCGTTCGCCCGGTGCCTTGCCTGCGCCCGAAGTGCCGCTCTTGCTGTCGGCGATGATCGGCGCGCTATCGTCGAGCATGCCGTTATGAAGCAGCGGCAGGACCGGCAGCAGCACCGACGTCGGATAGCAGCCAGGGTTGGCGATCAGGCGCGCCTTCTTGACCGTGTCGCGCGCGTGCTCGGTGAGTCCGTAGATCGCTTCTTTGAGCAACTCGGGCGCGGGATGTGGCGAGCCGTAGACCTTCTCGTAGAGCTGCGGGTCGCGCAGGCGGAAGTCCGCCGACAGGTCGACGACCTTGCAGCCGTGTTGCAGCGCCGCGAGCGCGATCGAACTGGCCGCGCCGTGCGGCGTGCACAAGAACACGCCGTCGCACGACGCAAGGCGCGCGAGGTCGAGCGGAGCGATCACGGGATCCGTGGGGAACTGCGGCGGCTCTGGCTGCGAGCCAGCGCGCGCCGTCATCACCTCCGTGGCCTGCATGCCGCGGTGACGCGAGATCAACGTGAGCAGTTCGCGGCCGGTGTAGCCCGACGCGCCGACGATGGCGACCTTCTTCATGCGGCGCCCTCCTTCTGGGCGAGCAGGCGGCGCACGAGTGCGCGCGCCTTGTTGGCGTCCTGGCAGATCGCGAGCACTGTGTCGTCGCCGGCGATGGTGCCGACGAGGCCCGGCAACGCGGAGCGGTCGCTCGTCGCGCGATCGAGCGCGAGCGCGAGTGGCTGCGCGCAACTCGCAGGCGTGCGCAACACGACGAGGTTCTGCGCCGCGGTGGCGTCGAGCAGCCACGCGTGCAGCGCATGCCAGAGGCTGCCGCCGGTGACGGCCTGCGTCAGCGACGCCGCGGCCGGCACTTCGTAGCCCTCGCGGCCCTTCGTCACGCCGAGGTCGCGCAGGTCGCGCGACAGCGTCGCTTGGTTGGCGGGAAAGCCCGCGTCGTCGAGTCGCTGCTGCAGCTCGGCCTGGTTGCGGATCGTGTGCCGCTGGACCAGCTCAAGGATGAGCTGGCGGCGCTGGTCGCGCGATTCGGTGGGTGTGGTCCGTGTCTGCATAAGTATGCTCCGGTGGCGCATATTTATGCGATGTGGCGGCGGACGCAAGGGGCTCGCTGAAGTCGCTGTCGAGCGATCACCGCCGCACCGAATATGCGGCGCGGCCCAGCCACTCGTGCAGCGCAAACGTCGTGTCGCGCAGCGCCGACGCCTGCGGTAGCCAGCTCGACGCGTCGACGAACGGCTCGCCGCGGTAGGCAGTGCCAGCGCCGATCGCCTCGAGGCCGTGCGCTTCGAACGTGGCGATCGCGCGCGGCAGATGCCATGCGTGAGTGACGAGCAGCACGGTGCGCACGCCGTCCTTCTTCAGCAGCTCCGCCGAGAACTTCGCGTTCTCGAATGTGTCTTTCGAGCGGTCTTCGCGCCAGCGCACCGGCGTCGAGAACTCCGTCGTCAGCGCCTCTGCCATCGTGTTGGCGATCGGCTCGAGGTCGGCGCCCGGGCGGCCGCCGCTTGTCAGCACCGGGAGCTTCGTGCGGCGATGCAAAGCAGCCGCGTAGCGGATGCGCACGAGAGTGAGCGCGCCGACCGAGGCTCCGCCGTATTCCGGTGCCTCGCGGTCGGCCTCGGCGCTGAGCACGACGATCGCCTGCGCGGTCGGCAGCGCGCCGGTGGCGGGCAGCGGCGGCACGCTCTGCAGCGTGCGCAACAGCGATCCGGCGATCGCCGGAGTCGACGCGAACCACAGCGTGGCGATGCCGAGCAGTGACAGCGCCATGGCTGCGCGCGGCCGCCGACTGCGCAGCAACATGCCTGCGAGCAGCAGCAGTAGGCATAGCCCCGGCGGCGTCACCGCCGCCTCGATTGCGCGCCTCCAGTTCACTGCGCTAGCTCTGCGTCACTTCGGCGCCTTCTTGTCCGCCTGCTTGCCGTGCGCATCGTGCGCGTCGTGGCCTTCGCCCTTCTTCTCGCCGTCCTTCTTGGCCGCGAGATGGAACGCGACGGGCGCCACGAGTTCGTGCTTGCCCCAGCGGATCGAGAACGTGCCCTTGCTGGTGTCCGCCTGGTCCGCGGAGATCGCGATCAGCATCTTCAGCTGCGACTCCTTGTGCGCGTCCTTCTTGAGCTCGAGCGGCGCCACGGCAACCGCCTTCCACTGCGCTGCCACGAACGGCAGCCATCCGTGCTGGTTGGACGACTTCGCGTCGATGACCATGAGGCCCATCTTGCCGTCCTTGTCGACTTGGATGCCCAGGTAGTAGCTGCCGGCTTCGATCTTCGTGCCGCCGATCTCGAGTGCGACCGTGGTGTCGAGGCTGGTCCACCAGTTCTTGCCAAGGCGCTGCGCCGTGCCGTTGAACTTGCCCGATGCGAGAACCGCGTCGTAGCTGTCCTTCCACTCCGGCTGGCTGTAGTTGATCGAGACCGCGCCGTGCGGCGTGAAGCCGTTAGTCATCTCGGCGAAGATGACCCAGGACGCCTGGCGTGCGGTGTCGGGGCCGCCCATCGACTGGACTTGGGCAATGGCGGAGGAGGAGAACAGAGCGCTCGCGGCAAACGCGAGAGCGAGGAGGTTGGTGCGCATCAGATGAGTCCTTTTCCATGGCGGTCGCGGAGCGCGGCCGCACTTGGGGGGAAGAAAGTTAGGGGCGAGGACCACATGCGCAAGCAGCCCGGCGATTCACCTGGACTCTTCATCAGCCCGTCGGCACGGGGCGTTGGTGGCAACGTCCCTGAACGCGACCGAGCAATCAGTCCGTGTCGTGCCAGAATGCGCCTACGGCCGACGAACGGTGCCAACGTAGGTGGCTGCGGCATCGGGGCATCGCTACTGTGCGCGCCCTGCTTCAGCCAAACGTCATTTCGGAGCGCTGCGCCGACTCCGCCACGAACTCATGGGACTGTTCCGTCGCAACAAGCCAGAATCGAATCCGCCGCAACCCGCGCAGGCGTCCACACCCGCGCAGCCGCAAGCTGCGACGAGTGCGCCGGCCGCAGCGGGTGCTGCCCAAAAGCAACCGGCGGAGACTTCCGCGCCAGTAGCGGCGCAGACAAAGGGCCCGGCGACGGTGACGATGGTGGATTCCTTCGGCCGTGCGCAGCAGATCCCTCGCGAGCAGTGGAAGAAGGAAGTGCTGCCGCAGGTGCTCGATGCCTACCAGCACGCGCCCGAGAAGCTCGCCGCGCTGCTGTTGCAATACATGCGGGAAGGCTTGTCCGAAGACTTGCTGCCCGCTGCGTTGCGGCTTGCGGCGCTCGACAAGGACATCGAACGCGGCTTGTCGATCCTCGCCGCGATCCAGCGCGACATCGGCGAGCTCGACTCGGCGCAAGCGACGCTGCGTGAACTGCAACAGAAGCTGCCCACGTCGCTGTCGCCGCTGGTCGGCTTTGCGATGATCGCGGACAAGCAGGGCGATCGGTCGTCGGCGACCGCGTTGTTGTGGGGCGCGTTGCAGAAGGACGCCAACCACCCCGATGCGCTGCACGGATGGCTGTCGTGGGAGCACCAACGTCTCGGCGAGGATCGCTACGGCGAAGCGCTCGACGAAGCGTGCGCGCTGCCCAACGCATGGCGCCCGCGGATGTGGCGCGCGCGGCACTTGCTCAGCAAGAAGCAAAACGATGCGGCGCTCGCGGATTGCCGCCACGTCGCGGAGACGTCGGGCAACGAAAGCGACGCGCTGTTCATGATGGCCAACGACCTCGGTCGCGCGGGCTTGCTCGACGCGATCAAGGAACTCGTGGTGCCGCGCTACAAGCTCGAGGCGCACCACCCCGGCATCGGCATCGCGCTGCTCAACTACTACGCGGCGACGAAGCAGGCGAAGGACGGCATGGAGCTGCTGCACCAACTGCGCGTCCGCTTCCCGCGCGCGCTCGACCAACAACTCGCGCCGTTCGACGCCGAGTTCACGCGGCAATTGGTGCCGCCGGCTGCGCCGATCCAAGGACAGCCGAAGGTGATCGTGTTCCGCATGGATCGCCCGCTGTGGTACGGCGTGCTCGGCAAGCCCGAGTTCTTGTTGCCGCCGCCGCAGAAGGAAGGCTTCGTGATGTTCGCGGGGCTCGCGGTGATCCAAGACGGGCCCAAGACCGCGCAAGTGCAGCGCGAAGACGAACTGGGTCGACTGTCGCGCAGCGTGCCGCTGTTCCTCGCGGAGCAGTTGCACTTGCTCGCGGGCATTCCCGCGGGCACGGCGTTGCCGGTCGTTGAAGGCGGCGGTTGGGTCGTGTCGTCGGTGCCGTGGGCCGAGGATCGCCTCACGGAGTTGCTGAGCGATCGCGAGCGCACGAACACGAAGATCGTCACGGGCACCGTGCGCCCCGATGGCGCGCAGCGTCGCATTGACCTCTGGGTCTACGACACCGCGACCAAGCAACGCATCGGCCACGCGACCGCGACGGGCGAGGACGGCAAGCTCGGCGCCGCATACCTGCAGTTGCTGCGCGAAGTGTCGGCGCTGGTCGGCGGCAAGCCGGACCTCGCGCCGGCAGTCGGGACCGAGACGTTCTGGGACAAGTACGCAACGACGCAGGCGCAGCTGTCCGCGCTCGTGATCGCGGCGCAGGGCCTCTTGCAGAAGGACCTCGTGTTCGGCCAGCGTGCGATCCTCGAATGGACGCTCGCGCTCGCGCTCGAAGACCGTCGCAGCGTGCAAGCTCGCATGCTGCTGTCGACCGCGCTCGCGGCCGACGCAGCGATGGGCTCGAAGGTGCACAAGGAACTCGCTGGCCCGTTCGCCGAGTTGTTCCGCATGGAGCCCGCCGCGAGCCCGTTCGCGCGCACGGCGCTGCCGGTGCTGCGCGCGCTCGGCTTGGAGCCGCTGTGGAAGCAGCGTCGCGACGAGATCCTCGCCGCGGGCCCCGAGACCTACCGCCACTGGATTGCGCGCATCGAAGGCGCGCCCGCTGGCGGAAAGGCCTGACGCGATGAGCGCAGCCGACGCGAGGACAGAGGCGCCGTTTGAGGCCAAGGTCGCGTCGCTGCGCGCGCGCCTGTCGTCGCTGCCCGGCGCGGTCGTCGCGTTCTCGGCTGGCGTCGACAGCACGATGTTGCTGCATGCGTGCGTCGCTGCGCTCGGAGATCGCGTCGTTGCGGTGACTGCGGATTCGCCGTCGTTGCCGCGCGCAGAACTCGACGAAGCGCGCCGCATCGCGAGCGATCTCGGCGTTCGTCATGTCGTGTTGCCGACGCGCGAAGTCGAGAACCCCAACTACAAGAAGAACGCGGACGATCGCTGCTACCACTGCAAGAAGGAGCTGTTCGTCACGGTCGCGCAGCGTCGCGCGGAAGTTGGTCCGATCGAATGGCCCGTCGTCTACGGCGCGATCCTCGACGACATGGGCGACCATCGTCCGGGCCAACGCGCGGCGATGGAGCACGGCGTGTTGGCGCCGCTCGTCGACGCGGGTTTCTGGAAGCAAGACGTGCGCCGCTACAGCCGCGACGCAGGGTTGCCGACCGCGGACAAGCAGAGCTTCGCGTGCTTGTCGTCGCGTGTTCCGCACGGCACTGCGATCGATCCAGCATTGCTATTGCGCATCGAACGCGCCGAGGCCGTGCTGCGCGAACTCGGCTTCCGTCAGTTCCGCGTGCGCCATCATGGCGACCTCGCGCGCCTCGAACTCGCGCCGGAAGAACTGCACGCAGCGATCGAGCAGCGCGAAGCGATCGCGAGCGGCGTCCGCCGCGCCGGCTACCTCCACGTTGCGCTCGACTTGCTCGGCTATCGCCAGGGCTCGTGGCGCGCGCCGCAATCTGAACCCCACGCATGATGCCCCTCACCGCACGCTTCGCGTTCCCCGCCGCGTTCTTGTTGTCGCTCGCGACCGCAGTCGCGCAGTCCGATTCCCCAATCCAAGAGACGCGCGTCAAGGAAGCGCTGGAGTGGCTTGCGAGCGATGAACTGATGGGGCGCGACACTCCGAGCGAAGGGCTCGAGCGCGCGGCCGAGTGGATCTGCAAGCGCTTCGAAGCAGCGGGCCTCGAGCCCGGCAGCGCCGATGGCTATCGCCACGCGTATACGCTGCCTGGCGAGCGACTCGACTCCGATGCGGTCTCGCTCCTCGTGAAGGCGAAGGTCGGCGACGCGACGGAGACGATCGAGTTGAAGCCAGGCGTCGACGTGCGGCTGTTGCGGCCGGGCACGTCCGCGGATGGCGCGGCGGAGGATTGCAGTGTCGTGCTGTCGTCGGACCCGCGCCTTGATCGCACGCTGCAGATGGGCGGCGCGCGCAAGCCGACGGTCGTCGTGGTGCCGGAGTCGCATCTGTTCTGGCAGCAAGCTGGCGGCGCGCGTTCGCTGCTGTCGCGTCGCATCCGCAATTCGGCTCCCGTGTTCCTCGTGCGCGAAGCGGCGATCCCTGAGGCCGCGAGGACGATGGGTGTCGAACTCGACAAGCCGAAGCCGCCAACGTGGTCGATCGAGTGGAAGGGCGCGGCTGCGACGGCAATCGACATCCCGCTCAGCAATGTGATCGGCATCGTGAAGGGCAGCGAGCTGCCCGATGAGTTCGTCGTCGTATCCGCGCACTACGATCACGTCGGCATCGGCGCGCCCAAGGATGGCGACTCGATCCACAATGGCGCCGACGACGACGCAACGGGCACGACGGCGGTGCTGATGCTCGCGGATGCGATCGGCAAGGGACCCAAGCCCAAGCGTTCGATCGCGTTCGTGTGCTTCTCGGCGGAAGAGAAGGGCCTGCGCGGCTCTGCTGCGTTCGTCGAGTCCTCGCCGATCGCGCTCGACAAGATCCGCTGCAACCTCAACATCGAGATGCTCGGCCGTCCTGAGCAAGGCAAGGAGAAGAAGGCGTGGGTCACGGGGCGCGAATACTCCGACTTCGCCGACATCGTCGGCGCCGCGATGAAGAACCAAGGCGTCGAGCTCATCGAGTTCGGCATGGCGAAGCAGTTGTTCGCCGCGAGCGACAACCTGTCGTTCGCCAAGAAGGGCATCGTCGCGCACTCGATCAGCGCTGGCTCGCTGCACTCGGACTATCACCAGCCGACGGACGAGGTCTCGCGCATCGATGTGCCGCACATGACGGCGGTGATCCGCGCGCTAGAAGCTGCGGTGAAGGAACTCGCGAATCGCGACGCGGCGCCGCAGTGGAACGACGAAGGCAAGAAGGCGATCGAACGGCTCGGCTCGCGCTGAGCTGAGCCGCTTCTGCCGCGTGCGTCAGTCGAGGTCCCAGGGCCGTTGCAGCTTCTCGTCCTCGGTCTTCTTCGCGTCGTCTTTGGCGCGCTGCAGCAAGTCGTCGAGCCGCTCCTTCTGCTTGCCCTGGCCGTCCTTGGCTTGGTCAAACAGGTCGCCGAGGCGCTGCGTCTCTTTCTTTTGCGACGCGAGCAGGTCGTCGAGCGCGTTCTGGCCGTGCTTGTCCTGAGGCTTTGCTGCGCGCGCTTTCCCGGTGCGCGTGTCGACTTCGATCTGCTTTCCGCAACACGGGCACGGGAATACGAACAGGTCCTTAGGCATGGGAAGTTTGGCGTTGGATGGAAACGAGATGGGCTGCGCAGGATACCTTGCCGCACGGCCGCGCCGATGCGCATCGCATGAGCGGCGCGCCGCAACGAACACGACCGCTCGCACGTGACCAACGACCGAGATCCGATTCTGCGGGGAACTGCCGCCGCACCTGCGCGTTCGCCCGCGCCCCCGACGGAGAGCTTCGCCTCTCCCGTCGACCGCATGGATCTCGTGACCGCGTATGCCGACGACCCGTTTCGCAGGCAGTGCCTCGAGTTGGCGCAGCGCTGTAAGGGCGGCGACACGGACGCGTTCCAGCAACTGATCGAGGCGACACAGGGCCGAGTGCAACGCGTGCTGAAGTCCGTCCTCGTCTGCGACCGCGACATCCTCGAGGACATGCTCCAAGAGGTCTTCCTTCGCGTGTGGAAGGCGCTGCCGCGCTTTGAGGGCGACAACTTGATCGCGTGGATCCACACGGTTGCGACCAACGTCGCGATCACCGAGTGGCGCATGCGCAAGGCGCAGAAGCGCGCGCAGAAGACGTTGTCGATCGACGCTCCGCTCGCGGGCACGGACGACTTGACGCTCGACCCCGCGTCGCGCGAACGCGAGCCTTCGGATCTGTCTGGGCAACGTGAGTTCGCATCGCGCGTGCGCGCTGCGGTGCTGGAGTTGCCCGAGGAGTTTCGGATGCCGGTCGTGCTGCGCGACCTCGAAGGCATGAGCTACGAGGAAGTGGCTGAGGCGTTGTCCTTGCCCGGTGGCACGGTGCGTTCGCGCATCCATCGCGGCCGCTGCATGCTGCAAGAGATGTTGCAGGGGTTCTTGCCATGACGAAACCGATGTCGCACGAGTCGGATGAACGATTGGCCGATTGGGTCGACGAGGCGATGACGCCGCGCGAACGCCAGCGGTTCGAAGCAGAGTTGCGCGTGAGCAAGCCGCTGCGCGATCGCTTACTTGCATACGAGAAGACTGTGCGCGCGGTCCGCAATGGGCTCGCGCAGCAGGATGCGTCGATGGACGTCTCTGCATCGGTGATGGAGCGCATTCGCGCAGCCGATGGCGGATCGTCGCCGAGTAACTCGTTGGCTCGATCGATGCCATCGCTGCGACTCTCTGACGTGCCGGGCGCATGGTGGCGCAGCGCGTTGGTCGCGGCAGCGATCGTGGCAGTGATCGCGGTGCTCGATCGATGGGAGCCGCGCAAAGAGCGCAAGGAGCAGGCCGTCGCGGAGGCTCCCGAGGCGGCGATGCCGAAGCTGGAAGCGGTCACGGCGTTGCGCGAAGAGAGCGAGCTAGGCGCCGCGAAGCCGGATGCGGGCGCGGTGTCAGAGCCTGCGCTCGCAGCACGCACGCCGCGTAGGGGCGTCGATGCTCCGCGCACGATGGTGCCAGAGGTGCGCTTCCGCCTGACTGCTGACGCAGACACCAAGCTCAAGGCCAAGGGGGACGCCGCAGGTGCTGCGCCCAATTCTCTGGAGAAGGCCGTAGAGCAGACCGCCGCGGCCAATGCTGGCGCCGGCGCGCGGTATGGCGGCGCCGATGTGCTGTTTGGCGATCTCGCTAGCAGCGTGCGCGCCATCGGCGGCCTCTCGGTGCAAACGCTCGCGCCAGTCGATGCCAGCAAGGCTGCTGCAGATACGCGCGTGTTTTCGATGGCGGTCAGCACGCCTCGCACGTGGCTCGTCACCGGCACCAGCGCCGAAGTGCGCGCCTTCCTCGCCAATCTCGCCGATGCAGGCAGCTCCGCTGGCTACGAAGTCAGCAACGGCGAGGTCGCGGCTGCGGAAGTCGATGCGCGCATTCCGTTGGCTTCCGCGAAGGCCGTCGGCATCCCCAGCGCAGGCGGGCCTTCTTCAGCTGGGCCTGCTGGCCCCGGCGGTGGGAAAGCGGCGGAGCCCATGGTCCGCGTCGTCGTGATCATCGAGTCGAAGGCGAACTGAGCTCGCGCTCCTTGCTGCGCGGCGGCAACTCGACTTCGACGCCGGCGAGCGCAGGCGCCACGAACGTCTCTGCGCCGTGGTGGACGACGAGTTGCCGCCATGTCGCGCGGCTTTCGATCGGCGTCAGCGTGTAGCGACCGATTGCGGAGGCATCGCCTCGCGTTCGAGCGAACTCCAGCTCGCATCGCCAGCCATCGAGCGCGAGGCCTCGAATGCGCATGCGATCGAAGCCCTGCGGCAGCACGGGACGTAGCCGCAACCACGCGGCATCGACGCGCGGCCCGGTGGCAAGGCGCAGGCCGGTGATCGCGAACATCGCGGCATCGAGCGTCCAACCCGTTTCGTCGTCGTCTGCGTGCGGCGCATTCGCGAGCAACTGCGCAAGCGTCGCATCGACCTCGAATCCAAACTGAGCGCGCGCTGCGAGCGCGACCTGAGACGCGCAATCGGCGGGCAGCGAAGCGAGGCAACTGCGCGCGTTGCGCTCGGCGCGATTGCCGGTCGCTGCCAGCATTCCGATCGCGCATGCCAACAGGCCGTCGGCGCTGGGTCGCAGAGTGTGGTCGACGAAGGCCGCGTGCGGCTCGGACCAGTGGATCTCCTCAAAACGCAGCAACGATCGCCGCGCCGCGGCGATCAGTTCGTCGCGAGCCTTTGCGTCGTGCTTCTCGCTGAGCAGTTCCGATGCGCATGCGATCGCATGCACGCACAGCACATGGCGCGTGAGGGATGGCGGGTTGTCGGTTCGCGCGCACTCCGTGGCGAGCGACCGTGCCGCATCCACGACCCTGCGCGTCTCATCGATTGCTTCGCTAGGAAGCGACATGGCGCGCGACATCCAGAAGCGCGCGATGAGCCACCACGCGTTCGCATCGTGGTCGCCTTCGGCTGCGCGTTGCGCGAGCGCTTCCAGTGTCGCAAGCGCGCGGTCGGCTCGACCAAGCCGCAGCCAACCGAGCGTCGCACCTGCTAGTTGACGCGGCGTGCCGTGCGCGAGCGTTGCTTCATGTCGGCCGTCGAGCTGCGCTTCGCATCGAGCCACGAAGGCGTCGAGTTCCATCGGCTCGCATCGCAGTTCGCGCGGTGTGTCGCAGAGAATCGAGTCCGACTGCGCGGCGGCGGGCGCGATCGACAGAGTCACTGCCGCAATGGCGAGGAGCAGGGAATGGAGGCAGCGGGAGGGTGGGAAGGACCTGGATGGGAATGCGCGCATGGCATCTTCTCAGTGCACTGAGGGGGGATGCCGGTCGCAGATCTCGCGTCGCGCGCGTTCGTCGCAACTCGCTCGCTCTGCGCGCCCTTGCGACGATTTGCGTGATGCACAGACACGCGACAGAAAACGCCGCGCGCAACGGGTAGAAGGTCACGCCGCGAGATCGCAGCTTGGAGTCCTGGCGCAAGAACTACCTGACCGTCTGGGTCGCCCTCTTCACGACCTCGATGGGGCTCATGGCCTTCTTGCCCACGCTGACGGTCTACGTCGGCGAGCGCTACGGCATCACGGACCCGATCGAGCTGACGTTCTGGGGCAGCATCGTCTACGGCGCAGCGCCGCTGGCCGCGGCGGTCTTCGGTCCGCTCTGGGGCGCGCTCGGCGATCGCGTCGGCAAGAAGGCGATGGCGGTCCGCGCCAACCTCGCGATCTGCGTGACGACGGCGTTCATGCCATTTGCGCCGTCGGCGGTGGTGCTGCTGCTGTTGCGCATGCTGCAGGGCGCGCTCGCGGGCTATGTCGCTCCCGCGATGGCGCTCGTCGCGCAGGACGCGCCGCCGTCGCGACAAGGGCGGACGATCGCGTCGCTGCAGACGGCGATGGCGATCGGCTCGGGCATCGGCCCGCTCGTCGGCAGTGAAGTGACGCTTCTCTACGGCCGCCACGCGGTGCTGTGGTTCACCTCGGTTGCGACCGGCATCGCTGGGTTGCTGCTGCTGCGCTTTGCGAGCGAGACCCAAGCTCCATCGCGCGCGCGCGGCGA
>JBEELK010000264.1:0-20653 GCA_041168165.1 Planctomycetota bacterium | reverse complement strand
AAGCATCGCCTCGACGGCCACGGTGAGCCGCCGAACCCAGCGAAGTTCTCGGGCAACCTGACCAAGGTGCTGATCGGTGCGTTCGCGTGCGTGCCCGGCGTCTACTTGCTGCTCAGCGAGGACAAGGCGGTCAAGATGCTGCTCGTCGTCGCGATCCTGGTCGTGCTCGGCAGCCTGTTCGTGACGGCTCTCCGCGAGGAGAAGCAGCAGCGCGAGAAGATGTTTGTGCTGCTCGTGCTGTGGTTCTTCCACATGATGTTCTGGACGTTCTTCGAGCAGGCCGGCACCTCGCTGACGCTGTTCACCGACCGCAACATCGATCGCATGCTCGGCACCTACGAGTTCCCGAGCGCGTGGGGCCAGTTCTTCAACCCGCTCTTCATCCTCGTGTTCGGCTCGCTGTTCACGATGTTGTGGGTGCGGCTTGGCAAGGTGGGACGCGATCCGTCGATCCCCACCAAGTTCGGCCTCGCGTTGATCCAACTGGGCGCCGGCTTCGGCGTGCTCGTGCTCGCGGCGCCTGCTGCGCGCGAATCGGGCCTCGTGCCGCTCCTGATCCTCGTCGTCTGCTACTTGCTGCACACGACGGGCGAACTGTGCATCTCGCCAGTCGGCCTCTCGGCCGTGACCAAGCTCGCGCCGCCGCGCATGACCGGCATGGTGATGGGCGCGTGGTTCTTGTCGATCGCCGCGGCGCACAAGGTCGCGGCGCAGATCGCGGGCGAGACCGGCGCGGCGGGCGGCGAAGGCATGACGCCTGCGCAGACGCTGCCGATCTACACGTCGGTGTTCGAGCAGATCACCTACTACGCGGTCGGCTCTGGCGCGTTGATCATGGTGCTCGGCCCGCTGTTCTTGCGGCGCTGGCTCCACGGCGTGAAGTGACCGACTCCCGATCCTGACCCTGCGGCCGCCATGCGCGGCCGCTTCCGTTTTTGGCGACGCGACGATGATCCCTTCTCAACCTTCGCAGGGCAGCATGTTCTCGGGCCATCCCCAAGGCCTCTACCGCCTCTTCTTCATCGAGATGTGGGAGCGGCTTGGCTTCTACACGATCGTCGCGGTGCTGTTGCTCTACGCGACGGACACGGAGCGCGGCGGCCTCGGCTGGTCGAAGGACGTCGGCAACGAGATCTACGGCATCTATCTCGCGTTCGTTTACTTCACGCCCTACCTCGGCGGCATCCTCGCGGACCGGTTCCTCGGCTATCGCAAGTCGGTGCTGATCGGCGGGCTCGTCTATGCGAGCGGCTTCTTCCTGCTCGCGACCGGCCAGTCGTGGACGTTCCCGACCGGGCTCGTGTTGCTCTGCATCGGCAACGGCTTCTTCAAGCCCAACATCAGCGCGATGGTGGGCAACCTCTATGTGAAGGGCGATCCCAAGCGCGATGCGGGGTTCAACATCTTCTACATGGGGATCAACATCGGCGCGTTCACCGCGAACTTCCTCGCGGCCTACACGCGCAACGAATGGGCGTGGGAAGCTGCGTTCGTCGGCGCCGGCTGCGGCATGCTCGCGTCGGTCGTGATCCTGCTCGCGAGCTGGAAGACGCTCGAAGCATCGGATCGCACGCCAGGCTCCAACCCCGGCGACACGCCGTTCTCCGAGATCCTCGGCAAGATCCTTGGTCCCGCGTTCTTGTTTGGCTTCCTCGGTTGGGCGGTCGCGGCATACCTGCTGCCGTCTGCGATCACGAAGCTCGTGAAGCCGACCGACTTCGGATTCTTGATCGGCGCGATTCCGATCCTGCTGTTCTTCGCGCGCTTGTCGAACCGCGCCGCCGAGGACGAGAAGCCCGGCCTCCGCGCGCTGCTGCCCGTCTACCTTGCCGGCGGCACGTTCTTCATGGTGCTGCACTTGAACGGCAGCGCGATGACGACGTGGGCCGACGAGAACACGGCGCGCCATTCGGGCCAGTTCGATCCGGTGGTCGCGATCGCGGACACGATGTCGCCGTTCGCAGGTGACACGTATCCCAAGTACTACGGCAACGCAGCTGCCGACGTGCCGCGGCCCGCGCGCTCGATGTTGCTGCCGATCGCTACGGACCTGCAGTCGAAGATGTTTGGCAAGCGCCGCATGGATGAGGCCGCAATCGCGGACCTTGCGACGCGGCTGCCGCAAGACGTCAAGGTTGAGGACATCCCGCTGCAAGGCGAGCTGACTGCGCAGCAGAAGGCGGACAAGAAGCTCAGCGTCGAGGTCTTCGCCAAGGTCGAAGTGATCGAAGGCACCGACTCGCACGGCTTGCCCGAGACGACGGTCAAGAAGGAGGACGGCGCCACGGCGCTGCGCCGCGTCGCGTTCGTGCGCGAGAAGGACGGCGCGCGCGCCGCGACCTTCCTCGTGACGCAATCGCGGTTTGAAGCACTCTACGCGGCCAACCCGCCGGAGCTGCCGCACGGCCAATGGCTGAAGGCAGCCAACAGCGAGCTCTACCAGTCGTGGAACGCGTTCTTCGTCGTCGCGATGACGCCGCTCGTGATGTGGTACTTCGTGCGATTGATGCGCCGCGGCGTCGACTTCAGCACGGCGCGCAAGATCCTCGCCGGCATGGTGATCACCGCGATCGCGGCTTCGTTCATGGCGGTCGCCGGCTTCTTGTCGAACGACGGCGCGCAGAAGGTCAGCGGCTTCTGGCTCATGGGCTTCTACGGCATCGTGACGGTGGGCGAGCTGTGCCTGTCGCCGATGGCGTTGTCGCTCGTGACCAAACTGAGCCCCAAGCGTTTCGTCGGCCTCACGATGGGCGGTTGGTTCTTCGCGACTGCGGTCGGCAACAAGTTCTCCGGGTTCCTCGGCGTGCTGCAGGGCGCGATGGCCCCGAAGTGGTTCTTCCTCGTGATCGCGGGCGCCGTCGCGTTGGTGGCCCTCTACATCAAGGCCGTGCTGCCGAAGCTCGACGCCGCGATCAAGCGCTACGGCGCCTGAGCGGGCGACGGCGCAGCGCCTGCGCCTTCGCACTCAGCCCCGGCGGCTCTGCGCTGCCGGGCGAACCGACAGGGCTGCTGCGTTTCGGCAGCATCAAGGCCATGCCTTGCAGCGGACTCCACGCCCTCGTCGAGCGTCTTGAAGCGCTCGCTCCCTCCCAGGTCACAACTCGTGCCGTGCAAGAACGCATGGCCTCGGTGTCGATCGACGAACGCGAGATCGCGCGCTACGTGACGCCGCGCGCGGATCACTACGCGCGGCAGCTCGTGCATCGCAGCCCGCGTTTCGACGTCGTCGTGCTGACGTGGATGCCGGGCCAGATGACGCCGATCCACAACCACGCTGGCAACCTCGGCTGGGTGCAACTCGTGCAGGGTCGCATCGTCGAAGATCGCTACATGCTCGTGCCGTCGTGCATGACGACCGAACTCGACCTCGCGCCCGATGTGCCTGCGCCGCAGCGCGGCATCGAGCTGCGCGAGATGGGGCGCACCGTGGTTTCGCAACGCGGCGCGATCGCGACCGTGGACCGCCTGCGCGCGATTCATCGCATCGGCAACCCGCTCGAAACTGCTCTTGGCGAAACGGCGGTCACGCTGCACGTCTACAGCAAGCCGCACGACGTGTGCCTCGTGTTCGACAAGGACGCGCGCACGTGCACGCGCCGCGAACTGCGCTTCGACAACGTCGAGGCGATGCAGGCGTAGGGTTCGGCGGGTCCTACCCCTTCTTGCGTTTCTGCTCCGCGGCCATTGGGTCCTTGCCCAGTCGCTCGCGCAGCGCTTCGCGCAGGATCCACTCGACCTGCCCGTTGATGCTGCGCATGTCTTGCTCGGACCAGCGCCGCAGCTCGTCGAGGAGCCGCGGCGGCAGGCGCAGCAAGAAGCCTTTCTTCTCGTCGGCCACGATCGTACGGATCAGCCGTAGAGCGTGCCGGCGTTGACGACGGGCTGCGTGCCGCGGTCGCCGCACAGCACGACGAGCAGGTTGCTGACCATCTGCGCCTTGCGCTCGGTGTCGAGCTCGACGACGCCGTCGTGCTGCAGGCGGTCGAGCGCCATCTTCACCATGGAGACTGCGCCTTCGACGATGCGCGCGCGCGCGTCGAGCACGGCCTCGGCTTGTTGCCGTTGCAGCATCGCGCCGGCGATCTCAGGCGCGTAGGCGAGGTGCGAGAGGCGCGCTTCGAGCACTTCGATGCCAGCCATCTGCAGGCGCTGTTCGAGCTCGCGCTTGAGCTCTTCGTGGATCGCGTCGCCGCTGCCGCGCAGCGAGGTCGCCTCATCGTGCGGCGCGTCGTAGGGGTGCGACGACGCGAGATGGCGCAACGCGGACTCGGTTTGCACCTCGACATAGGACTCGAAGTTCTCGACGTCGAACGCGGCCTGCGCGGTGTCGCGCACGCGCCACACCACGACGGCGCCGATCTCGATCGGGTTGCCGCGCAGGTCGTTCACCTTGAGCTTGTCGCTGTTGAAGTTGTGCGCGCGCAGGCTGACTGGCTTGCGCACCGAGAACGGGTTGACCCAGAAGAACCCGTGCTGCTTCAACGTGCCCTTGTAGTTGCCGAACAGCACGACGACCTTGGACTGGTTGGGGTTGACCAACGTGAGGCCGAGGAAGACGAGCACGGCGAACGGGATGCCGACCAGCGTGAACATCAGCACGATGCCGAGCAGCAGCATCGGGATGCCAGGAAGCGGGGACGGGTAGTCGAACTCGCGTGAGGCTTTCTGCATGGCAACTCCTATTGGATAGCGGAGTGATATCACTCCGGTATCGCAACGTGGACGGCCGCGCCGCCAATCCGTCGCGGAACTTTGCCGCTACGGCTCGCTGCCGTCGCCGCTGCTGCCGAGTCCATCGCTGCCGAGCGGCAACGAGGCGAGGAACCGCCTGCCGTATGCCTTGGTGCGCAGCCGCGGGTCCAGCACGACGACCTTGCCATGGTCCTGCTGGCTGCGGATCAGGCGGCCGAAGCCTTGGCGGAACTTGAGGATCGCCTCGGGCAAGGACCAGTCGCGGAACGAGTCGCCGCCGCGTTGCTCCAGCGCCTTCATGCGCGCCTTCGTCAGCGGGTGGCTCGGGTTCTGGAACGGCAACCGCGTCACGACGACGAGCGTGAGGGCTTCGCCTGGAACGTCGATGCCTTCCCACAGCGAGTCGGTCCCGATCAACACCGAACGCGGCTCTGCGCGCTTTCGTTCGAGCAGCCGATTCATCTGCGCCTCGCCTTGCACGAGCAGAGGGATCCCCGCCTCGCGCAAGTCGGGCCCGAGTTCGGCCGCGAGGTGTCGAACGAAGTCCCACGACGTGCACAGGATCAGAGCGTGGCCGTCGTTGTCGATCACGTGCTGGCGCGTGCGATCCGCGACCGTCTGCTTGTAAAGCTGCGGCGACGCGCTCGGATCGGGCATCGCCTCCTCGAGCACGAGCTCCACCTTTTCGTCGTAGTCAAACGGCGAGCCGAGGCGCAGCGTGTCTACGCGATCGCCGTCCATGCCGAGTTGGCCGCGCACATACGAGAACTGCGCATCGTCGACGGGGCCGAGCGTCGCGGAGGTGAGCACGCACGTTGGGCCTTTCTCGAAGAGGTGCTGCCGCAGCGTTGCGCTGACATCTAGCGGAGCGCCGCACAACGAAGCGCCGTGCTTGCCCGGCTCGATCCAGCGCACGAGCGGCGAGTTGGGCATCGCGTTGGGATCGGACAGCGACGTCAGCACTGCGCCGAGAGCGACCAGCCCGTTGGCGCGCGCTTGCAGCTCCATGCGCGCATCCACGCCTTCGACGCGCGAGGCGCACAATCCGAGTTCGGCAGCGAGTGCGCGCAGCAGTGGCGTGATCGGGTCGTCGAGCACGATGTCGAAGAGCGCGCCGCCGTGATGCTGCGGCATCGAATCCATGCGCGCTTCGAGTTCGGCGAAGAACGCGTCGTTCTGCATGCGCAGTTCTTCGAGCAGTTGGCGCGCGCGCGGCGAGCCGTGGCGGCCCAGCAGGCTGCGATCGCTGCGACGCGAATGCAGGCGCTTGATGTGCCAGCCCAAGGTTGCGGCGGAGATGCGCAAGCCAAGGCTCTCGGTCGCGACGCGCTCGAGGTGGTGCGCTTCGTCGAACACGACAAATCGATGCTCGGGCAAGAACGTCGCGCCTGCCATGCGCAGCGCGAGATCGGCGAAGTAGAGCGAGTGGTTGACGACGAGGACTTGCGCGGTCTCCGCGCGACGCCGTGCGCGTTGCCAGCCGCAGCCATCGAAGTGGGGGCACGCGCGATTGAGGCAGTTGCCGTGTTCGGCTTGGACTTCCTCCCAAACCTCCGGCTCGACCGCGAATGGCAACTCCATCTTCGTGCGGTCGTGCGGTTGCAGCGACCAGTGCACGATCTTGCGCAGTTGCTCGTGCTTCTCGATGTCTTCGAGCATCGACTGCTCGCGCTGCGCCTGGTTCATGCGGCGCAGGCAGAGGTAGTTGTTGCGGCCGACAGCGGTCGTCGACGACCACTCGAACGGCAGCACTGCGTGGAGGAACGGCAGGTCCTTCTTCTCGAGTTGCTCCTGCAGCGCGATCGTGCGCGTGCTGATGACGACGGGGCCCTGGCCCTGGTTCTTGTCGGCGTGCAGCGCCGACGGCAACAGATACGCAAACGACTTGCCGACGCCGGTGCCTGCTTCTGCGATCAAGTGGCGGCGCTCGGCGAATGCGCGCTCGATCGCCAGCGACAGATCCAACTGCTGCGGGCGCACTTCGAACCCGGGCAACCGCCGCGCGATGGGGCCGTCGCTCTGGAGCAGCGTGCGGACGTCCAGCTTCACGCGCTGGCCTCGCGGACTTCGGAGATAGCTATGAGGCGGCCGTTCTGCGGCGCCCATTCGGAGCAGATCACAAAGGCCGTGGCCATCGGTTGGCCAACCCGCTCCGTCGCGAGCGCGCGCCCAAGCGCACTATGGAGCCGCGGACGCTGCGTCGCTTCGTGGTCGCTGCCGTCCGGGCCGCGCCAGCGGAATCGCACGAGGCAGCGCTGCGCGTGCTTACGACGCTTGCCTTGCTCTGGCTCGGGCACCACGAGTTCCGTTGCGATTGCGTTGCACGCCACGCCGTTGCGCAGCGTCACGAGCACGCGCCACACCTGCGCAAGCCACGCAGAGAATGCGAGCAGCAGCGGCAACACGATCCAGCCCGCATACCACGGCAGCCACCACGCGATGTCGGTCGACTTGCTGTCGCGCAGTCGGCTCACGCTCGCGTCGTCTGGCAGGTATTCGACGCCGCGGTTGTCGCCTTCCCGCATGCCTCCGCGCGGCAGCCACGACACGCCAAACTGCTCGACGTTGTTGGCGTCGACGAACGTGTAGCTCACGCGCGCGCGATCGCGCTGGCGGCCCTTGTTGTCGAGCTCGCGGTCGATGGCGCGCACTTTGGCGACGGCCGCGCTCGGTTGCTCGCATGCGTCGAGTCGCCAATCGCAGCGCGGCGACCGAAAGTCGTCGCGGCTCCACTCCGCTGCCAAACCCATGCAAGCGAACAGCAGCATCGCGCCGAGCGCGATGCCGACCGCTTCACGGGACTGCGCAGCGACGAAGAACGTCACGCGGCGCGGCGGATTGGGCCAATGGGGCATGGCGAGCGATCGTGGCGGGGCCGATGCGAGGATGCCAGCGCGCGTTGCGCGGCGATCAGACGCGCGGCAGCGAGCGCACGTCCGCGGGCGCGAGGTCGCCGCCGAAATCAGACGGCAACACGAGGCGGCAGTGCTGCGGCGCCTTGCGGTCGTGAAGCACAGGCGACTTCTCGAAGCGCCCGATCTCCATCATCTGCACGAGGCGTGCGCCAAGCGGGCTGTGCACGCGCACCCAGTGTCGGCTCGTGCGATCCTGCGCGCGGCGATCCTTGAACTGAAAGCGCACCGACACGCATTCGGGCAAGCAGAACCGCACGCGCTTCACGTCGAGGATGGTCGCGACGCCGACGTCGCCGTGCATCAACACCGAGCGCAAGCGCATCACGCCAGCAAGCCACGCGATGCCGAGCAGCAGGCCTGGCACGACCAAGAGCGCGAAGGACTGGCCTGGGTCAAAGCGCTTGGCGCGCACGTCGACCTGAGTGTCGCGGATGCGACTGAGGTTGGGGTTGCCCTTCGAGTACTCGATCGGCACGGCTTGCCCCTCGCGCCACGCGCCTTCGACCACGCGGCACGAGCCCGTGTAGTTGTGGCCCTCGGCGTAGAACTCGTAGTCGACCACCTGCGCCTTCGTGCCGTCGATGTCCTTCACGGCGCGGATGACCGCTTCCACCGGTTCGCGCAGGCCGCGTTCGAGCCGGTCTGCCTCCACGAACAGGAAGCTGTTCGCGAGGAAGAACAGCCACGTGATCACGCCGCCATATACGGAGAGCACGAATGTCGCGGCCGCAAGTGGCCAGCGGTATCCGAGGACCTTGAGCCAACGCACGCGGCGGGGGGCAGGTGGGATGTCGCGGACTTCGTTGGCCACGCGCCGAGCATAGCAGCGATTTGGCCCGCACATCTTCGCCCGTGCGCTGAGGACGCGGCGGGCAAGCGGTAGCGCGGCTTTGTCCCGGCCGTAGGATCCGCCGGCTCATGAACCCCTTGCTGCGCACCCTGTGCACGTTCCTTTGCTTCTGCGTCGCGGCCGCGGCGCAGGGCGATCTCGCGAAGAAGGAGGCCGAACTCCAGAAGACCGCGAGCGGCATCCTCACTGCGTTCGCGCGGACGGCGACCACGAACAAGGTCGGCACGCGCGCGAAGCAAGCGCTCGACTTGATCCTCGAGGCCTACGACTCCGAGAACGCCAACGCGCGCCGCGACCTCGGCTTCACCAAGCAGAAGGACACGTGGGTTCCGGTGCCGCCCGAGAAGCGCAAGAAGTGGCTCGACAAGGCCAACTACGAAGGCCGCTTCAAGGTGATGGATGAGTGGTACAAGACGTCGATCAAGCTCGGCGCTCTGCACCGCGACCTCGGCCTAGCGTTCAAGGCGGCGGGCACGGCGGACAAGGCGACCTACCACCTGCAGAAGGCGGTCTACTACAACGCGCTAGACAGGGACGCCAACATCGCGCTCGGCCTCAAGGAAGGCCCCGGCTTCTTCGGCAACGACGCGCAGATCGCCTATGCGAAGCGCATGAAGGAGATCGAGACGAAGGCCGTCGAGCTCGCGCGCAAGAAGGACTACTCGGTCACGGCGCTGCCGCTCGACCAGATGCCCATCGAGTTGCAGAACCTGCAGGCCAACGTGCCGGACTTCATGAAGAAGCCGGACATCAACATCTTCGGCGCGAAGTCGCAGCACTTCACGGTGTGGACGCGCGGCACGCAGGAGAACGCAGACGATGCGGTGATGTGGGGCGAGCGCGCGCTGGATTTCGGCGTGTGGCTGCTCGGCGAACAGAACGCCAAGAAGCTGCAGTTCGTGGAGCGCGCGTCGAAGAGCTACGCGTGGAATGGGTTCCTGTTCACGTCGCGCGAGCGCGAGGAGTTGCTGAAGTGCAATCCCAACATCTGGGACGGCAAGGGCAGCATGGAAGACGCGATGCGCTTTGCGAACACGGCGTGGATGACCAAGGAGGGCCTTGCTGAGGTCAAACTCGGCGGTTCGCCCAAGGCGATCCATGACACGATGATCGCCAATGTGTTCATGCAGGGCCTCTGCACGAACCGCAACGACGGCATCGGTCAGGGCATCATCCACGCGGTTACGTGGTACCTGAAGGCGACGTCGATCTCGCGCTGGGGCGCGCTGCCCGAAGGCACGCAAGGCGACGATGCGCTCGATCTGCCGCAGGGCACCAACTGGTGGCTGCGCACCGTGCGCGACCAGGCGTCGTCGAACCAGGACTGGGAGCTCGCGCAGGTTCCGCGCGAGAAGCTCTCGCGCTTCCGCAACGACTGCCGCCTGAAGACGTGGAGCTTCATGACGTGGGCGTTCGCGGCCTATCCCGACAAGTGGCTAGAGTTCTTCACTTCGTTGCCCGACGCGGACAAGAAGGTCCCGACGCTCGAAGATGTCGACGCGGTGGTGACCAAGGTCCTCGGCAAGTCCGCGGCCGTCGTCGATGCCGAATGGCGCGAATGGGCGCGCGGCGATTCGGGCGTTGCGTTCGGAACCGGCTACGGCCCGCCACAGCTGCCGGAGCGCCCGAGCGCGGTCGAGCTCGCGGCGGTGGAGCGCGTCAACGAGATCCGCGCGCAGCCGATGGCCTACACGTGGGCCGAGGGCGGCGACATGCGCAAGGGCACGCTGGGCCCGCTCAGCGTGTGCGAGATGGACGCCGAGTCGTCGTTCGCGTGCGACGCGCATGCGAGCTACGTCAACAACCACCGCGAACTCGCTGAGAAGCCGGGCCCGGAGATCCACGAAGAGGACCCCGCGCACGAGGACTTCACGCGACGCGGCCAGCTCGCAGGCGGCGGCAACATCGTGACGAGCAATGCGGCGCGCGGCGCGGAGTTCGCGCGCGACACGGTCGACCTCTGGGTCGGCACGCCGTACCACCGCTTCCCGATGTTGGAGCCCAACATCAAGCGCCTGGGCTACTCGTTCTTGTCGGCCAACGACTTCTCGGTCGCCGTGCTCGACATGCACTCGCTCGCAGAGCCGTATGACCCGGCGACCGCGCCGCGCTTCATCCTGTGGCCTGCGCCGGGCGCAGTCGGCATCCCGACGAGCTTCCCAGCGCCCGAGAATCCCAATCCGCTCGCGGATCAGCCGGAGGACCAGCAGGACGTCACGCGCTGCGGCTATCCGATCAGCCTCCAGCTGCAGAGCCAGCTCGCGATCCAGATCGCGGACAGCAGCATCGAGCTCTACGAGTCGCGCAAGGGCGGCAAGCCCCCGACGCAGCACTTCGTGCACCCGCAAGCCGATGGCGCGCTGTGGAAGGGTTGGACCGAGCGCTGCAAGCCAGAGCCGGTTCCGATTTGGGTTCACACGCCGAAGGTGCCGCTCAACAAGAAGCTCGACCTGCGCGACGTGATCTTCTGCTTGCCGAAGGAAGCGCTCGACAAGAACAAGACCTACCAAGCACGCGTGAAGCTGCAGATCGGCGGCGCGGACCCGCTGGTGTTCGTCTGGGAGTTCACGACGGGCAGCGCTGCGCGCGACCTCACGCTGAAGTGACCCTCGCAGAGGCGCGCGATCGCCACCGACGGGGAGCGGCCCACGCGGGTCGCTCCCCGTCGTCGTTTGTGGGGCGCGCGGCGGCGCCTCGTCGCGGCTGTAGCGCCTTCCGCACTGCGCACTCTTGCATCGAGTGGGGGGCTCCCCACAATCGCCCGCCAACTTTCCACGGCTGCAGCGGCATCGCCGAGCGCAGTCGAACTACATCCCTAATCTCCAACGAGAAGAGCGAGTGCCCATGTCGTCCCGCGTCGCCGAGATCCTGAGCTGGTACGAGTCCGATAACCCAGGCGTTCTGAAGAACCTGCACTGGATGATGAACACCGGCAACCTGGCCGGGACGGGCAAGTTCGTGATCCTGCCGGTCGACCAGGGCTTCGAGCACGGCCCCGCGCGTTCGTTCGCGAAGAACCCCGCTGGCTACGACCCGCTCTACCACTTTGAGCTCGCGGTCGCGTCGGGCTGCAACGCCTACGCGGCGCCGCTCGGCTTCCTCGAAGCTGGCGCGCGCACGTTCGCGGGTCGCATGCCGCTGATCCTGAAGCTCAACAACAGCGACTCGCTCTACAGCAGCAAGAACCCGCTGCCGGCGTTGACGGGCTCGGTCAAGGAAGCGCTGCGGCTCGGTTGCGCAGGCATCGGCTTCACGATCTATCCGGGCAGCAGCCTTCGCAACACGATGTATGAGCAGCTGCGCGAACTGACCGAGGAAGCCAAGCAAGCCGGCCTCGTCGTCGTCGTGTGGAGCTATCCGCGCGGCGAAGGCCTGTCGAAGCAGGGCGAGACGGCGATGGACGTCGCGGCCTATGGGGCGCACGTAGCAGCCCAACTCGGCGCGCACATCATCAAGGTCAAGCCGCCGACGGAGCACCTGGAGCAGGACGCGGCCAAGAAGGTCTACGAGTCCGAGAAGATCCAGATCAGCACGCTCGCCGAGCGCGTGCGCCACGTCGTGCAGTCGTCCTTCGGCGGCCGCCGCATCGTGATCTTCAGCGGTGGTGAGGCGAAGGGCACGGAAGACGTCATGAAGGAGATCCAAGGCATCGCCGACGGCGGCGGCTTTGGCTCGATCCTCGGTCGCAACGCGTTCCAGCGTCCGAAGGCCGACGCGATCAAGCTGCTCGCGTCGATCCAAGACATCTACCGCAAGGCGAAGTGACCTTGCGCAGCGCCATAGCGGCGCTGGGTTCGTGAACGAGACCGCCGCGCCTCGGCTCTGCCGATGGACGCGGCGGTTTCGTTTCTAGCGCGCGTCGTCAGTAGGTCTGGTACTCGAGCGATCCCGTGATCGCGCGCACGATGTGCTGCGGTTTTGCGCCCTTCTGCGCCAGCGCCGCGGTGAACGCGTCCAACTCGCGAGGCTCTGGTTCGCGCGCGAGGTAGCGCAAGAAGCAGCCGGTCACGAATGCGCGATCGTCGCCGGGCGCGCGTTCTGGCAGCTTGCATTGCGGACTGTCGAGGATGACCTTCGCGAGCACCGAGCGCAGCGGCGCAGGGTCGGCCATCGCGTTCATCGCATTGCGCAGGTTGCGCAGTTCGTCGAGTTGCGGCGCGCGTTCGATCAGGTCGACGTAGACGCCGCGCAAGAACTGACGCTCGCTCTTGCGACGCCGCACGGACAGCGCCTGCGCGTAGGCGTCGGATTGGAGCCACTCGCCGAGCACGACGAAGAACTGCGCGAAGTCCTGCTGCACGCGCGCGATCTCCGGCGCCTTCTTGTCGAGCGGCTCGCCGAGCAATCGCTCGCGATGCAGCGACAGCAGCGTGCGCGCGAAGTCGGGGTGCTTGAGCACCGCCTGCACGACGTCGCTCTGCGATGCGCAGTCGAGGCCGAGGAACTTCGCTTTCTTGCCGTCGTAGGCCTTCTTGCCTGCTTCGAGGATCGGCGTCGTCTGCTTGTCCTGCACGCGGTAGCCGAGGCACTGCTCCAGCACGACGGTCACGAACGTGTCGTTGCCTGGATTGCGCAGCGAGAAGCCCGTCGACAACAGGATCTCGCCGATCGCTGCGCGCGCGTCGAGGTCGCCCTTCTGCAGCCGCGCCGGAATGCGATCGATCGACTCGCCGCCTGGACGGAAGCGATCGAGCAACAGAAAGCGCCACAGCTGCTCTTCGAACCACTCGCTCATCGCCTCGCGCGACGACAGCAATCGCGTGATCAGCGTCGCAATGTCGGCGCCGAGGTAGCTCCTGCGCTCCGCTTCCGTCGGTCCGCGCGCGAGCAAGTCATAGGAGACTCGCTGCAGGAAGCGCGGCGTGACTTCGGCGAAGGGTCGCATCGCCGCATGGTAGCAGCCTTCGCCGCGATGCCTGCTGCCCTGCAACGGGCCGATTCGCTATGGTGCTCCGCCTCATGGCGACCATCCTGTTCAAGGGCAACCCGATCCGCACCGTTGGCGACCTGCCGCAGAAGGGGCAGAAGGCGCCGGCCTTCTCCCTCGTGAAGACCGACCTGTCCGCAGTTTCGAGCCACGACCTCGCCGGCAAGAAGGTGGTGCTCAACATCTTCCCGAGCATCGACACCGGCACCTGCGCCACGTCGGTGCGCACGTTCCACAAGCACGCGGCGGAGTATCCCGACGCGGTCGTGCTGTGCGTGTCGAAGGACCTGCCGTTCGCGCACAAGCGCTTCTGCGCGGCAGAGGGCATCGACAAGGTGCACGCGGTCAGCGCGTTCCGCGGGCCGGACTTTGGCGCCGACTTCGGCGTCACGATCGCAGACGGGCCGCTCGCGGGCTTGTTCGCGCGCGCGGTGGTGGTGCTCGACGGCAACGGCGTGGTGCTCCACAGCCAACTCGTCGAGGAGCTATCGCACGAGCCCGACTACGCGGCGGCGTCCGCAGCGCTGCGCTGACCGATCGGGGCGCTCACCAGTCCGGGTAATGGGGGCAGAAACAAAAAGGCCCCGGCGAGCACACACTCGCCGAGGCGATCCCTGCCACTGGGCACAGGCCCCATGCATCCATACCACCGCCGCACCAGTGCGAGCGGCGTGCCGCTTCGGGCAGCGCGGCCGGAAAATCTGGCGTTAGCCCTTCTCGCAGCCGGAACCGAGGAGGATTTGCGCGCGGCAACACGCGGCATGCGCACGGCGGCAGGGGAATGGGCTCTACCTCGCGTCCATTCTCCGTCATCCCATCGTCATTCCGACGGCGGGATGCCGACGACCGGGCCTCGGTCAGCGGGCGGGCCCAGCTCCATCCGGTGGTGCGAGGCGGACCTTGGCGCGCTGCCAACTCGCTTCGAGTTCGTCGAGCGAGCGCTTCGCTAGGTCGGCGCCGAGGTCCTGCTCCACGAAGCGGAACCGCGCTGCGAACTTGTCGACGGTGCCGCGAAGCGCAGTCTCGGGGTCGACTCCGAGGTGGCGCGCGAGGTTGCAGACGCTGAACAGCACGTCGCCGAGTTCGTCGCGGATGGCGTCGCGGTCGCCGCGCGCAGCAGCTGCTTCGAGTTCGCGCAGCTCCTCGTCGATCTTCTCGCGCGGCCCTTTTGCGTCGGGCCAGTCGAAGCCCACGCGCGCTGCCTTCTGTCCGATGCGGTAGGCGCGCAGCAGCGCGGGCAGGTCCACCGGGACTCCGTCGAGCGCGCCGCGTGCGTCGCCGCTGGCCTCGCGCTCGGCGCGCTTTCTCGCTTCCCAACCCGCGTGTGCCGCGTGCTCTGCGTCGCTCGCATCGGGGCCAAACACGTGCGGATGGCGGCGGATGAGCTTCTCTGCGGCCTGTGCTGCGATCGCGTCGAGGCTGCTCACGGAGCGCTCGCGGAACATCTGCGCGACCATCGCGACGTTGACGAGCACGTCGCCGAGTTCTTCGACGGCTGCCGTGTCGTCCTTCTTGCGCAGCGCGTCGATCGCTTCGTAGGTCTCTTCGAGCAGGCACGGCGCCATCGACTCCGGGGTCTGCTTCTGGTCCCACGGGCAGCCATCGGGCGCGCGCAGCCGCGCCACGACGTGCAGCAGCTTGCGAAGGCCATCCGTTTCGTCGGCGGTCATTGGGGCAGTAGAGCCGCGGGGGCGCAGGCTGCAACGCGCCTGCCCGTTGCGAGCGTTCGGCTGCATCGCCGCCACTTTGCCATGCGAACGAAGCAACTCCGCCCTGGGCGGCTGGAAACGCTGGCGCACCCCTGCGCCGGACCTATCCTCCCCGCCTCCCAATCCGAACCCACTTCGCCTTGGCTCGCCAACGGCGCCCGCACACGAGAACCCAACATGGCCCACGAACTTCCCCCGTTGCCCTACGCGAGCGACGCGCTGGCTCCGCACATCACTCCGGAGACGCTGTCGTTCCACCACGGCAAGCACCACAACGCCTACGTCACCAACCTCAACAACCTGATCAAGGGCACCGACCTCGAGACCAAGACGCTCGAAGAGATCGTCAAGCTCACGGCGGGCAAGGCGGACAAGGCGGGCGTGTTCAACAACGCGGCCCAGGTGTGGAACCACACGTTCTACTGGCACTCGATGAAGCCAAACGGCGGCGGCAAGCCGACCGGCGCGATCGCGCAGAAGATCGACGCGGACTTCGGCAGCTACGAGAAGTTCGTCGAAGCGTTCACGGCGGCTGGCACGACGCAGTTCGGCAGCGGCTGGGCCTGGCTGTCGATCAAGAACGGCAAGCTCGAGATCACCAAGACGCCGAACGCCGAGACGCCGCTGACGACGGGCGCCACGCCGCTCCTCACGATGGACGTCTGGGAGCACGCGTACTACATCGATTTCCGCAACCGCCGTCCCGACTACATCAAGACCTTCCTTGAGAAGCTGGTGAACTGGGACTTCGCGAACAAGAACCTGCAGCACGCCTGATTTAGAGGCGGAGTCGCCGCTGGCATCGGCAGTTCCGATGCCAGTCGTGGCGCATCACGAAACACGCGCTTTGCGCCGCGATTGCGGCGGTCCAGAATGCAAAGGCCCTTTCTCGATAGGTGCCGCATGCGTCTGCGATCCCCTGACCTCATGAGCGCTTGCCGTGCGTTGCCAACGGCGCACTGGAGCGCTCGTGACTGACTTTGTGCTCCGCGGCGACTGCCGCCACGTGCGATGGGATCGCCCATGCGCGCCGCACAAGAAGCGCGGCAAGGTCTGCGAGTCGTGCGACGAATACGCGCCCATCCGTCATCGCGTGCTCGTCGTGAAGCTCGCTGCGACTGGCGACGTGCTGCGCACGACTGCGTTCTTGCCTGCGATCCACGCGACGTGGCCCGCTGCGCGCGTGACGTGGGTCACCAAGAAGGGCGCCGCTGGCTTGTTCCAAGGCAATCCGCTCGTCGACGAAGTGCTGACGACCGACGACGTCGCGACGACCGCTCGCTTGCTGACCGAGACGTTTGACGTCGTGCTGTGCCCCGACGCGGATCCCGAGGCTTGCTCGATCGCCGCGATGGCGCGCGCTGCGGAACGGCGTGGATTTGTGCGCGATGAAACGGGGCAAGTGCGCGCGCTGTCCGAGGGCGCTTCGCACTGGCTCCACATGGGCTTGTCGGATGCGCGCAAGAAGGCCAACCGCGAGACCTACCAAGCGCTCGTCGCCGACGTGCTCGGGCTCGACCGCGCGCTCGTGACGGAGCCGATCCTCGAGCCGAGCGCGCGCGACCTCGCCGCGGCGCAGCGCTTTCTGTCGCAGTGCGCGTTCGACGGCGCGATCGTCGGGCTCAACACCGGCGCGGGCGGCCGCTGGGCCTACAAGCAGTGGACCAAGGACAACCAGCAGCGCTTCGTGCGACTCTGCGTCGACGCGGGATTGGGCGTCGTGCTGCTCGGCGGTCCTGAGGAGCGCGAGCGCCACAAGGAACTGCTCGCGGCCAATCCGGGTCGCCCCGTGTTCGACGCGGGCAACGACAACGGCTACGGCGAGTTCGCAGCCAAGCTCCAACTGTGCGGGGTCGTGGTGACGAGCGATTCGCTCGCGGTCCACGTCGCCGCGGCGCGCAAGACGAAGGCCATTGTGCTGTTTGGCCCGACGTCCGCCGCCGAGATCGAGCTGTATGGCCGCGGCGAGAAGGTCGTGCCGCCGGGCATGGATTGCCTTTGCTGCTATCTGCCGAGCTGCGACATCAAGCCGCACTGCCAAGCGCGCATCGAGCCCGCCGCCGTGTTTGCCGCTGTGCAACGCCAGCTTGCGGCGAAGTGACCGACTACTGCACCGCGGAATGTGACTTTGGGTGTAACCGTGCCGCATTTGTCTGCACTTACCTCCTGCACGGCGAAGTCCGCCTTGCGAGGAGACGCCCATGCAGTTGTCGGAGTTCACTCCACCGTTCTGTCCTAAGCGCACCTGCCCTGCCCACCGGTCGCCGGGCATCCGATTCTGGACTCGCGCGGGTCATTACCAGCCCCAGTGCAGGTCGTTCCGCATTCCGCGCTTCCGCTGCAAGGTCTGCCGCAAGGGCTTCTCGTTCCAGACCTTCCGCATCGACTACCGCGATCTGCGGCCCGAGGTCAACACGTCGCTGATGCGCCATCTCGTGAGCGGTATGAGCATGCGCCAAGCGGGCCGCATGGTTGGGCTTAACATCCATGGCGTGCAGCACAAGGCTCGGAAACTCGCGCGGCATCTACGTCTGCTGAATCGAAACCTCACATCTTCGATCCCCGAGAACCGAGTCCTCTCGCTCGACGAGTTGGAGACCTTTGAGCACCGCTCGATCCAACCGGTGACGGTGCCAGTCGCGATCGATGACGAGAGCAAGTTTGTGATCGCGGTGGATGTGGCGCCGATTCGACGCACTGCGAAGAAGGGCTCGAAGCGGCAACAGCGCATCGACAAGCACGAGTCACAACGCGGCAGGCGTGAAGACCGTGGCCGCCAGTCGGTGCACAAGGTGTTTGGGCGCCTGCAGAGGCTGCTTGCAGGCAAGTCCGCGACGCTCGTGACCGACCAGAAGGCGTGCTACGCGACCGAGGTGCGACGTCGCTTTGCAGCGCAAGTCGTCCACTTCACAGTCAACTCCAAGGCGCCCCGGACCACGCAGAACCCGTTGTTCAGCATCAACTTGACGGAATCGATGATGCGCGACAACAACGGCAGGTTGCGGCGGCGCAGCTGGCTCGTGACCAAGGTGAGATGGGCGCTGCGTCTCCAGTTGGAGATGTTCATGGCCTACCGCAACTGGATCCGGCCGAGGACCAACCATGACGCGCCTAACGTGACGCCTGGTGTCGTGATGGGGTTGTGCCCGCGCAACCTGACCTTCGAGGAGACCCTAGCTTGGCGGCAGCACTGGCGTCGGCGCAGCCCGCATCCGATGAGCAAGACGGGGCTTCTGTCGATCGAGAGTTTGGCTTCGTGAGTCCCTTCAGTAGGCCACTCCGTTCATCAGTAGTAAGTGACCGCGCTGCGCCCTTTACGAACGCGCCGCTTCGCCTGAGGATCCAACGCAGAATGGCGTTCCTCGGACTCGACTGCGGCGGCACGAAGACAGAGTGGGCTTGGCATCCAGCGGGTCGCGCCATCGGGCGCTCGTCTGGAGTGCAGCCTGCAGCGCATGGCACCGCGACGGCGTCCTCGTCGCTCGTTGCGCGCTTGCGCGAGGCCGCGCCGAAGGACGATGTCGAAGCCGCGGTCGCCGCGATTGCGGGCGCGGGCGATGCCTCGATCCGTTCGCAGATGGCGCAGGCCGTGCGCGACGCAGGCGTGCCGTATCCGGTTGCGATCGTCGGCGACACGCTCGCGGCCGCCGCGAAGGCGCTCGCGGATGGGCCGGGCCTGCTCGTGTGGGCGGGCACGGGATCGTTCGCCGTCGCACGCGACGAGAACGGCGCGCTGCATCGCACCGGCGGTCGTGGGCACCTGCTCGGCGATCAAGGCAGTGGCTACGACCTCGTGCGCCGCGCGGCCGCCGCAGTCGTGCTCGCGGTCGATGGCCTCTCGCCGCCGACGGCCCTGGAGCATGCGCTCTGCGAAGCGTTCGCGGCGCCGTCGCCGCAGCGGCTTGGCGCAGTGCTGCAGCAGAAGACGCAAGGCGACATCGCGAAGGCGTTGCCGATCGTGCTCGCGTGCGCTGAGCGCGGCGACGAGGTCGCAGCGCAGTGCCTCGACGATGGCATGGCCGCGTTGTTCTTGGTCGGCAACGCCGCGGTGCGCAGCGCCGGGCTCGAATGGAGCGGATTGCGCGTGCTCGCAGGCGGCGGCGTGCTGCAGGGCAGCGAGCCGGTCCGCGAACTGCTGCGCCAACGCGTGATCGGCTACGGCGCGCGTTCGTTCGATCTCGTCGACGAGCGAGCCGCTGCCGATGGCGCGGCGATGCTGGCATCGGCATGGGCGCGGCGCGAAGAGCCGCTCTGTCGATGGGTGGACGATGGCACTCTCTGACCTGCGATTGCGCGACGGCCGCGTGCTGCCGAAGGAGCTGTTCTCGCTCACGTTCTCGCGCAGCGGCGGTCCGGGCGGCCAGCACGCGAACAAGACGGAGACGAAGGTCGATCTGCGCTTCGACGTCGCGAAGGCCGAAGCGATCCTCGGGCCCGAAGACTGCGCGCGCATTCGCGAAGTGCTGGAGTCGCGGCTCGACGGCGAAGGCCGCGTGATGGTCGTGAGCAGCGAGCATCGAAGCCAACTCGACAACATCGAGGCTGCGATCGCGCGCATGGGCGCGTTGCTCGCGATGGCGCTGGTGCGACCCAAGCGGCGCAAGAAGCCAAAGCCGTCGTATGGCAGCAAGATGCGCCGGCTCGACGAGAAGCGAAAACACAGCGAGACCAAGCGGCGGCGCGCAGGTCGCGACGGCGACTGAACGGCGCGCGTAGGGCCGGGCATGTTTCCTGCGCACTGCGGACCGGCAGGTCGGCTCACAGTCGGTTGCCGCGCGCGCCGATGAACGCCCGTCGCCATGCCTGCAGCCACGATCTCGGACTTCGACTCGTTCGTCGACCAGTTGCTCCACTCGGGGTCGCTCGAACTTCCGATGCTGCCTGCGGCGATGGCGGAGACGCTCGCGCTGTGCCAGAGCGAGACCGCGGACGCGGCGCGACTGTCGCACGTGATCCATCGCGATCCGACGCTTGCGGCCAACGTGCTCAAGGTCGCGAACTCCGCCGCGTTTGCGCTGCCCGTGCCGTGCGCGTCGTTGCAGCAAGCGGTCGCGCGACTCGGCTTGCCGCGCATCGCCGAGACCGCGCTCGCTCTGTGCGTTCGCGGCACGGTGTTCTCGGAGCCATCCTGTCGCGATGCGCTCGCGCGGCTCTGGCGGCACGCGGCGCTGTCGGCGTGCTTCGCGCGCGAAGCCGCGCGTCTGCTGCGGCGCAACGTGGAGACCGCGTTCTTGTGCGGGCTGTTGCACGACGCGGGCAAGGCTGTGCTGTTGACGAGCGTCGCGCGCGTGGCGGGCTCGCGCGGCGTCGAACTCAGCGATCTCGCGGCCGCGTTGCATGCACGCCACCAAGAAGTCGGCGAGCAACTCGCCGTCGCTTGGAAGCTGCCGGATCCCGTCGCGGCCGCGATTGCGCATCATCACGAGCCAGAGCGCGCGCCGTCGCACTCGCAGTTCGCGGCGATCGCGTGCCTCGCAGACTTGCTCGCGCACTTCGTCGACGCTGCCGACGGTGGCGCGATGCCGCAGGCCGATGCGATCCGGCGCCACCCGTCGATCGC
>JBEELK010000263.1:0-4204 GCA_041168165.1 Planctomycetota bacterium | reverse complement strand
CTGCCACCGGCGTCGTGCTCGACCGCCTGTTCGCTGGCAGCTCCGATCTTCGCGAGCGCATGCAGCAAGACGGCCGCCTCGACGACTCGCTCGGCGCGGGCTACATGGGCGAGCGCACGTTCGGCGCGGCGACCATCGGATGCGACACCGAGGATCCTGCGCGCGCCGAAGCGGCGATTCGCGAGCTGTTGTTCTCCTCGTGCTCCTTTGACGACGAGCAGCTCGAACGGCTGCGTCGCCGCGCGATCGGCGGGTTCGTGCGCGGCTGTGAGAGCGTGCGCGCGCTGGCGTTTCAGCACGCCGCCGAGGGACTGGAACCAGGCGATCCGTTTGTCTCGCTGCGCGCGCTGCAGTCGCTGTCGGCGCAAGACGTGGCGGCGCGTCGCGATCTGTTGGTGCGCGAGGAGAACCTCGCGACGTGCATCGTTCATCGCGGCTGAATCCGCCGCCGCCCAGGCTGGCGAACCCAAAGTCCTCGCCCCATCATCGACGCCGATGCCGCGTTCTCGCCCGTTCCAGTTGGTCACCGACTTTGCGCCCGCAGGCGACCAGCCGCGCGCGATCGAGCAATTGTCGGGCTGGATCCGCGGCGGCGCTCCGGCGTGCACGCTGCTCGGCGTCACGGGATCTGGAAAGACGTTCACGATGGCCAAGGTCGTCGAGCAGCTGCAGCGGCCGACGCTCGTGCTCGCGCCCAACAAGACGCTCGCGGCGCAGCTCTACGCCGAGTTCAAGTCGTTCTTCCCGCACAACGCCGTCGAGTACTTCGTCAGCTACTACGACTACTACCAGCCCGAGGCCTACGTCCCGACGACCGACACGTACATCGAGAAGGACGCGATGATCAACGAGGCCATCGAGCGCATGCGCAACTCCGCGACGCGCTCGCTGATGGAACGTCGCGATGTGCTCATCGTCGCGTCGATCAGTTGCATCTACGGCCTGGGTTCACCGGAGAACTACCGCGAGCTGTCCGTCGTCGTGAAGAAAGGCTCGTCGCTGAAGCGCGATGTGCTGCTGCGCCAACTGACCTCGATCCAGTTCGTGCGCGACAACTTCGAGTTCCAGCCAGGCCGCTTCCGAGTTCGCGGCGACGTCGTCGAGATCTACCCGAGCTACGAAGAGAAGCGCGCGATCCGCGTCGAGTTCTTCGGCGACGAAGTCGACGACCTGGTGATGGTGGACCCGCTGCGCGGCGAAGTGCTTGAGCAGCTCGACGAAGCGCGCATCTTCCCGACGACGCACTACATCACGACGCAAGAGGGGCTCGAGGCCGCGTGCGTGACGATCGAGGCGGAGCTGGAAGAGCGGCTGCAGCAACTCGAGAAGCGTGGCAAGGGGCTTGAGGCGCAACGACTGTCGCAACGGACGAAGCACGACCTCGAGATGATGCGCGCGACGGGGTTGTGCCAAGGCATCGAGAACTACAGTCGCCACCTCGATGGCCGCTCGGCGGGGCAGCCGCCGGCGACGTTGATTCACTACTTCGACGATGACTTCATGCTCATGGTCGACGAGTCGCACGTCGCGATCCCGCAGGCGGGCGGCATGTATCGCGGCGACCAGGCGCGCAAGGGCACGCTCGTCGAGCACGGCTTCCGCCTGCCGTCCGCGCTCGACAACCGGCCGTTGAAGTTCGAGGAGTTCGAGGCGTTGCAGATGCAGTGCGTCTATGTCTCCGCGACGCCGGCGAAGTACGAAATCGAGCGCAGCGAGGGGCGCGTCACCGAGTTGGTCGTGCGGCCTACTGGCTTGGTCGATCCGCCGGTGGAGGTGCGCCCGGCGCGTGGGCAGGTCGACGACGTCGTCGGCGAGGCGCGCCGTTGCGCAGCGGCTGGTCATCGCACGCTGATCACGACTCTGACGAAGCGCTCTGCCGAAGAGTTGACCGACTACATGCGCGACCTCGGCTTCAAGGTCCGCTACATGCACAGCGACATCGACAGCATCGAGCGCACCGCGTTGATCCGCGACCTGCGGCTCGGCGTGTACGACGTGCTGGTCGGCATCAACCTGTTGCGCGAAGGCCTCGACATCCCGGAGGTCACGCTCGTCGCGGTCCTCGACGCCGACAAGGAGGGCTATCTGCGCAGCAAGACGTCCTTGATCCAGACGTGCGGTCGCGCTGCGCGCAACGTCGAAGGCCGCGTGATCCTCTACGCCGACAAGCGCACCGATTCGATGGAGGGCGCGATCGCGGAGATGGAGCGGCGCAGGGTGAAGCAGCGCGCGCACAACGAAGAGCACGGCATCATTCCGAAGACAATCGTCAAGGCCGTGCGCGAGCTGCTCGATATCCCGCAAGAAGACGACGCGCAGGGCAAGGTCGGCAGGAAGGGTCGCAAGGGCGCCGATTCGCGCAACAAGAAGCAGGCGGGCAATGCGCCTGCCGCGCCCTCGCCGCGTCGGCAGTTTGCTTCGAAGCTCGAACTGGGCCAGCACCTAAAGGGACTGCGCGCCGAGATGCTCGCAGCGGCGAAGAACCTCGACTTCGAGCTCGCGGCGCAGATCCGCGACGAAGTGTTCCGCCTCGAGAAGCTGGAGATGGAGCTGCTGTAGGCGATGGACTCGCGCATCGTCGACAAGGTCGCGCGCTTTCCCGAAGGCCCTGGTGTCTACCAGTTCCTGTCGGCCGATGGGCGCACGCTGTACGCGGGCAAGGCGTCGAACTTGCGTTCGCGCGTGCGCAGCTACCTGCGGCCCGGCGGCGACGGGCGGTTCCTGCTGCGGTTCTTGGAGCACGAGGCGGTGGACGTGGACTTCGTCTCGACGTCGACCGAGCAGGAAGCGTTGCTGCTCGAGAACACGGTCATCAAGAAGCACAAGCCGCCGTACAACATCAAGCTCAAGGACGACAAGTCGTTCTTGATGCTGCGGCTCGATCTGACCGAGGCATGGCCGTGGTATCGGCTCGTGCGTCGGCGTCGCGACGATGACGCGCTCTACTTCGGCCCGTATGCGTCGGCCAAGAACGTGCGCCGCACGTTGCGCCTGTTGCACAAGATCACGCCGCTGCGCGACTGCACGGATCCTGTGTTCGAGAATCGCAGTCGACCCTGCATCAAGCATCAGATCGGCAGGTGCCCTGCGCCGTGCGTCGGGCTGATTGAGCACGAGGCCTACGAGGATCTGCTGCAGCGCTCGATGCGCTTGTTGCGCGGCGACACGGGGCCCGTGTTGAAGGACCTTCAAGCCAAGATGATGGAGGCGGCGGAGAAGCTCGAGTTCGAACGAGCTGCCGCGTTGAAGCAGCAGATCGAGGCTCTGCAATCCGTGGGGGAGCGCCGCACCGTCGTCGGCGCGGGCGAGGACGAGGACGCGATTGGCGTGCATCGCGCTGGCGACGAGGTGACGTGCGCATTCGCGTCGTTCCGGTCCGGCGCGTTGGAGCAGGTGCGGCGCTTCGCGTTCCGCAGCGAGTTGCCAGACGACCTGCTGCTGTCGGACTTGCTCGGCCGTCTCTACGAGGGCGATCGGCATGTGCCCGAGCGCGTGCTCGTCGCGACGGTCCCGGCCGAGAATGAGTTGATCGTCGATTGGCTGCGCGAGAAGCGCGGTGCTTCGGTCGAGTTGCACGTGCCGCAGCGCGGCGAGAAGCGACGTCGCCTCGAACTAGCGGAGCAGAACGCGGCGCTCGCCGACGAAGTCGCGCAGGATGCAGCGCAGCGTCGGGCGACCGCCGCGGCTCGCCTGGCGCAGCGCATCGGCCTCGACGCAGCGCCGCAGCGACTCCACTGCATCGACGTGTCGACGACGCAAGGCGTGGAGACCGTCGCGTCGCGCGTGTGCTTCGTGGACGGCGAGCCGCACAAGGCGCACTACCGCCGCTTCCGCATCAGCGCGGAGAACGCAGGCGACGACTTCTCGGCGATGCAGGAGGCAGTGCGCCGGAGCCTGCAATTGTGCGTCGAGCGCGAGGACGAGGACTTGCCTGACCTGTTGGTCATCGACGGTGGTCATGGGCAACTCGCGGCGGCGCAGCGCGCGATCGCGGAGCTCGCGCTCGACGGCGAACTCGCGGTGTGCGGGCTCGCGAAGAGCCGGCTTCGCGGCGAAGGCGACGACAAACGGCAGACCGGCGAGCGGCTCGCGTTGCCCGGCAAAGAGCTACAGGTTCCGCTCGCGGAGAACGCGCCCGAGACGCTGCTCATTGCGGCGTTGCGCGACGAGGCGCATCGCTTCGCGATCACCTACCACCGGAAGC
>JBEELK010000262.1:0-20808 GCA_041168165.1 Planctomycetota bacterium | reverse complement strand
ATCTTGCGGTAGAGAGTTCGCTCGCTGATCCCCATCGACTTCGCTGCCTTCTGGCGATTGCCCTGGCACAGCTGCAGCGCGACCCGGATGTGGTTCTGCTCCACTTCCTGCGCGGTGTGTCCGGCGAGGAACTGCCAGCTGTCCTGGCCCGCCGGAATCGGCGCCCAGATCTCCGGCGGCAGGTCGTTGCGAGTGAGGATGTTGCCACGCGCGCGCACGACCATCGACTCGATCGCGTTCTTTAACTCGCGCACGTTGCCAGGCCAGTCGTACTGCACGAGTGGCACCAACGCCTCGCGATCGATGGAGTCCACGCCCTTGGAGTGAATCTCGGCAAACCGCTTCACGAAGTGGTCGACGAGCAGCTTGATGTCCGCGCGACGCTCGCGCAGCGGCGGCAACTCGATCGTGACGACGCGCAGGCGGAAGTAGAGATCTTGACGGAACGATCCGTCCTTCACCTTCTGCAGCAAATCCGCGTTCGTCGCCGCGAGCACTCGGCAGTCGACAGGACGCATGCGATTGTCGCCAAGGCGTGCCACCGCGCGTTCTTCGAGCACGCGCAGCAACTTGACCTGAGTCTGCAGTGGCATGTCGCCCACTTCGTCGAGCAGAAGCGTGCCGCCGTTCGCGTATTCAAACTTGCCTTCGCGATCCGCAACGGCGCCTGTGAACGCGCCCTTCACGTGACCGAACAACTCGCTCTCAATCGTGCCTTCGCTCATGCCGCCGCAGTTGATCGGCACGAACGGCTTCTGGTGGCGCGGCGACAACTTATGCATGGCGTGAGCGATCAACTCCTTGCCGGTGCCCGACTCGCCGAGGATTAGCACCGACGCAGCCGTAGGAGCGATCTGGCGAACGGTGTCGAGCACACGCCGCATGCGAGGATCCTGGCCCACGATGCCATCGATACCAAAGGACCGCTCCAACTGGCCGCGCATGTCCTCGTAGCGCAGGTCCTTCTGGTGGTCCTCGAGACACTTCTTGACCTTGGTGCGGAGGTCTTTGAGGTCCACCGGCTTCTCGACGTAGTAGGTGGCGCCCTTCTCCATCGCCTGCACCGCTACGTCGCGGCTGCCGTGTCCGGTCAGCATGACCACGCGCGAGTTCGCGTAGTTGTCGCGCGCCGCTTGCAGCACCGCAAAGCCGTCGAGGTCCTTCATCACGAGATCCGTGACGACGACAGCAAAGCGCCGGTTCTTCAGGATCTCGACCGCAGCACGGCCGCTATCCGCCTCCGTGATCTCCACGGGCAGGCTTTCGAGCGCAGCGACGAGCGTCTGCCGCAGATTGTCGTCGTCGTCGACGACGAGGATGGGGTCGATGCTCATGCCGGTATGGGATGCTATGCGTGGAGCTTGCCGGGGAGTCGCATGGTGAACTGCGTGCCCTTCCCGACTTCGGAGGTGAACGTCAGCGAGCCGCCGTGTTCTTCGACGACGCGGCGCACTGTCGGCAAGCCGAGGCCGGTGCCCGTCTTCTTCGTGCTGAAGTACGGATCGAAGATGCGAGGCTGCACTTCGGGCGCGATGCCAGCGCCGGTGTCCGTGACGCGCACGAGCACGTCGTCACCATCGCGTTGGCTCGAGACGAGCACTTGGCCGCCGTCGGGCGTCGATTCGCCGGCGTTGCGCAGCAGGTTGACCACCGCAGCCTGCAGGTGGTCCCAGTCCGCCGGCACCTTGCCGACCGCGCCGGGATAGAAGCGCAGCGACACGTTGCGCTCGCGCAGCAACGGCGCGTGGAAGTCGACGATGGCCTGCAACCGTTGGTCGAGGTCCACGGGCACGAGCATCGGCTCGGGCGCGCGCGCGAAGCTGAGAAACTCCTCGAGGATCTTCTGCAGTCGGCGCACCTCGGCTTCCACGGTGCTGATGCGCTTCTGTGTGCGCTTGTCGCGCGTCGTCTCCGCGTCCTTGAAGTCCTCGAGGACAAGTTGGAGGTTGAGGCCGATCGTCGACAACGGGTTGCGGACCTCGTGCGCAAAGCCAGCCAGCAATGCGCCGAGTTCGGCAAGGCGCTGCGTGCGGATCCTCGCTTGCCGTTCTTCGCGCGTGTGGTTCGCCATGGTCGGTCGGGCGACCATAGAAACGCGCCGGGAGGGAGTCAAATCGGCAGAGTCGCGCTATGGTGCGACGAAATGCCAGTCGAACGCATCGTGTTGCAGAAGCCTGCGCCCGCCGCAATGGCACAACGCGCGGCCGATGCGCTGCGTCGGAAGTCGCTCGTCGTGATGCCCACCGAGACCGTCTATGGATGCGCGGCTCTCGCGAGCGACGCGGCCGCAATGGAGCGCCTCGCTGTGACGGTCGGCGGGAAGGGCCGCGCCTTTGCGATCCATGCTGGCGATGTCGACTCGGCCCGCGCCCTCGGCGACTTCTCCGACATTCGGGCAACGAGGCTCGCGGCCCGCTATTGGCCTGGTCCACTCACGCTCGTCGTGCCGTCGCGACTGCGCGCATCGGACACGATTGGTGTCCGCGTGCCTGCGCATGCCTTCGTCCAACAGGTCGTCCACGCGCTAGGCGAACCCATCGCGATCGCTGCCATCGGGACCCAAGACCACTGGGCGGTGACGCTTGACGATGCGATCCCGTCCCTGTTCGCGGAGGTCGAACTCGCGTTCGACGGCGGCAGAACCCCCATCGGCACGCCTTCCACCGTAGTGCGATGCACGGGACCCGCGCTCGAAACGCTGCGCGAGGGCATACTGGGCCACGCCGAACTCATGAGCACCTCCGCCGCAACCATCCTGTTCGTCTGCACGGGCAACACGTGTCGCTCGCCGATGGCAGAAGCGCTCGCGCGCGCAGCGATCAGCAAGCGTCTTGGCTGCGAAACAAACGAAGTCGAGGCGCACGGGATCCGTTTTGCGAGCGCCGGCACCGGCACCATGGACGGAGTGCCCGCGAGTCCAGGCAGCCTCGCTGCATCCGCCGAGCAAGGCATCGACCTGTCGTCACATCAGAGCACCGCGCTCCGCGGCGAAGCGGCGCGCAAGGCTGCGCAGGTCCTGTGCCTGTCGCAATCGCACCTTGAAGCAGTGCTCGACCTGGCGCCGGATCTCGAAGGCCGCGCCGTGCTGCTGCGTAAGGATGGCGGCGACATCAGCGATCCCTACGGCGGCAGCCTTGCCGTCTACCGCCGCACGCGCGACCAGATCGCCGAAGCCGTGACGTCGCGCGTCGACGAATGGTTGGCGCTGCTGCCGAAGAACGCACGTCGCTAAACGCGTGCGATGGCGAGCGCGACGCTCGCGCGTCACCAGCGCAGCAACAGCAACTCGCTGCAGAACCCTGGACCCATCGCCAACATGACGCCGGGGCTGCCTGGGGCCGGTCGGCGCGTGGCAATCGTGTCCTCAAGGATCAGCAAAACCGAAGCACTCGACAGGTTGCCCGCGCGCTCGAGATGACTCCAACTGCACTGGAGATCGCTCTCCGTGATGCCGAGTCCTTCCTGCAAACCAAGGAGCACCTTGGGCCCACCCGGGTGGCACACCCAACTCTTCACGTCCTTCCGCGACATCCCACGATCTGCGAGGAATCGATCGATGTCCTGCGGCAATCGTTCGCGCGCCACAGTCGGAACCTGCGGCGACAGGATGATTTGGAACCCGTGCGCGCCGATGTCCCAGCCCATCACGTCCTCGGTGTCGCGATAGAACACCGAGCGCGTCGCTTCGATCGTGGGACCAGTTCCCGCGCGCTCTTCGCCCACCACCACGGCGCAACTGGCGCCATCGCCGAACAGGCCCGTGCTGATCAGGTTGGCCACCGACGCGTCGCCGCGCTGCAGCGTGAGCGAGCACAGCTCCACGGTGAGCACGAGCGCTACGCCGCGCTTCTCGCCGCGCACGTAGTCGCAAGCGCGAGAAACCGCAGCCGCGCCCGCCGCGCAACCCATGCCGAACATCGGCACGCGGCGAACATCTTCGCGCATGCCCATTCGATTCATCAGGCGAGCTTCGAGCGAGGGGCTCGCGAGACCGGTCACCGTCGAGAAGAAGAACGCATCGACGTCCTTGGGCTCTAACCCTGCGCGATCGAGCGCCGCACGCACCGCGCGTTCGCCGAGATCCAGCGCGCATCGCAACCACGCAGCGTTGAAGTCCGTGAACGTTCGCAGCGCCGCGTAGTCCTCGAGCGGCAGCGCAAGGCAACGGGTGTTGACCCGCGTGTTCTCGTGCAGCGCAGCGATGCGTCGCGCGGCAGATGGCTCGCCCTCGAACACGCGCTCTAGGTAGCGCGTGAGAGTAGGCTGGTCGTAGACATGCTTCGGCAGCGCGCTGCCGACTGCGGCGATCTTCATCAGGGTGCTCGTCTCGGAATCATGTAGGGCACGGCGCGCCGATAGCGTTCGAAGCGATCGCCGTAGATCCGCAACCAGCGCCGCTCCTTGAGCCGCGGACCGAGGACGCAGTAGAGGGTCCAGACGGCGCAAAGGGCAAACCAGTCCGGAGTCCAACACGGCGCGGTCCACAGCACCAGCGCGAAGCCGAGGTAGATGGGTTGGCGACAGACCTGGAACAAGCCGCGTTCTGGCAGGCCGCCGTAGCGCACTTCGCGCGATTGGACGACCGCAGTCCATCCCACAGCGCCAGTCTGCAGCGCAAGGCCTGCGTCCGAGAGCGCCTTGACCAGGAACACCCATGCGCACGCGAATGCGATTGCGTGCGCGAGCAGCGACACTCCGGATGGATCGCGCCACACGGTGCCCGTTGGCGACCAGAGCCAGAAGGCCGCTAGCAACTGCAGCGATCCGATCCACGCGTAGGTCGTCGTCGCAAGCCGTCCGCCGCCCCATGGCGCGATCCTGCGTAGCACGGACCTTCCGTGCGTGGACAACAGCCACGAATGGAGCAGCGGGAACTGCAGCGCGAGCGCGGCATTGGCCGCGACCGCGAGACCGCCATGCAGCGAACCGAGCCCGTGCTGCAGCCCAGTGGCGAGCCCAAAGGCCATCGACCCAACCGCCAACACGAACGTCGCATGCGAGACGAGCCCGTATGCGACCGCAAACGCCTTGAGCGCGGGGCTAGCGTTCATCGCGCGTCCTTGACGAATCCCATGCAGTAGGAAACCGCCATGCTTCGTGCGGGGGCAAGCTGAACGCACCGGCTACGAAGCGACGCGAGGAGGCGCGGTCGCTCGCCGCACGCATGCGTCATGGTTAGGCCCGCAGCCTCGGCGGCGTGTTGAAGTTCCGAAGGTCGCACGAACATGCGTGCGTCATGCGTTCCGCGCGGGATCATGCCCAGGCCTTCGCCGAGCCACACAGCCAGCACGCGAGCTCGCATCGTGCGATTGATCGTGTTGACGAACAGCGCGCCGCCGGGCCGAAGCACCCTAGCCGCGGCAGCCACTGCGACACGCGGATCGGGCAGGTGCTCCACCACGTCGCAGAGCAATGCGAGGTCCACGGACTCATCCGCGATTCCTGGCGCAGCGATGTCGCCGCAGACGAAGTGGGCGCGCGGTGCCGCTTGCTGCGAAGCGGCGCGCAACGCGTTCTCAGCGCGATCCACTCCGACCACGCGAGCGCCCGTGCGAGCGAGCGCCACGGACATCAAGCCGCCGCCGCAACCCAAGTCCGCGACGACCTTGGGAGCCGACGCGGGGAACCAGTCCGCGATCCACTGGCGCAAGATCGACAGCCGGACTTCGTTGACTGCGCGCAGCGACGCAAAGTCTCGACACGATTCGTCCCACCATCCATCGCGGTTGAACACGGACGCAGTGCTGTCGTTCGTCACGAACCCCCGACGGGCTGCATGACGATCGTGCCACCGGGAACTTGGATCCTCAGGAATGCGCCGACGGCCTCACAGCGCGCAGGCTCCCCACCGTCGAGGCACAAGCCAGATGCATCGAGCCGCCATGTTCCGCCAAGTGTCTGGAAGCCCAATCCGTCTTCGCCATCGACGAGCGCTGCGCCGGTGTAGCGACCATCGGCAACGAACACGTAGTAGACCTTCCGCAGCGACAAGGCCGCATCGCCTTCAATGCTTCGCGACTCGTGGAATCCCACCAGTTGTTCGCCCGTGGCAGGTTGCCACGCAACGGAGGCCAGGAGCGCATCTGAGGCAACCGCGCGATCTGCCGAGGCTACGACGTTGGACGCGTAGCAACCGCTGAGCACGACACACGGAGCGAGCAACGCCGCACGCAGGATCTCACTTCGCACGTTCGACTCCTGCGGCAACTCGCGCTCGCAGCGCGATCCAGACCGTGACATCGGGCTGCATCTTGATCACAACCTTGTCCGGCACCGGCACCGCAAAGTCAGGCAAGTGCACCTTCGCTTGCCCCTCGATCATGACGCGACGGCTCGGCTCCACCGTGAGCACGACAGGCATCGACAGAGGCTTCTCCACGCCACGGATCAACATGAGGCCAGTGACCGTGCCCTTGACCGTCATCTTCGCGGCATCGACGCCGTTCTCGTCCGGGACGAGCGCCTGCACCGTGAATCGGATCTCCGGGTGAACCTTCGCATCAAGGTGCTCCAGCATCGCTTCGTCGCGTCCCTCGACTCCGGAGTCGAGGCCTGCGGCTTCGCAGACGATTGCGCCTGCAAACGATGCAGCAGGATCGGACAGCTTGGCGGTGAACGTGCCGTGGACCTTGGTGGTCACGCCGGTGAAGTCGTGCAGCGTGCTCTTCGCATCGAAGCCAACGCGGCTGAGTTCTGGGATTACTTCGAACGACTGCGTCTGATCGAACTGGAACGCCCGACTTGGGAGCTTGAAGCCCAAGAATCCCTTCGTCGGCTTCGCAACAGGTGCTGCTGCTTGGACACTGGGACTCTCCGCACTCGGCGCCACAGGCTGCGCACTCGGTGCTTGCGGCGCGGCCGGGACCTCGGCAGAGCCTGTCGGAGCGGATGGAGCAGCGATCGCGGCATCAGGCATCGGCTTGGAGTTCGCACCTGCAACGGTGAAGTCGTGGATGCGAAGTTCCAATCGCTCGATGCGCGCCTGCTGCTCTGCATTGCCTCGCCGCAGCGACTCCAGGAGCGCCACCAACTGCTCTTGCCCCTCCCTCTGTTCGGTCCCAGCGCGCGTGGACGCCTCGATCATTGCGCCAAACTGGGTTTCGAGCGCTTGTCCCAACGCTGCGAAGTCGGCCTGCAGAGAGCGCACATCGTCGGTGAGCATCGCCGCCGTATCTGGCGTTGGCGCATCGAGTGCCACTTCGATCCGCAACCGATCCTTGACGACAAGAAGGGCACCGATGCCCAGCGCTCCGATCAAAAGCAAACCGACCGCACCGACGACAGCGAGAATGCTCTTCTGCATTGCGCGAAGTATGGCAACCAACGTGCCGCGCGCGCGAGGCACTGTGCGTATGCCGGTTCTTCCCGGTTCCATTCGATGCCCTTCCCAGCGCGACATCCGCGTTGCAACCGCTCACGAAGGACTTACCAGCTGAAGGCAGATCTTGCACAACCAGAGCGCAGGCCAACCACAGAGCCGACGTCGAGTATGGGTCGATTCAGGGCGAATATGCATTTGCGGCCCTTCAGGCGTGCCAAGTAACCCTGCAACCGAGCTGCGGCACGGTGCATGCTGAGATCCACAGAATGCATCTCACTCCGCCTGCGCCTCGGCGATGGACTTGGCTCCTGCTATTGCCCGTTCTCGTAGGGCTTCATCAGGCAGCAGCAGGCATCCCCATCGACCGCCACAACCTGGCGATGCAGGCAGACGGCATCGCCCAAGCCGCGAACGAGCCATTGCTGCGCGAAGAGTTCGGCGAGCAAGACATCTTGGTGTGCGCGTTCAGGCACCGGGCCAACCGCAACCTCACGAGCGAAGATCGGTCGCGCCTCAACGATCTCGCGGCTTCCCTGCGCCAAGAAACAGGCGTGCACAGTGTGGGCGAACGTCTCGATCCCCGCCCCGACGTCGCAGTGCTTCGCCTTGCGCTAGCGCCCGACTCGGACGTGATCGCAATCTGCGAATCCGCGCGCAGACAGAGCCCGCCGCAACTGCTCTGCGTGAGCGGCGGCATGCCGTTCGTGGAACAGTCCATCGCCGAGGCCGTCGCGGAAGACCGTGCGCGCGTGGTGCCCGCAATCGCCGCCAGCCTCTTCCTGTTGTTGGCGCTCTGGTTCCGCAGTGTGCGCGTAGCCGTAGCAGCTCTTGCGCCTGCGGCGATGACGCTCGCGTTCGTCGGAGCACTGCGCGCGTGGGCTGGCAAGCGACTCGACCCGATCGCAGTCCTCGTTGACCCCGTGCTGCTGACCGTTTCGGTGGCAGCAGCGGTGCACTTGGTCATGGCCTATCGGACCTTGCGCAGCGAGGGAGCCCCGGCTGTCGCGGCGGCCAGCCTCTCGCGACGAGACCTGATACGCCCAGCGACACTCGCGACCTTCACGACCATGCTGGGCTTCTGGTCGTTGTGCTTTAACCGCATTCCGGCGGTCGCCGAGTTCGGCGCGTGGTCTGCGTTTGGCGTCGGAGTGGCGCATGCGCTCACGGCCTGGATGCTGCCGGGCCTGATGGTCGCGCTGGATGTGCGACCTCCGGAGCTGCGTGTGGGCTTTGACCATCGGTCGTTCGACGTCGGATTGCGGCGCCATCGGCGCGCCATCTTGTGGACCGCGAGCTTCACCGCAGTGCTCGCCGTGCTCGCCTTGCGCGATGCGCGTGTCGACAACGATCCACTTCACATCTTGCCCGACGACCACCCATGTCGTGCGCAGATGGCAGAACTGACGGAACTTCTCGGGGGCGCCGAGAGCTTCGGGTTGTTGATCGCGAAGTCGACCGCGCGGATGGGCGCCGAACGCGTGCTCCCATTCGTCGCGGCAGTCGCATCGCTTGCGCCGGCATCGGGCCCTGCGGGCCCAGCGCTGATGAGCGCCACAGGAAACGTGCTTGCGCCCATCCTCCTTACGACATCGGGCAGCGAAGCCCGCACGAACCTATTCGACGAAGTGGACGCTCGCGCCGCAGCCCTCGGCTTGCACGGCATTGCTCCCAGTGGGGCCGCGGTGCGCATCGCCCGAAACTCGACGCAACTCGTGCGAGGGCAGCTCATGGGCATCGCGATGACCTGCGTGCTGCTTTGGATCACGCTGCTCGTGTCGCTGCGATCGTTGCGCCTTGCCTGCATCGGCATCTTGCCCAACGTGCTGCCCTGCCTGTGGCTCTACGGCGGCCTCGCGGCGATCGACGAGCCGATCTCGGTTGCAAGCGCGATGATCGGAAGCGTCATGCTCGGCCTCGTGGTCGACAACACGATCCACTTCTTGCACCGCTACCGCGAAGGCATCGGCAGCTCTGCTGCTCGGGTAACGCATGCGATCTCACGCACGGCTCTGCCCATGATGGCTTCAAGTCTCGTGCTTGCCATTGGCCTCGGAGCGGGCCTCGTCGGCGGCATGCGTTCGACGCACGAATTCGCGGGACTCGCCGCGGCGACGATCGTGCTCGCCCTAATCGGCGACGCGATCGTGCTTCCCGCTCTCCTGCTTCGCACCCAACGGCCCGAGGAAACGGCATGACCTACGACACCGATGTCCTCGTGGTAGGAGCCGGCCCGGCAGGATCCGCACTCGCGACGCATCTCGCACGGCGAGGATTTGGCGTAACGCTTGCCGACAAGAAGTCGTTTCCGCGCCCGAAACCGTGCGGCGAGTTCCTCAGCCCTGAGTGTCGTCCATACCTCGACGAACTCGGCGTGATCGACGCGCTGGGCACACAGGGCATTCGCCTCGTACACGGGATGCGACTGCACGCAGGCAAGTCGGTCGCAGAGGGACGATTCCGCGCACTCGATCGCGCTCCGCACAACGAAGCGGGATTTTCAATCCGGCGGGAACGGCTCGACGCTGCTCTCGTGGACGTTGCTCGCAGAGGCAGCGGCGTGCGTTGGCTCGAACGGCATGACTTCCAAGGCCTTCTCCGCTCGCCCTCCGGCGTAGTCGAGGGCGCGTTGCTGCGCGACCCTGATGGCAACACCAACCCAGTGCGCGCGCGCATCACAGTCGGCGCGGATGGCGTGCGTTCGCACGTTGCGCAGGAACTCGGCGTGCATGAGCCGATCCGATGGCTCGACCGCATCGCGTTGGTCGGACGATTCGACGGCGTCGTCGCCGAGGCCGCAGCCGAGGTGCACTTCGTCAACAACGCCTACTTCGCCGCGACCACAGTCGACGACGGCAGCTTCCATCTGAATCTGCTCTGCGATCGCGCAGAGCTCCGATCGAGCGTTCTGGACGTCGATGCGTTCGTGAACGAGAAGCTGCAGGAAGCGCCCCGACTCGCACAGCGGCTCGCCAGCGCAACGCGATCCGCGCCATGGCGCGGCACCGGGCCGCTAGCCTTCCGCACCAAGCGACAGACCTTCAGAGGCGCAGCACTCGTCGGGGACGCGTGCGGCTACGTCGATCCACTGACCGGCGAGGGCATCTACTTCGCGCTGCATGGTGCGAAGTCCTTGGCGGTCGCGATCGAATCTGCGCTCACCAACCCAGCGACCGCGGAGCATTCGATGCGAAACTACGAAGCGCTGCGCCGCCGCGAAGTCGGGCCTCGCCTTGCGCTCGCGGCGCTGCTGCAACGCGGGCTGCGACACCCCACTATCGTTCGCACGGCGATCGGCGCGTTGCGGCGCATCCCGAGGCTGTGCGATCTCTTGGTCAACTTGACCGGGGACGCAATCCACCCGCGCGATCTGCTGTCGCCGTCGTTCTGGCGCGAGTGGCAGAAGGCAAGGAGATCTGCATGACGCGCTTCGTCGCAGTGCATGCCACATGGCCCCTGGTCGCAGGAGCTGCAGCGCTCCTTGCCGTGATGCAGTTGCGGCCGCCAGTGTCGGCGAGCGCGCCTGCCGATGTGCGAGTTGCCGCAGCGCCGAAGACGACGACGTTGCCGCTGCCAGCGCACGAGGCCGTCATCGAAGGTGGCGAATACGAATCCCAACTCGATGGCAGCGCATTCCTGTTCACGACTGAGGTGGCTGCAGGCCCCGTCCGTGCGAGGATCGACGACGTGGAGGCCACGTGCACCGTCGACACGGCGTCGGTGAAGCAACTCAATCTCGCCTTGGACCTCGCCAATCTGGGCCCAACGAGCGGGGAGCACGGCGGACACGAGACTTTTGCAGCGCGTTTGCGCGAAGCGCTCGGGATCGCTGTACACGACAACCTTCGAATCACTGCGCGCTGCGTCGATAGCGCCGCGATCCCAGGGACTCCGCTCCGGAGGCTCCGATGCCACGGCGCGATTCGCCTCGACCGCGCATCCTGCGGAGTGAAGTTCGACCTGTGGCAATGCTCGATGACGAAGAACCGGTTCCGGCTCCAAGGCATTGTCGAGTTGGATTCAGCCTCGCTTGCCTTACCGCCCGTTCGCATCGGCGGCTTCTATTCCGCGCCACGTCCGATCCGCCTCGGTCTCGACCTCGCGTTCCGCGCCGCAGATGGACCGCGCTAAGGAATGTCGCCTCGATGTGGGGATCCCGCCCTGCACTTCGTTTGCCGGAATAGCCGATTACTCGGCGACGATCCTCAGATGCCCGACACTTCGCGACAGACGAGTTCCTTACGGCAAGTGTTCGGGCTTGCGCTCGTCCCACTGTCTCTGGCGGTCGTGGCGAGCTTCGCGCTGATCCTCGTGCTGGTCGAGAATGTGCACGACAAGGTGGAGTGTATGTACATCGAGACCCGGCAGATCGCGCAGGCGCGTGCGCTGTCGGATGCATTGCACGGAATCGAGACCTGGGTCGCCGCGGCGCCCAAGCTCGAAGCTTCGGCTCGATCCGTGGCGGATGCGGATGCACAGCAGCACCTCGCGACGGCGAAGACGATCCTCGGCCGGTTCCTGCCCGATGCTTCGGGCGAATCTATGGATCACGCAATGCGACCAGGCATCGAGGACCTGGGCCACGAGACGTCGGAACACAAGCTCGCCAAGTTCATCGAAATCGAGCTGCAGCTGATGGAGGAACTGCTCGCGGATCAGCAGTCTGGCCTCCAGTTGGCAGACCCGCATGTGCGCGCAGCTTCGCGGACCGCGCTCGAGCTTGCCGCGGAGATCGAGGATCAGGCGCGGGCCCTCGGAGCCAGCTTGGTCTTGAGCTCCGAGCAGTTCGTGCGCGTCGTTCTTGCCATCGGACTGGCGACGCTTGGCTTGCTCGTGGGCGCGGGCGTCCTGTTCCGCCGACGCATCCTGCAGCCGATTGCGGCACTTCGCACGGCAGTGAGCCGAATCGAGAACGGCGACCTTCTTCCCACACTCTCGCTGCCCCACGCCGACGAGTTTGGCATGCTCGCCAAGACCATGCAGAGCATGGCCAACCGTATCCAAGCCCACCGCGTCGACCTGGAAGAACGGGTCAAGCAACGCACCACCGAGTTGCTGCGGACTGCGCGCCTTGCCGACCTCGGCACCCTGGCAGCTGGCGTCGCGCACGAGATCAACAACCCGCTTGCGGCAATCGCCACGTGTACGGAGGGCCTGCTTCGGGATGGAAAGCGGCGAGGGGCGAACCTGGACCCTGATCCCGAGCGCGCCCGGACCATGGATTACCTTCAGATCATCGCGAAGGAAGCCATGCGTGCGCGGGACACGACGTCGCGACTCCTCGCATTTGCGAGGCCTGAATCCGGCCGAAAGAACCCCGTCTCGATCCAGCGCGAGGTCGAGGACGTCGTCACGATGTTGGACCACTCCGCGCAGCGCCTAGGCGTGCGACTCGAGAAAGACTGCGAGGACAATGCGCCAGCCGTGCTCGGCGATTCCGCGGACTTGCGGCAGGTGATCTTCAACTTGGTCAAGAACGCGATCGACGCCAGCTTCGAAGGCGGCGTTGTCCGAATCCGCACGGCATCGCATGACGGCAAGGTCACGCTCGTGGTAGAGGACGAAGGCACCGGGGTCACGGTGGAACCGCTGGAGAAGGTCTTCGAGCCATTCGTGACCACCAAGGACCCCGGGAAGGGGACCGGCCTTGGCCTCGCGATCAGCCATCGCATCGTGACGGATCACGGCGGCAGCATCCGCGTATGCAACCGCGACGACCGCGGCGCAAAGTTCACAGTCGAGTTGCCGGCGTTGCTCTAGAGCACGAAGCCCGTGCTTCTAAGCAACGGGAGCTCAAACCCCCTTCGCAAGCCGACACTCGCTCAGCCGCCAGCTCAGCGGAGCGGCGCTGCGCCCGCAGGCACCACGACCGACCGGCGACCGAACGGGTCGCCAAGCAGCGGGTCGATCACGAGCCGAGCCCCGCGAGGCATGCGAAACTGCGCGCCGGACCATGCGACGCTGCCGTCTTCTTCAGCTTGCCAGACGCGCTTCTCGCCATCGGCAAGAGCGGCTGCGCGATCCTCGGTCAACGAGCCCGGAAGCGCGCCTCCGCCCGTCGGAGCCAGCAGCATGGTCACGCGATAGCCGGGCATCAGTTTGATCTCTGCCAGCGGTGTGACCCAGCGCACCATGCGGTCACCGAAGTTGAAAATCGTGGCCCGCCCGCTGTAGCGGCCCGGCTCGATCACTCGTTCGATGCGCACTCCGGCATCGCCGATGCCAGGGCCGGCAGCCTGCGGATCCAACGGCGGATCGCACACCAAGCGGGACCCGTCGGGCAAGCTGCACTCAAATCCCCTGCTCGCGGCATGCAGCTGCGCCCAGGTGAACTCCGTCAGCGCGAACACCGCTGCGGTATCGGACAGTTGGTCGAGCCGGACCGACGCAGTCCCAAACGAGCTGATGCGAGTGCCGCCGTGCAGCATCAGCAAGAACTCGCCGGTGTTGCGAACCTGTAGCTCCGCTCCAGCGGTAAGAGCGCGCGCGTTGTCGTGGTGGTAGAGCGGCACGAACGGCTCGTCGATCCCACTGCGCCACCAGACGCGGTCCGCCTGGCGCACCACGACCGCGACATTGGGCTCATAGGGCAGCGAAACGGGGCGGCGCGACTGGATCCAGGCCGGCCAATCCGGCGTCGCTGGCGGAGCCGGCGGCGGCAATTGGCTTGCTCCGAGCGGCAACTGCATCCCGCCACCTGGGCCCGTTGGGTATGCCCCGTAGTTGCCGAGGCTCGGCGGAAACACTGGGAAACCCTGGAAAGCCTCTGGCCGGACCCAAGTCGGAAACAGATTGGACGGATCGAACCGCGGCTGCCCAGGGACTTCATCGAGTGTCGCGGCCCGCACCGAGCGAGGATCCCACGGCGACAGCGGCGGCATGCCCGGCTGCAGCGAAGGGATCGCAGCAGGCTGCTGCGTGCCCTGCGTTCCCTGCCCCTGCTGAGCACTAGGCGGCGCAGTCTGCCCGGACTGCTGCGGCCACGGGTAGCTCGGATAGGACTGGGCCGTTGCCGAAGCAGCCGCGATCAGCGCCTCTACGGCAAGAAGGAAAGACCCGGGAACTCCAATCGAAGACACTCGCATCGTCACGGGGTGCTGATCGGCAAAAAGAAGGTCTCGTATCGATCCAGAAACTGGCCGGTGAGGACTTTTCGCTCAGCGACGGCCTCGCGCAGCGGCACCTCGATCACCTCGCCGGCGCGGAGCGCGGCCATGTAGCCAAACCGGCGCTCGAGCACCAGGCGGGCGGCCTTGGCGCCAAGGCGCAGCGCGAAAATGCGATCGAAGGCGATCGGCCGACCCGCTCGCTGCAGGTGCGCGAGCACAACGGCGCGCGACTCCCAGCCCATCCGCTTCTGGATCTTCCGCGCGAGCAGCTCGGCGACGCCGCCGGTCTTGAACTCGCCAAACTCGTCCTTGTCCATCGACGACAGGCACTTGCCGTCCTCGAACACGCGGCAGCCCTCGGCAACCGCGACGATCGCGGCGCGCGCGCCAGCCGTGCGAAGCTTCTCCAGGTTGGAGCACACCTCCTCGAGATGCGCAGGACGCTCCGGCACGAGGATCACTTCCGCGCCCGCTGCGACGCCGGCGTAGGCCGTGATCCAGCCTGCGTGCCGGCCCATGCACTCGACCACCATCACGCGGCTGTGCGACTCCGCAGTGCTGCGCAAGTCATCCATCGCGCGCGTGACCACTTCGACGGCGGAGAAGAAGCCGAACGTGAAGTCCGTCGCCGAGAGGTCGTTGTCGATCGTCTTGGGCACGCCGACGATCGGCAGTTGGTGCTGGGTCCACAGCTTGTCGGCGGCGCCGAGCGTTCCTTCGCCACCGATCGCCACCACCGCGTCGAGCTTGTGCTTCGCAACCGTGGCGAGGCACTTTGGAACGTCGCGCTCCGGATTGCGATATGGGTTGTCGCCGCTGCTACCGAGCAGCGTGCCGCCGTGCGTCAGCAGGTGCTGGAAGTTGACGCCATCCAGCGGGAACACCTGATCCTCGATCAGTCCACGCCAGCCGTCGCGGAAACCGACGAGCTCCGCGCCTTGCGCCGTGAGCCGTCGACCGAGACCACAGATCGCCGCATTGAGTCCGGGGGCGTCACCGCCGCCCGTGAACACTCCCACTCGCATCCAAACCGCCTCCAAACAAGGCCATCCAACAACACGCGCAGCAGCGCGCCCCTGCGGACTTCGCAGAAGAGGCAGTGACTGTGCCGAAGCGCACGGCAACGTCCACATCGAAATGCGGAGCTACGCAGTGCTTGTGGAGGCGCGGACGTTCCCGCGTCAGCGCCTCCACTCGGTGCGCCACTCAGCGCGGCGAGAAGTAGCGATCGATGAAGCCGGTGTCGATCTCGCCCGAGGCGAAGTCACTGTGCTCCAAGATGCGCAGGAACAGGCCCTGCGTCGTCGCGATGCCATCGCACGTCAATTCTTGCAGCGCGCGACGCGCGGTCTCGAGCACGAGCTTCCGCGTCGGACGATAGATGATGAGCTTGCCCACCATCGAGTCGTAGTGCGGCGGCACCGTGTAGCCCTGATACACGTGGCTGTCCCAACGAACGCCAGGGCCGCCCGGCGCGAGGAACGTCTTGATCAGGCCAGGGCTCGGCTTGAAGCCGCGATCTGGATCCTCCGCGTTGATGCGGAACTCCATCGCGCAGCCCTGCATGCGGATGTCCTTCTGCTCGAAGGGCAGCTTGTGGCCCGCTGCGATCATGATCATCTCGCGGATCAGGTCGGTGCCCGTGACCATCTCGGTCACCGGGTGCTCGACCTGAATGCGGGAGTTGATCTCGATGAAGTAGAAGTTGTTGTTCTTGTCGAGCAAGAACTCGACGGTGCCCGCGGAGTAGTAGTTGGCCGTCTTGGCGAGACGGACCGCGGCCTCGCCCATCGCTTGGCGCGTCTTCTCATCGAGCACCGGGCACGGGCTTTCTTCGACGAGCTTCTGGTGACGGCGCTGCAGCGAGCAGTCGCGTTCGCCCAGGTGCACGACGTTGCCGTGCATGTCGCCGAGGATCTGGATCTCCACGTGGCGCGGCTTCTCGATGTACTTCTCGAGGTAGACCGTGCTGTCCTTGAACGCCTTCTCGGCTTCGCTGCGCGCAGCGTGGTAGCCGGTCACGAGGCTCGGCTCGTTGTGCGCGACGCGCATGCCGCGCCCGCCGCCGCCAGCAGCCGCCTTCACCAGAACTGGGAAGCCGATCTTGCGCGCGATGACGAGCGCCTCTTCCTCGGATTCGACCGGCCCGTCCGAGCCCGGCACGCATGGCACGCCGGCTTGCCTTGCCAGAACCTTCGCCGCGACCTTGTCGCCGCAATTGGCAATCGCTTCGGGCGACGGACCGATGAACTTGATGTTACAGCTCTGGCAGACCTCGGCGAAGTGCTCGTTCTCGCTGAGGAAGCCGTAGCCAGGATGGATGGCCTCGACGTCCGCAATCTCGGCGGCTGCGATCAGCGCCGGGATGTTGAGGTAGCTCTCGGTGCTCGGCGCCTTGCCGATGCAGATTGTCTCGTCAGCGAATCGCAGGTGCAGCGAATCGCGGTCCGCCTCGGAGTAGACCGCAACGGTCTCGATGCCGAGGTCCTTGCACGCGCGCAGAATGCGCAGCGCGATCTCGCCACGGTTGGCGATGAGGATGCGCGAGAACATGGAGGTCTCAGCGAATCACGTAAAGGGGTTGACCGAACTCGACCGGATCGCCGTTCTTCACCAAAACTTCGAGAACCTCAAACTCCTTCTCGGCCTTGATCTCGTTCATCACCTTCATCGCTTCGATGATGCACAGCGTGGTGTCGCTCGACACGCGATCCCCAGGCTTGCAGAACGCCTCAGCCTCCGGCGACGCCGCACGGTAGAACGTACCGACCATCGGCGACTTGAAGACCTCGCCCTGCGGCTTGCTCGGCGCAGCGGCAACGCCGCCACCCGAGGCCGAGACCACATGTGCAGCTGCCGCGGCGGGAGCAGCCAGCGTCATCGCTGCGGGTGCAGCGAACGCGACCGACTGCGGTTGCTGGTCCTTGCGGCGGACACGCCAGCGCGTGCCGGTCTCCTCGATCTCAACCTCAACAACATCCTTCTCGACCATCAGTTCGATCAGGCGCTGGAGCTCGGACAGCCGGTCGCTGCCAGAGGATGCCTTCTGCTTCGGCTGGGTCGGGGAGGCGGACTTCTTGATCGGTCGCTTGGCCATCAGGTTTCAGGGGTTCCGTGCGAAACGAGCGGGGAAGGAAAGCCGGACCCGGAGCCGGAGTCCAGAGCAGAATGGCCGAGCCCTCTGTGACGACCTCGTCGCTATGCTCTTCGCCCCTCATGAACGACGAAGGCCTCGACCTGCAGCCCAAGGAGATCACGCGCCGACTCGACGACTACATCGTCGGGCAAGCCAAGGCCAAGCGCGCCGTGGCGGTAGCGCTGCGCAACCGTTGGCGCAGGCGCCAACTGCCCGCGGACCTTGCGGCGGACGTCTACCCCAAGAACATCCTGCTGATCGGCCCGACGGGATGCGGCAAGACCGAGATCGCGCGCCGACTCGCCACGTTGGCGCGCGCGCCATTCGTCAAGGTCGAGGCCACGAAGTATTCGGAGGTCGGCTACCACGGTCGCGATGTCGAATCGATGGTCCGCGACCTCGTCGACGCCTCCGTGCAGCTAGTCCGAGCAGAGAAGGTCAAGGAGGTCGAGGCCAAGGCTGCAGCCGCAGCCGATGACCGCATCTTCCAGGCGCTGCTCGACATGCGCGGGCTGCATGCCTACCAGGATCCGCAGCCGGGGGCGGCGGGCACCGAGGAGGGCTCCGCCTACTGGCGCGCGCGCCCCTTCCAAGGCAAGCCGACTGAGCCGGCAACCGCAGCCGCCGATTCCACGCAGGCCAACGAAGAACGCCGGCAGCAGCGCGCCGCATTGCGCGAGCAGCTGACGGCTCGCCAACTCGAACGCGAATGGATCGAAGTCGAACTGCGCGACAGCAAGACGCCGACGCTCAGCGTCATGGGCCCGCAGGGCAACGAGACGATGGGCATCGACGCGCAAGCGCTCCAAGAGATGTGGGGTCGCGCGCCGCAGGTGAAGATGAAGCTGCGCAAGCTGCCGCTCGCCGACGCGCGCGCGCTAATCCACGACGAGGAGGCGGACAAGCTGCTCGACATGGACGCCATCTGCCAAGAGGCGATCGACCGCGCCCAGAACGACGGAATCATCTTCGTCGACGAGATCGACAAGATCGTCGGCTCCGGCGGCGGCGATGGCCCGGACGTGTCGCGTGAAGGCGTGCAACGCGACCTGCTGTCCGTCGTCGAAGGCTGCGCGGTCTACACGCGCTATGGCCACATTCGCACCGACCACGTGCTGTTCTTGTGCGCAGGCGCATTCCACTTCCACAAGCCCAGCGAACTGATCCCCGAGCTCCAGGGCCGCTTCCCGGTGCGCGTCGCGCTGCAGTCGCTCACGGAGCAGGACTTCGTCCGCATCCTGACCGAGCCCAAGAACGCGCTGACGAAGCAATACCAAGCGCTGTTCGCGACCGAGGGCGTGAAGCTCGAGTTCACCAAGGACGGAGTCGCGACGCTGGCGGCAGTCGCGTTCCGCGCCAACAAGACCACGCAGGACATCGGCGCGCGTCGCTTGATGACGATCCTCGAGAAGTGCCTCGAAGACTTGTCGTTCGATGCTGCAGAGCATCGCGGCAAGTCGATCGTCGTCGATGCGAAGGTCGTCAACGATCGCCTCGGCGTCGCGGGCGATGACGAGGACCTGATCCCTTACCGCATGTGACGATCGCAGAGCCGATGCTTCATCGGCTCGCCGCGATCACTTGGCGGGCTGCGTCGCAGCGGGATCTGTCGGCGCTGGCGTTGCGGCGGGAGTCGCAGCCGGAGTCGGAACGGCGGCCGGAGCAGGCGAGGCTGCTTGCAACAACGCGGCGAGTTGCGCCTCGACCGCGGCCAACGCCTTCACGCGCTCCGACAACGCCGCCAACTGCGGCCCGAGGGCTGCCGCCTTCGCATCCGCGTCGCGTTGCGCGGCCGCCAACTGCGCGTCGAGCTGCGCCGACTGTTCGGCCAGCGCCTTGATCCGCAGCTCGATCGTCTGCGCTTCGGCCATCGCGGCGCGCAGCGCCTCGTTCTGCTGCGCGGACTCGGCGAGCTTGGCCTTCGCAGCCGCTAGCGCCGCCTCTTCACGAGCGAGCGCCGCCAACTCGCCATCCAACGCGCGCTTTGCGTCGCGCCTCCGCTGCGCCGCGTCAGCCGCCGCGTCGCGGATCTGGCGCAAGGCCTCGCGGTCCTCCGCTATCGCCAGCGTCAGCGCGCGCTGCTCGCGCACCTGCTCTTCCTCCATGCGGACCAGCCGCTCCGTCTCGCGCTGCTGAGCCGCGCGCTGCACGCTGTTTTGCTGCGGTCCGACGCACGCGACCAGCCCCATGCCGACGGCCAGCGACGCCAACACCTCTGCAACCGGAAAACGGGCTGCACGGCCGCAGCGAGTTGCTATCGTCCTCGCCCCACAAGTTTGACCAGAGCCCGCAAATCGCGGGACAGATCGATCGAGGTAGTCCATGGAACGCACTCTCATTCTGCTGAAGCCCGACGCCGTCCAACGCGGCCTTTGCGGCAAGCTCGTGTCCCGCTTCGAAGAGAAGGGGCTCAAGATCGTCGCGATGAAGTTCATGAAGATCACGCCCGAACTCGCGGCGAAGCACTACGAGGCGCACAAGGAGCGTCCGTTCTACCCGGGCCTCGTCAAGTTCATGACGAGCTCGCCGGTCGTAGCACTGTGCCTCGAAGGCAACAACGCGATCAAGGTGTGCCGCACGCTGATGGGCGCCACGAATAGCGCCGAGGCAGCGCCGGGCACCATGCGCGGCGACTTCGGCATGAGCCGCAGCTACAACCTGGTCCACGGCAGCGACGGCCCCGAGGCCGCGGTGAAGGAGATCGGGCTGTTCTTCCCCGAAGGCGTGGTGTCGTGGAACGCCGCCGCGTGGAACTGGGCTTACGACCCGGTCGAAGAGCTCCCGAAGAGCTGAGCTGGAGCGCGCGTGCGCAGCGCAGACAGTCCCAAGGGCCGCGGCCTCTCGGCCGCGGAGCTTGCGCTCGCCGCAGCGGAACTTGCTCCGCTCCTGCGCACCGCAGTCGTGCTCGATGCCGCGTTGGTCGCAGATAGCGACGACGTGTTGCTCGTGCTGTCGCGCGACGATCGCAAGCTGTTCTTGCACGTTGCGCTCGGCCAAGAACGCGCGCGCGTGTGCACCACAGCGCGCAGGTTCATGCGCAGCGACCTACAGCCCGGCCCGCGCACCGACGCGCTGAAGCGGAGGTTGGCCGGCGCAACGGTCACCGCAGTGACGCATGCGCCGGGCGAACGCCGACTCGAGATCGAGTTTGCCGCGAACGAACAACCGCTGCGGCTCTGCGTCGAGTTGTTCTCGGCGCGCGGCCTCTGGGTTCTGTGCACGCGCGACGGCGAGGCGCTCGAACT
>JBEELK010000261.1:0-26353 GCA_041168165.1 Planctomycetota bacterium | reverse complement strand
ACAGCGGCAGCACGGCTTCGGGCGAGCCCTTCGTGATCGCGAGCCAGCGGTGCGCGGCGTGCTGCGAGTGCACGGTCGTCATGCGCTGCGCGCTGGCGTCGAACGGGATCTCGGCCGCACGAGGCCAAGCAAGTCGCTCCGCGTCGGAGTCGAGCATCGCCGCGCGCGCAGCCTCGGCGAGCGCCACTTCGGTTGGATCGCCGCATAGCGCATCGCCATCGCGCGCCACGTCGTTGGACACGCAGAACGCGCGGACGAGGCTTGCTGCCGCGGCGGTGTTGCGCGACGCGAGCGCGCGTTCGTCTTGCACACGGTCGTCGACGAAGACCGAACGCACGCGCATGCGGTTCTCGGTCAGCGTGCCGGTCTTGTCGGTGCACACGAACGTGACCGATCCAAGCGTCTCGACTGCAGGGAGCTTGCGCACGAGCGCGTTGCGCGCGGCCATGCGACGAGCGGCGAGCGCGAGGCCGACTGTGATCACGACTGGCAACGCCTCCGGGATCGCTGCGACGGCGAGGCTGATCGCGAGTAGCAGCACATCGGCTGTGGGCTCGCCGCGCAGCACTCCGAGCGCGAACAGCAATGCTGCGGCGAAGCAGACGAGCATCGAAATGTTGCGTCCAAACGCTGCCAGGCGGCGCTGCAGCGGCGTCGGCTGCTCGGGCTCGTCGCGCAGCAACGATGCGATGCGGCCCAGTTCGGTGCGCATGCCCGTCGCGGTCACGACTGCTTCGCCGCGGCCGCGGACTACGAGCGTGCCCTTCCATGCCATGCAGGAGCGATCGGCGAGCGGCGCGCGTTCGTCGGCGAGCGCGGTCGGCGACTTCTCGCACGGCAGCGATTCGCCGGTCAGCGCGGCTTCTTGTGTCGCGAGCGCGTGCGCTGCGCATAGGCGCGCGTCGGCGGGGACGACTGCGCCCGACTCGAGCAACACGATGTCGCCAGCAACGACTTCGCGCTGTGGAACGCGCACGGCTGCGCCGTCGCGGCGCACAAGCGCGGATGCGGGCAGCAACGCGCGCAGCGACCGCACTGCGCGGTCGGCGCGCAGTTCTTGCGCACAGCCGATGCAGGCGTCGATCGCGACGATGGCGAGGATCAGCGTGGCGTCAGCGGCGTCGCCCGTTGCCGACGCGAGGGCTGCGGCTGCGAGCAGCACGAGCACGAGCGGATCGCGGAACTGGCTGAGCAGCGCGCTGAGGATGGGGCGCGGCGGCGGTTCGCGCAGCGCGTTCTCGCCGTGCTCGCGCAAGCGGCGCTGCGCTTCCTGCGAAGACAACCCGCACTGCGGATCGACGCCGAACGCAGCGGCGACCGCTGCTGCATCGAGCGCGAAGACTGGCCGTTGCTCGTTCGCCGGTTGCTCGTCTGCTGCCACCCGGACGATTAGACCGCGGCGGGGGAGGCGACCATGTCAGCCGCCGTTCGTAGGCGAGCAGCCTGTTGAAGAACGCATCCTGCCTGCTCGAACGCTCTCAGCGCTTGTTGCCGTCCTGGTTGCGGGCCTTGAGGTAGGCCTCCCAGAACTTGCGATACTTCTCCTGCATCTTGGGCGGAGAGCCGCGGTTCTTCAGGAAGTTCGTGTAGCTCTGCAGCTTGCCCCATTCCTCTTCGCCGGTGCCCGGCTGGCCCGGCGCCGTGCCGCCGTCGTTGGGGGCTTGGCCCTGCCGCATCTGCCCGTCTTGCGGGTTCTCTTGGCCTCCTTGCGGTTGGCCTTGCTGCGGCTGCGGTTGCTCGCCCTGCTGCTGTTGCTGCTCCTGCTGGCCTTGGCGGTTCTGGCCTTGCTGCTGCTGTTGGTCCTGCTGCTGCTGGAACTCCGGCGTGCTGTTCTCTTGCCGCTGCTGCTGGCCGCCTTGCTGCTGCTGCCCTTGGCTTTGCTGCTGTTGTTGCTGTTGCTGCTGTTGGCCTTGCTGCTGCTGATCCTGGCTCTCGCTTTGGCTCTGGCTCTGGCTTTGGCTCTGCTGCTTCATCTGGTTGAGCTTCGTGATCAGCTCGTCGATGGAGCGCTCAACGCCTTGGCTTTGCTCGCGCGAACGCGACAGCGACTCCTTGAGCGGGGTCGTCTTCGCCTCGCCACCGCGCGGCTTGCTGGTCTCGAGCAGGAGCTTGTCGATCTCCTTCATCTGCTCGTCGATTTTGCGTGCGAGCTCTTGGATCTCGCGCGCCATCTCCGGGTCCTGCGCGCGCAGCGGCGCGGCAGCGAACGAGAGCAACGCGAACGACAACACGGCGCGCGCAATGCGGCCCTGAGTGGATCGAGAACGGTTCATCGGCCGGAGCCCTCCTTGGGAGCTTCTTCGTCGCCTTGCTGCATGCTCTGCATCGTCTCTTCGACGCCCTGCTTGATCGCTTCGAAGAGCTTGGTGATCTCGGCGTGGCGGTGGAGTAGGCGCTCGACGAGCGCTGCTTCCGCGACGCTGGCGTCGTCGCCCTGACGCAGCGAGACCAGCGTCTCGAGGTCCTCGGTCGAACGACGCGTGTCGGATTCGAGCTGCTTCAGCATCTCCAGCTCCGCGATCAGCGAGACGAGCTTCTGCCGCTGTTGGTTGAAGCGGTTCTGGCCCTCTTGCTGCTGCTGCTGTTGCTGCTGCTCCTGCTCTTCCTTGCGTTCCTCTTCGCGCCGCTTTTGCTCGCGCTCGAGAGCCGCGAACAGGTCCTGGCTGCGCTTCTCGACATCGCGTTGCAGCATCGTCGTGAAGCGCGAAGGGTCCGGGTTGCGGCCCGCGAGACGGCGCGCGATCTCGAGCAAGTCGTCGCGGTTGGCCTGCAGCACCGTGCGGTAGACGAGGTTGCCCTCTTCCGTCAGCGCGGTGACCATCGTCTCGACGCGCTTCGACAGTGCCTGCTCCTCCTCGGCGAACTGGTTGAGCTTGCGACGCGACGGGCGCGACAGCGAGCCCTTGTCGGCTTCGGCTTGCAGCGCCTCGGTTTCGAGCGTGATCGGCTGCTGCTTCTCCAAGAACGCGCGCAGCTCCTCCTTCATGCGGAAGAGCAGCTCCTCTTGGCGCTGGTCGAGGTAGCTGTCGCGTTCCTCTTCGAGCTCTTCGCGGGCCTGTTCGAGCTTCTTCTGCGTCTGCTCTTGCTGCTGCTGCGACTCCTCTTCTTCGCCCTGCTGCATCGCTTGCTGGGCCTTGCGCGAAGCTTCGGCGGCGTCCTCCAGGGCGCGGCGCGCCTCGGGGTTCTTGCGCTGCTTCGCTTCTTCGGCGAGTCGGAGGATCTCGTCTTCGAGTTGCTTCTGCTGCTCCGCGAGCGCCTTCATCGCCTGCTCTTGCTCAGGGCCAGGCTCGCGCTGCTTCTGCATCTCTTGCTGCGCCTGCTGCAAGGCCTGCGTCGCCTCGCGTTGCTGCTGGCTCGCGCTCGACTGCTGTCCTTGTTGCAGCGACTGCTGGGCCTGCTGCATCGCTTCTTGCGCGCGCTGCATCTGCTGCTGCATCGCCTTCTGCTGCTGCTCCGAGAGGCCGCCCTGCGCTTGCGCCTGCTGCATCGCTTGGCTCGCCTGCTCTGCGCGTTGCCGCAGCTCTTGCTGTCGCTCTGCCGCAGCCTGCATCTCGGCGGTGCGGTCGGCGCCGGACTCTTGCAGCGCTTGCTCTAGCGTCGCCTTGGCGGCCTCGAGTTGCTCGCGCGAGGCTTGAAGCTGCTGCGGAAGGTCTTGCGGCGATGGGGTGGCGGCTTGCTGCTGCTGCTGCTGCTGCTGCTGCTGCTGCTGCTGCTGGCTGCCGGATTGCGGCTGCGCTTGCGACTGCTGTTGCTGTTGCTGGTTGCCCGACTGCGGCTGCGAGCCTTGTTGCTGAGAACCCTGCTGCTGGGTCGGTTGTTCCCCCTGCGCGCGTTGCTGCTGGTTGCCCTGCTGCTGCTCGCCCTGCTGGGTTCCTTGCTGCGACTGCTGCGCGCCTTGCTGTGAGCGTTGGCCGTTCTGCTGCGAACGCTGCTGCCGCTCGCCGGTCTGCGCGTTCGCTTGCTGTTGCGCGCCCTCGCTGGGTTGCGCGTCGCCGCGTTCGCTGGATTCCTTCTGTTGCTGCAGGCTCTGGCCCGCAGCGCGCAGCGCTTCCTCGGCCTTGGCCAGCGCGTCCGCGGCTTGCTGCTCGGCTTGCTCGCCAGATGGCGCGTTGCGAAGTTCGCGCTCGGTCGCGTCGGCGTCGGACGCCATGCGATCGGCGGTGCGCTGCGCGTCGGGGTTCTGGTCGGCCTGTCGCGCGCGCGCTTCCTCGATGGAGCGCATCGCGGCTTGCATGTTCTGCTGCGCTTCCTTCGCGTCGCCTTGCTGCGCCTTCGTTGCGGCGGCGCGCAGTTGCTCCTCCGCCTTCTTCATCGCGTTCGCGGCACTGGCGTCGCTGTCCTTGCGCTCCGCTTGCGGGCGCGGGTCGCTCGCGTCGAGTCGCTGCTGCAATGCCTTGCTTGCCTCGGCGAGCTGCTCTGCTGCCGTCGCGTTCTGGTTGCCTTCGTTCTGTTCCTGTTGCTGCGATGCGGCCTTCGCCTGCGCGGCCGCGGCTTGGAGCTTCTGTTGTTGTTCTTGCGGCGAGGATTGCTGCGCATCCTTCAGCGTTTCGCGCAGGGATTGCCACTGCGTGTTCGCCTCGCGTGCGCCTTGCCGGTCGGGTCGCATTGGGGCGCGCTGCAACTCAGCCTGGAGCTTGTCTGCGGCCTCCTGCATCGCGCGTTGGTCGCCGCCTTGCGTTGCTTGCTGCAATCGCTCCGCGGCTTGCTGAAGGTCTTCCTTTCGCTGCTGGTCGCGCACGTCGGCCGAGAGCTCGCGCGCGCCTTCGAGCAGGTTGCCGAGGTCGAACTGTTGCTGCTTGCTCTCCTGCGCCGCGTTGCTGCCTTCGCTCGCGGCGCGCTGCTCCAGCGCTCGCTGGTTCTGCAGCAGTTGTTCGACGCGCTTGAGTGCGTCCTCGAGCACCGGCCGCCGCGTGCCGGCGGAGCGCGCATTACGCTGCGCTTCGTTGGCTTGGTCGCGCGCGAGTTGCTGCAACTGCGCCTCGAGCGCCTTCTCGTCGGCGTTGGGCTCGCGCTCGCTCGCGCGCTGCGTCTCTTGCTGAAGGCGCTGCTGGCGCTCCTCCGCTTGGCGAATGCGATCCGCGAGTTCGCCGAGCTTCTCGATCTCCTGCTCCATGTTCTCCGTGGAGCGGCGTTGGAGCAGGATGTTGAGCAGGCGCTCGATGTCGGCGATCACTTCTTGCTGCTTGCGCAGCGCGTCGCTGAGTGCATTGGCCGCGAGGTTGTCGCGGATCGACGCGACGTCTTCGAGGAGCCCCGAGCGTTGCAAGTGCTCAAGTCCCTGCTGCAACAGCGCGACCTGCTCTTGCTTGCCCTCGCGCACATAGCGCTCCTTCAAGCGGTCCATCAGGTCACGCAGTCGGCCTGCCTTGCGCAGGATCTCGTCCTGGTCGCGGCGAAGGCGTTCCACCTGCTGTTGCGGATCCTGGGCTTCTTGCTGCGCAGTTGCATGCGCGGCGCACGCGAGCGCGAGGAGCACGGCGGCATGGCGGAGAAGGGGTGCCTTCATTTGCTTCCTTGCGTCTGTTGGGTGCGGCTCTGGACGTCGCGTTGCTTCTCGATCAGCGAACGCGCCTCCTGCACCAGGTCCTGGTAGTCGTTCCACTCGTCGAGCTTCGACAGCATCTCTTGCAGGCTCGCGATCACCTTGTCTTGCATGGCGAGCGCCTGCTGCAGTTGTTGCTGCATGGATTCCATCGAAGCGGCAACCTGCGCCTCCGCGAGCTTGCGCAACAGCGGCGGCGACAGCTCGGCTGCGAGCGAATCCGCCAGCATCGTCATGCGCAGGATCGGATCGAGGCTCTGTTCGAGCGCTCCGATCGTGCCCGCTTGCCGTGCCTTCGCGAGGTCGCGGTAGAACGCTGGCGAGAACGGTTGCGGCTCCGCGTGCTCCTTGTGCCACTGCTCGTAGAACGTGATCACGGACGGCAATGCCGGGCTCGGATCGAGTCGGTTCCACAGGTGCATTTCAAACGCACGCATCGCGCCGCGCAGCATGCGCTCGGATGCAGTTTGGATGCGGCCCTGGCCGACTTCGATTGCCGTGATCTCTTGCGCGGTCGCTGCCGACGGGCGCGGGCTCGTCGTCATCAGATCGGTGAGGCGCGCACGGCGATCGTTCTGCAGGTCGAGCGCTTGCTCTGCTTCTTCGCGCAGCGAACGGAAGTGCCGGCCGATCGCCGCCGACAGTTGCGCTTGGTCGACGACCTGCACTTGGCGTCGCGGCAACTGGGTCGTGTTCGGCGTCGGTTCCTTGTTGTCGACGAGGTCGATCTGCAGCGCGAGGCCATCGGAGGCGCCTTGCTGCGGCAGCAGTTCCTTGAGCTCGACCAACTGCATCACGACGCGCTCGTTGCGCTGCGCTTCCTCGGGCATCGGAGCCGCGAGCAGATCCTTCTGCGTCACGCGACCTTGCCCTGCGTCGATCTGCAGCGTGCCTTGTTGCAATCCAAAGTCGTCCTTCGCTTCTGCGCGCACGCAGAGGATCGCTTCGGGCAGTAGCAACGTGTTGGACTCGTCGTCGGGCGTGAGCCAGCGGCCGACCGGCGCGTAGTCCTGCAGCGCGCTGATGGAGTAGGCGCCGGGGTTGGGGTTCTTGAGGCCGCCGTCGCCGATCATCTCGACCGTGTAGCGATCGCTCTGCTCGACCGTGAACGAGCCGATGAGCCAAGTCGCAGCGCCGGAGTCATCGACGATCTCTTCTGCCACGAGCGGCACGCGCTTGTTGCTCTCCAAGAACACGAGCGCAGCGCTCTCGACCTTGGTCGTCGCGCGCACGGACACCTTCGCTTGCGTGCCAATCAGCGCCTCGATCGCGCCGCCGGACTGCACTTCGAGCGCCTTCTTGGTGTAGGTCGGAGGAGTCAATGCGGCCTTCACGTCGGCGACGAGCGGTGGGTGGATCGTCACGACGGTGACTTCGCGGTCGCCGCGGTCATCGTCGCCACCGCGCGCATGGAACGTGAAGCCTGAAGTCACGCGGCGGAACACGTGGCGGAAGCGCGAGCCAGGGCGCTGCGCCGTTGCGATGCTGCGAAGCGAGCCGCCGTTCGTCGTCACGTCGAGGAACACTTCGGTCGGCACGACGCCTTCGGCCAACACCGACACGGGCAAGTCGGCGCCTGCGGGTAGCACGAGCGTCGTCGCGCGGTCTTGGTCTTGGCGCTGCAGGTCCGCGCTCGCGGGCGGCAGTTCGACGATGAGCTGCGTCGCGCGCGGATACGAGACGTCGAATCCGAGATGGCGCCACACGAACGCCGCAGCGGTGTCTGGCGCCGTGATGCCAACCCCGACCACGATCGCGAGCGCGCACGATGCGGCCGCCCAAAGTCGCCGCGTTCGCGTCGGCACGAACAACTGGTCCAGCGGCAACTGCTGCGCTTCACGCGCAGCGTCGGCCAGAACCTGCTCGATCATCGCGGGCGACTGATTGCGCAGCGCTGCGCCGCCGTCTTGTTCGAGGTCGCGCTTCAGCTGCACGGCGGAGACGAGCCGCTCGTGCAACTGCGGGAACGCGCGCTCGAGCATCACTGCCGCATCGGTGGCGGAGAACCGCCGCGTCGCCGGGTAGACCAGGAAGCGCCAGCCAGCGAAGCCAAATGCAGAGAGCGCCGCGAGCGTGTGGAACACGCGGATCGGCGTCGGCAGCCGCAGCACATGGTCGAGCGCGAATGCGCCGAGCGCGATCGTTGTGGGCAGCAGCAGCGTCGAGGCGAGGCCGTGCCACGCAAAGCGAGTTCGAACGCGCGCGAGCTGCCCTTCGAGCAACGCGTCGATCTTTTGCGACAGCGCTGTGCGCGCTGCGTCATCGAAGCGCTCTTGCGTGGACTGCGACGGGACTTCGGTGGGTTCTGCCACGTTCAGCGCTGGAAGATGGGCAGGTATTGGAGGGGGATCTGCAGGATCAACGTGGCGACTGCGGTGCCAAACGCAGGGCCGGGGCCGACGTCATTGGGCCAACTGCCATCGGGGCGCTGCATGCGCAGCAAGCGGCTCTTCACCTCGGCGAAGTAGCGTCGCCACTGCGGGCCGCCGGTGATGTAGTAGGCCTGCACCGCGTAGTAGTGGCCGTAGTAGAAGAAGTAGTGCCCGTGCTCGTTCTGGTCGTTGAACGTGAACAGCTCGCGATCCATGTAGTCGAGCGCGTCCTTGATGACCGGGCTGTCGTACTCGCCAGCCGCATACAACGTCGTCACGCCGGCGCCGGTGAGGGGGAACGTCGCGCGCGTCTGTTCCTTGAGTTGGTAGCGGAACGAACCGCCTTCATCGCCGTAGCCGCCGCGGCCGCGCCATGGGCGGCGCGATGCGCGTTCGTTGCTGCGCACGGCGCTGCGATAGACGTAGTTCTGCGCGTTGCGGATTGTCGTGGCCGGCACATGGATGCCGACGTTGCGCGCGCTGCGCAACGCGAGCACTTGGCACACGGTGATCGACATGTCTGACTCGCGCGCAAACGGGCGATAGCGCCAGCCGCCTTCTGCGTTCTGCGACGAGACGATCAGGTTGACCGACTGCTGCAGCACGCTCTTCACGCGCGGGTTGTTCGACATGCCGTAGATCTCGGCGAGGAACAACGTGGCGAACGCATGGCTGTACATGCGCGAGCCGTTCTCGGTGATGTAGCCGTCGTCTTGCGCGCACGAGAGCACGTGGTCGAGGCCCTTCGTGATCGTCTCGCCATACTTGCCGCGGTCGGGCAGATGGCCGCCGGCGAGGAAGCTGATGCACGCGAGCGCCGTGACGCCGACGTGCGGAAGCGGGCGGTTGTCGACGGTCTCGTAGTCGCTGTTGAGCTTGTAGCCGACGAGTTGATCCCAGCTTCCCGTGCGCTCCTGCGTCTTCTGCAGGTACTGGAGCCCGCGTTCGATCGCGGCCTTCGTTTCGGCGTCGACGAGATGGTCGTCGACCGAGCTGCGGATGCGCTGCTCTTGCGCAACGGCACGTTCGCTCCATGCAAAGGGCGCAGCGAATGCGAGCATGCAAGCGAGCGCCGGGAGCGGATTGCGGAGTCGGGTCATTTGGGTTCCTCGCCTGCGCCGAACAAGAACAGCCGCGAGTCGGTGACGAGCACAGTGTAGGCCTCGGCGGTGGCCAACTCATGGGCCGACCGCGGTGTCGCTGCCACGACGAGGCTGGTCTTGCCGCCCGGTAGGGCCGAAGAACGGTCCGCCGTGCGCAACGCGTAAAGGCGCACCGGGCCGGTCGATCGGCGCGATTGCGTTGCGTAGACGAGCAGGCCGTCGCGGATCCACGGCGTGCGCAGCACGTCTTCGGATGAGCTGCCCGCGGGCGTCTGGAACGGTTCTTCGCCGTCCACGAGCGGCAGGCAGACGAGGCGGCGGTCGCCGCTGTCGGGATCGAGGTCCGACAGCAGGAGGCGATCCGGCGCCGGCGCATCCGTGCGCAGGCGGCGCCAGTTGAGCACTTGGATGTCGTTGCCGAGTCCGATCGTGCGGACTTGCTCGCCGGTCTTCGCGTCGAGCACGAACGCTTCGCCGAGCGCTGCGGGTCGGCCGCCGCGCGCAGGCGAACCGCCGGCGACCACCGCGATGCGGCCATCGCGCAGCGCTTCCATCGCGAGCGACTGGCCCTGCTTGCCGGTCCATTGCCACGCGACGCTGCCATCCATCGCAATCGCGATCAGCGCGGGCGCGCCATCGCCGCGCAGCGCGCCGTCGAGCGGAACGTAGACGCGCTCCGCGTCGCCGAAGAACCGCTGCAACAGCAACGGCGATTGGATCACTTCGGGCGGAGCCTTCGCCGCTTGCTGCAACTCTGCGCCAAGTCCGATCGCCGCGGTCGTGCGGCCAGTCAGCGGATCGATGCGCAGCAGCGTGGTGGGGCCGCCTTCTTGCGTGCGCGTGAGCAGCAAGTCCGTCGCGGTGGGGCGCGGCTGTGGCGCGTAGTCCGCGCCGCTGAAGTCGCGAGTGAACACTTCGCGTCCGGTCAGCGGCTCGATGCCACTCAGCGTGACGCGGTCGTCATTGCGACGTTGCGTGACGAGCAGCACGCCGCTCAGCACGCCGTGGCACACGTGCAGCGTCTCGTCTTGTCGCAGCGACCAGATGGCCGCGCCGGTGCGCGCGTCGATCGCGTCGATGCGTTCGAGCGACGGCACGACGAGCACGCCGCCGCAGAGCCACATGCGTTCGACGCCGCCCGTGCGATGCACGAAGCGAGTCGGCAACGCAGGATCGCCGAGGTCGAGCCCGCGGACTTGGTCCTCGATGCCGATGTAGATCATCGGCGGGATCGGCGGCGAGAAGCCGTCGACGACGCGCATCGGCAACGCGCGCATTTGCGCGGGTGGCGCGGGGTTGTCCATCTCGCGCACGATCGCGGCGGGCAGCGACATGCGCAGCGAAGAGGACTCGGGCGCTGCGGCCTTCGCGAATGCGGCTGCGATCTCCGCGTAGCTCTTGCCGTTGTCGCTCGGCCAATCCGATGCTGTGGTGTCGCCCTGCAGCGTCGCCATCAGCGCATGCGCAAACGCGAGATTGCCGCGAATGCGCGCGGCCTCGGCTGCGCGGCGCACCGTCCCAGGATGGCGCGCTTCGCCGCGCGAGTTGCGCGACCACACGTCGATCGCGGTGGCGAGGTCGCCGCTCTCGACCGCCGCGTCGAGCAGGCGCTGCTCGGCAATGCGTGCGGCGTCGCTGTGTGGATACGACTCGCACACGACGCGTAGCGCGCGCGCATCGGATCCCGCGGCGGCAAGGCGCTCGGCTGCAGCCTTCTCGATCGATGCGTAGGCGGCGCGGCCGTTCGCTTCGAGGATGCCAGCGATCTCCGCGTGCGCGACCTCGCCAACCGTGCGGCGCAGCAGCGCGCTCTTGCCGTGGCGCATCAGCAAGTCCTGCCATGCGGCGAGTCGTTCGGCGGGATCCGTGCACAGCCGCGCGAGGCGCCACGCGACGTAGACATCGACGTCGACAGGGCCTAGCGCTTCGGGCAACGCGTAGGACGCGCCGCGCCCGCGCTGCAGCAGCGTCGACAACTCGCGGCGCAGCGCGTCCGCGTCATTGGCCGAGCGCTCCAACACGAGCGACTGCGCGCGCAAGAACGCGGTTTGGTCCGGCGCGATCTCGCGCGCGTCGATCAGCAACGCGAGCGAATCGGCGCCGCGCTTTTGCTCTGCGCGCGCAATCGTCGCGTCGAACAGTCGACGCAAGAACGTCGCGTGCAGCGGATGTTCCTTCGGCAAGCCCTGCGCCACGCTCGCCGCGACGCCGCGGCGGCACAGCGCTTCGATCTCGAATTCGCTGCCCGCGCCGCTCGCAGCGGTCAGCGTGCACATGCGAAGGATCGCGGCGGGATCGTCGGGCGACGCCTCCATGATCTTGCGGCTGCGCTCGCGCAGCGCCGCGACATCCGCGAGCGCCTCGAACGCGCCGTTGCGCAGCGAGATCGCAATGCCGTCGACGAGCAGCAGGTTGCCGGGCGCAGCGAACGTGAGTTGCGGCGCGTCTTGCGCGCGCGAACCGTCTGGGTTCACGACCCTGACGGAGTCCTGGCGCGGGATCCAGATGCGGCCTTCGGTGAGCGCGGGCCGCGGGAACTCGTCTTGGTCGTCGAACAGCGCGTCGCGCGGGCAGACCTGACGGATCGCGGCGGGTCGTTCGAGCGGAGCGCTGGGCCGCGCCTTCACTGCGACAACGCCAGCGCCAGAGAACACGAACTCGTCGCCGAGCGCGCCGCAGAGCCAGCGCACGTCGTTGGGGCCGTTTGCCTTCGCTTCGTGCGCGATGCGCCAGAGCAACTCGCCCGTGAGCGCATCGATGCCGAGCGCGAACTCCGAATCGAGCGGCGTGAACGCGACGACGCCCGACGACACGGACGGCGGGCTGTTGTGGAAGAACACGGGCCGCGGGTCCTGCCCTTGGATCTGCGTCGGCGGCATCGGGACCACGTCGTAGGACGTGATCCAGCGAATGCGCCCCGTGTCGCGTTCGAGCGCGTAGCAGACGCCGAGGTTCGACGCGCCGAACAGGAGTCCATCGCGCTCGCACAGTGGCGACGCGGCGAACTCCTGGCTCGCGTTGCCGAACATGTTGACCTCTTGCTGGCTGCTGCAGACGAGGCGGCGCCAGCGCGGTTGGCCAGTGCGGACGTCATAGGCGCCGACGTAGAACGCGATCGCGCCAGAGCGGTCGTGCACGGGCGCATAGACCGTGTCGCCGATCACGAGCGGCGCGCCGCACGTCGCATGGCTGCGATAGCGTTGCTCGATGGGGCCGCCGAGCGAATCGAAGTGCGACCACAGCAACTTGCCGGTTGCGCGATGGAACGCGAACAGTCGGCGTTCCGGGATGCGCTTCATGATCGTGAACGCGCCCTGATAGCGCACCGACGTGGTCTGGTCGGGCACCTGCAGCGACGCTATGACGACGTCATCGCCAACCGCCGCGGACAGCGAGAGGTTGGGGTTGACGGAGTTTGCGTATTCGCGGAGCCCGCGCCCATCGCTCGTCTCGCGCAGCGGCGATTGCGACCCCCAGACGAGTTGGCCGCGCAGCGGGTCGAACGCGAGCAGCTCCATGCCTGTGTTGACGTAGATCGCATCGAGTCCGCCGGTCGCGTGCATCGCGAAGCTCGCGCCGCTGCCGTAGTCGAAGTTGGTCGCTTGCACCGAGTCGGCGAACGTCGACTTCGGGCTGCCCGCTGGCTCGGCCATCAGCCGTGCGCCGTCGCCGCCGCCGCCGATGCCGTTCCAATCGGCCGCGTCTTGCGACGTGGGCAGCGCGCGCAACGCAGCTTGCTCCGCTTCCGACAAGCCCGAGCGATTGCGCAGCGAGCCGGAGCGCGCGAGCGCCTCGGCGCAGGACAGACGCGAGAACGCGGCGCGTTCTTCGTCGCTGCCGAAGGCTGACGCTTCGACCGCGTGCGAGAAGTGCACCGCCGCCTCGTGGCCATCGCCGCGTTCGAGCGCGAGGTCGCCAAGGCGCAGTCGCGCTGCCATGCCTTGCTTCGACGCGGGGAATCGCTCCGCGAGCATGCGCAGCTGCTCTGCGCGCAATTGGGCGAGATCCTTGTCGCGCAGCGCGCCGGCCTCGCGACGCATGAGCTCCTCGTAGGCAGCCCTCGCGGCGGGCGGCAGGTTGGCCATTTCCATCACGAGCGCCGAGCGCAGGCCAAGGAATCGGTTGGGGCCGATCGCGACGGTGCCGCCGTTCTCCGCGAGCAGCACACGGTGCAGCCGTTCGACCGCGGCTTGGTGCGAGCCCTGGGCCAGTTCTTCGCGTGCCTGCTCCCACTCGTGCACGCTGTCCTGCGATCGCGTGAGGCTGAACAGGCTGTCGTCCTGCGTCGTCACGAACTCTTGCGGCGTCGGCATGACGCGGCGTGTCTGCGCGAGCGCGCTCGGCAGCGCGGTCGACAGCAACAGTGGCAGCAGCAGCGTGCGGGGTCGGTTCACGGGCGGGATCCGAGGACGAAACGGCGCGCAAGATGCTCCGTGAGCCGAGGACTCAAGAGCACGCATTCATCGGCACGAACGCTACCCATACCCCCGCGCCAGGCCGTGGTTTCTCGCCTTGCGGCGGGGTGGTGGGGAATCATGTGGTGTTCTTCGACAGCGAGGCGTCGCTCGGACTCAGACCAGTCGCGCGCGTTTGCGTAGGATCCACTCCGCCCCGAGCAGCAGGAGCAGCACCAGCAGCGAGGTCATCCGGTCCCAGGCAGGCTTGGTGCGCGTCTCCTCGCGGCTCTGGTAGGCCTTGCGCTCCTTGAAGTCCTGCGCGAGCGAGTCGGCGTCGGCCAAGAACACGGAACGGGCGCGGCCGTCCTTCTCGGACGACGCCTGCGCGATCTTCTGCAGCGTTGCGGCGTCCTGGCTGCTGTCCGCGAGCTCGCGGTCGGGCAGCCGCACGAGCACGTCTTCGCGCGCTTGCACCGTGTCGGCCGGGTTCTGGTTTTGGAACACGAGGAAACTGAATGCGCCGGGGTCGTTCATCGTGAACGTCGCTTGGTAGGTCCCAGGCTCGCCTGGCACGCTGCGCAGCGAACGGCGTTCGACTTGGCCCTTCTGGTCGCGCAGGAAGATCGGCTGCTCTTGTTCTGCGGTCGGCTGCAGTTCGGTGTCTTGCGCGCGCAGTTGCACGCGGACCGAGTCGCCGGTCTCGAGCACGATCTTGTCGACGGTCAGCTCCAGCAGGTCGTTGCGGCGCTGCAGGCGGCCCTGCGCCAGGTGACGCACGACGTTGCGCCAGAACGCGTCCTGGTAGAGCTCGCCGTATGGGTAGCGCCAGATCCACGTCTCGTCGGTCGCGATGAAGAACGTGTTGCCGCGCGGGTGCGGCGAGACGACCGCAAGCGGGCGCTTGCCGTAGCGGCTCTCGTCGATGGGATGCCGCATCAGCACCGTGGCGCCAGGCTTGCTGCGCAGCGTCGGGTAGTAGACGCGGAAGCCGGGCAGGCCCTCTTCCCACAGCTTGCGGTTGAGCGCCGGATCGCGCTGCAGCATCAGGATCTCATGCGGCTGCAGCGGGTTCTCGAGCCGCGCGCGGAACGGGCTGCTGGTGTCGGGTTTGTTGCGCGGGTTGCTGAGCCACACCGGGTCCTCGAGCACGACCGGCAGCAGGTCTTGCAGCGGCGTGTTGCGGTAGCGCTCCGGCATCGCTTGCGGGCCGTAGAGGAAGCCGACGCCGCCGCCGAACTCGCAGAAGCGCACGAGCATCTCGAGCCAACTGCGCACGCCTTCTTCGGTGGGGGCGATGCGCTCCGGCGCGAGATCGCCGATCAGCACGACGTGGTACTGCAGCAGCTCCTTCTCGGTGCGCGGGATGTCCTTCAACGGCGGCAGTTCGTCGCTGTGCTCTTGCACGAACTTCGGGCTCGCGTCGAACAGCACCGCCTGCATCTGGATCGACGGGTCGACGCGCTGCAGCGCGTTGTGCACGTAGCGGTATTCCCAGCGCGGCAGGTCTTCGAGGTAGAGCACGCGGATTCGTTCGTCGTTGACGCGCAAGAAACGCGTGTCGGCGTTGTCGTCCGACTGGCTCTCCTCGGGCATCGCGGCAAGCGAGAAGCGCAGCGTCCAATCGCCGGCCTCTTCGAACGCGCACGACAAGCGAACCGGCAGCGCCGCGCCGTCCTCGGGCAGGTCGACCGTCGTGCTCGTCAACGCGCGCTCGGGTTGCCCTTCGCGCGTGCCGTGCAACTCGACTCGCGTCGTCTTGCCGGCGAGGCCCTCGGCGCGCACGGTCACGTCGAACGCGACGGTCTCTTGGCGCAGCGCTTCCTTGGGGCCGGGCGGGCCCACGAGCCATGCGTTGCGCGGCGCCTGCGGGTCGCCGACGCCGATCGTGTGGATCGGCACGCCGCGCAGCGCAAAGCGTTCTGCGACCTCGATCGGGTCGAGGCCCGCATTGCTGCGGCCATCGGAGACGAGCACGACAGCGTCGAGGTTGCTGCTCGCCGCGGTTGCGAGGTGCACATCGAGCGCGTCGCCGAGTTGGGTGCGGTTGCCGCGCGCGGTGACCTCCGTCAGTTCGCGGATCGGCAACGGCTTTCGCTGCACGCGGAACAGGCGGACGTCGTGTTCCTGTTTCAGTTGTTCAAGCAGGCCGCCGGAGCGCGACAGGACCTTCTGCACAAGCTCCGCGCGCGACGTCGCGCCGATGTCGACGCCGGGCAGCAGCGCTTCGAGCGCGGCGCGCTGGTCGCCTTCGGGATACGCGTCTTTGCGCGACATGCTCGCGCTGTCATCGACGAGCACGTGCACTTGGTTCTGCGTCTTGCGGTAGACGGTCGTCTCCCACGCTGGCTGGAACAGCAGCACGCAGCACAGCGCGATCGCCGCGCCGCGCAACGTCGACAGCGTGATGCGCGTGTTGCGTTCGAGGCGCGTGAGCCCTGTGTAGGACCACCATGCTGCGAGCGCGATCGCGGGGAACACCACCAACGCGAGCACCCAGTAGGGCGGCAACCACAGGAAGCGGAACGTCTCTTCAACGTGCGTCGAGTCGCCTTGGAACCAGTGCACCGTGGGGAGCAGCGCGATCATCGTTCAGCTCCTCTTCACCGAGACGTAGCGAGCCATTGCCGCTTCGCCGAGCACGAGCAACAGCGTGAGCAGTAGCAGCGACGGCGCGAGTTCGTCGTCCGAGTGGTCATCGCTCGCTTCGCTTTGCGTCGGCATCTGCGTGTGGATTCGATCGACGCCGAGCGCGGTTGCGGCGTCTGCATGCGGCGCGTAGGTCAACGCGCCCTCGGCCGGATCGACGCGCACGGCGAACGTCTGGCTGAATGGCTCGTTGCCGGTGTCGCGCGCGAGCGTCATCTCGACCGTGTAGAAGCCGGCCATCGACGCGCCGGACCACGCGGGCAGCGCGTAACGACCGCCCGGCAGCGCGCGCGCTTCTTCGGCGAGCGGCATCTTCTTGCCGCCCGCGCGCTCGGGCAGCAGCACTTCGATGTCCTTGGGGCGCGCCGGCGCAATGGCCGCGAGTTCCGCGCCGACGTCGATCTGGAACAGATCGCGCGCGGGGCTTGATAGCCACTCGATCAACCCGTGCAGCAGCGGGAACACAACGAACGGGTCCTCAAGGCGGTTCCAGCGCTTGCCGTCGTATTCCGACGCCGGCGTGCTGAGCAGGAACGCGGCGCGGCCTTCGCCGAACTCGCTCGTCACGAGCAGTGGCGATTGGTCGGGGTCGGTGAGGCGCAGTACGACGCTCGCCTTGTCCGACAGCGAGTCCTTGGGAACGCCGAGCCACTGCCATACCGGCACCGCTTGCAGGATCTCGCGGTAGACCTCTTCGTCGAACTCGCGCAGCGATCCGTGTTGGGGCATCGCGATCACCGCAGCGCGCGCTTGCGACGAGCCCGATTCGCCGCCGCGCGGCTGGCCGAGGCGGAATGGCATCGGGCCTTCGCCCATCGCGTGCAGTTGCAGATCGTAGCTCGCAGGGTCCGCGCGGCGGCCGAACGCAGTGAGTAGGCCCTTGCCCGCTTGCAGCGCGCGTTCGATGCCGGAGCGCGCGCGCTCGTTGATGCGGTCGACGTCGGCGAGAATCGTGACGTCGAACGCGCTGGGATCTTGTTGGCCGGACAGCAGCGCGAGCGTGTCGCACACGGTCACTTCGAAGCGACCCAGTTCGCCGGCGACCTCGCGCTCCTTGTTGTTGGAGCCGAAGTCCTGAGGGTCGAGCATCCCTTTGTAGAACCAGCCGTAGGTCTTGAGCGGGTCGTCATCGGCGGCTCCATCGACGACGAGGACCTTCATGCGCTCCTTCACGTCGAGGATCGCGCAGCGTTCGTTGTCCGCGTCGAGCGCATCTTGGTCGATCACTGCGCGCAGTCGCTTCTTGCCGGGCTCGCGAACGACGATCGAGAACTCGGCTTCGCCTTCGGCTTGCGCCTCAAGCTGCACTTGCTTGCGCATCGGCTCCGCGCCGTCCACGTCGAGCGCCACCTGCACCGACGCGCGCGATGCGCCGCGGTTCTGCAGTCGCGCCGTGATGACCAGCGGCATGCGGGCGAGCGCCACGGGCTGCTCGCATTGCAGGCTCGTAATCTGCACGTTGTCGACGCTGCCGCCCTGTCGTTCGTCGGCCATCGGCGACACGTCGATCCAGTGCACCTGCGTGCCTTCGCGCGCGCGAAGGCGGTCCATCGTGTCGCGCAGCGTGTCCTTGAAGTCGGGGCCGTCCGCCTGCGGCGCGGCGTTGCGCTGCGAGTCGAGCAGCGTGCCGAGCGCGCGCGTCTGCAGGTCGGTGATCACGTGCACTTGCGCGCTCGCGTCGGCTCCTTCTTCGAGCAGTTGCGCGACTTGCACGAGCGATGGCGCGAGGTCCGTCGCAGCGTCTTCGGGCCGCGTCGTCTCTTGCCACAGCGCCTTCGCGGCCGCGAGATTGAGTTCGCGTTGCACGACGAAGCGCGGGCGCACGCCGGCGAGCACGAGCGTGACCTTGTCCGCGTTCTCAGGCGAAGCCTGCAGCGACTCGATCAGTCGCGTCGCCATTGCGCGGCCCTTGTCGAACGGGCTCTGCGCGCCGTCGCGCGACGTGCCCATGCTGTAGGACTGGTCGAGCACGACGATGTGGTGCGTCGAGCCGCCTTGGCCGAGCAGGCCCGCTGCGCTCTGCAGGACCGGCCGTGCGATCGCCATCGCGAGCACGATGGGGATCAGGCAACGCAGCAACAGCAGCAGAAGGTTCTCGTTGCGGAGACGATTGCGCGTCTTCTGGTATGCGCGCAGCAAGAACTCCATCGCCGCCCAATCGCGGCGCTTGTGCCGCTGCCGATTGAGCAGGTGGATGACGAGCGGAACGGCGAACAGCAGCGCGCCCGCGACGAGGCCTGGGTTCAGGAACTGCACGCGTTACTTCCTGCGCTTGCGACGCGCGGCGCGCGCCGAGAGGTAGGATGTGAGCACGACGTCGAGCGGTTGGCTGTTGACCACGCGCACGTAGTCGATGCGGTTCTTGAGGCAGCCCTTCTTGATCTCGGACTGGAAGGCCTCGATCTCGGCGAGATACGCGTCGCGCAGCGACTTCGGGTCGACCAGCAACTCCGGCATCTGCTCGAGGCCCTGGAACAGCGTCATGCGCTCGAACGGGAACTCGACTTCGTCCTTATCGAGCACGTGGAACACCACGACGTCGTGGCCGCGTTGCGCGATCTCGCGCAGGCCCTTCAGCACTTCGCCTGGCGTGTCGAACAGGTCGCTGAAGATCATCACCATGCCACGCTGCCGCAGCTGGCTCGCGAGTTCGTGCAGCACGGCGCCGGCCTTCGTCTTCTGGTTGCGCGCTTGCGCCTTCTCGAGCGACAAGAACAGATTGCTGAGGCTCGCGCGCGTGTTGGACGGCGGCACTTGCTTGCAGACCTTCTCGTCGAACAGCGTGAGGCCGACCGCGTCGGCTTGCTGTTGGATCATGTAGGCGAGGCTCGCCACCGCGGTCGCGGCGTAGTCGAACTTCGACATGCCGCCGTCGTGCGCGTAGTTCATCGACTCGCTCTGGTCGAGGAACAGGTGCGCGCGGAGGTTGGTCTCCTCCTCGAACTGCTTGATTACGAAGCGATCCGACTTGCCGAAGATCTTCCAGTCGAGATAGCGCAGGTCATCGCCGGGCACGTATTCGCGGTGCTGCGCGAACTCGACGGAGAAGCCGCGGAATGGCGACTTGTGCATGCCCGTCACGAAGCCCTCGACGACGAGTCGCGCGCGCAGGTCGAGTCGCGCGACCTTGCTGAGGACCTTCGGGTCGAGGTAGTTGGGGTTCGCTTCGCTCATCGCTCTGCGCGGTCTTTCGCGGTGGGGCAGGAAGTGGATTTGGGCGCGCGCTGCGCCCTTCTCACTGCTTCACGACTTTGGGCAGCTTGCCGTCTGCGAGCGCTTGGCTCTCGTTGGGCTGCACTTCTGCAAGCAAGCGATCGATCACCGTGTCCGTCGTCACGCCTTCGGCCTCAGCCGAGAAGCTCGTGATGATGCGGTGACGCAGCACGGGCTTGGCGACCGCGCGGATGTCGTCGGCGCTGACATAGAAGCGGCCTTGCAGCAGCGCGTGCGCCTTCGCGCCGAGCACGAGATTCTGGCTCGCGCGCGGGCCAGCGCCCCATTGCAGCCAGTCCTTCATCCATTGCGGCGCATCGGGCGTCGTGATGCGCGTGCTGCGCGTGAGGCGGAGCGCGTAGTCGAGGACCGAGTCGCTGATCGGCACGCGGCGCACGATCGACTGCAGTTCGAAGATCTGCTGCTCGCTGAGGACCGCCTTGATCTCCTGGCTCTTGTCCTCGGTGGTGCGGCGAAGGATCTCGCGCTCCTCGTCGGTGGTCGGGTAGTCGACCTTGACCATGAACATGAAACGGTCGAGTTGCGCCTCGGGCAGCGGGTAGGTGCCTTCTTGTTCGATTGGGTTCTGCGTCGCGAGCACGAAGAACGGCTTCTTCAGCTCGTGGCGACGGCCGCCGACCGTGACCTGATACTCCTGCATCGCTTCGAGCAGCGCGGCCTGCGTCTTGGGCGGCGTGCGGTTGATTTCGTCGGCGAGGATCACGTTGGCGAAGATCGGGCCGCCGAGGAACTTGAAGTCGCGCTTGCCGGTCGTGCGGTCCTCTTGGATCACCTCGGTGCCGGTGATGTCCGCGGGCATCAGGTCCGGCGTGAACTGGATGCGGTTGAACGACAGCGACAGCACGCGCGAGAGCGTCGAGATCATCAACGTCTTGGCGAGGCCCGGCACGCCGATCAGCAGGCAGTGACCGCGGCAGAACAGCGCCATGAACAGTTCGTCGACGACCTTGTCCTGGCCGACGATGACCTTCTTCATCTCCTGCTTCATCGCGGCGTAGGCCTGCCGCAGCGCTTCGACGTGTTCGAGATCCTTGGAGTTGCTGTCCGTCATGTTGGGGTCGGAAGGAGGTCGGTCGGGTCCGTTCTGCTGTGCTGAGCGGTTGTTACGGAGCTCAGCGAGCGTCTGCGAAAGGAGATGGCGCAGCGTAGCCGCGCGGGCTCGGCGGTGGACGTGCTTCCTTTGCACTTCCTCCCCGGAGTTCGGAGTGGAGCGGACCCTAGTTCAGCGGCCCGTCGGCTCGAACGTAGCTTCGCGCACTTCGGGATCGAGCACCGGCGGCTCCTCATCCTCGATGGCCGCGCGCTCCATCGTCGACTCGGGGTAGCACCGCAGCAGTTCTGCGGGCGTCCAGCCGATTCGGTCGATCGCGACGAGCACCGCTTGCAGGTCCTGTTCGCCGCCGGGGCCGGGCATCGCGGCGATCGCGTGCGCAATCGCTGCGTCGTATTGCGAGCGCAGGTTCTGCAGATCGATCGCGGTTGCGCGCAACTCCGCGCGCTCGCGCACCGCGGGCACCGTGTTGCTCAAGAACAAAACGACGGCGAGCACGAGGCCGAGCCATGCGACCACTCGTGGAAACTGCGTCTCGTCGTCGTTGCGCGGTGCTGCCATCGGCCGTTCGCGGGGCCCAATGCCCGCGGCTTCAAGGTGAGGGAGACTAGGCGCGCGCCGACGAAGTGCACCACAAAAGTGGCGCGCCACGTGCGGGCGGATCTGCGTATCAGCGACGTCGCTGGCCGCGCTGCTGGCCTTGCGGTGCGGCTTGCCCGTTTGGTTGCGGCTGCAACTGCGCGAGCGCTTGCTGCACCTGCTGGAGGTCGATCGGCAGCACGAGCGTGCGCAGGCTGCGGCCATCGACGTCGACATCCCAATTGCCGAGCGGGATCGCGCGCTGGCTGCCGTCGCGCGCCTCGCCTTCGTAGATCCGCAGCGTCAGCTCGTACTTGCCGGACTGCGACACGACGAGGCCGGTGCGGTCCGCGGCATCGAGCCAGCCGCCGCCGCTCTTGCCGAGTTGATTGCGCGGGAACGAGAAGCCCTCGCCCTTTTGTTGGTCCTGTCCGCCGATGCCTTGGGGCAGGCCCGTCTCGCCGAGGAACACGGCCGACACGCGGATCGCGCGCGTGGGGCCCGCGAGCGCGCGGACGCCGGGCAACTCGACCAAGCATGGCGTGATCGGATCGATGACGACGTCGCGCGTGCTCGGCGTGACCGCGACCTCGGTAGACCGGATGCCGGGGCCGACGATGACGAGCTCAGCGAACGGCACGGGCAAGAAGAACGTCGCCTTCCCGTTCTGCCAGCGGAACGCGGTGAACGACGGATCGCCGTTCGGCGGCCGATTGCGCCACAGAACAGGGCCTTCGATCGCCGTCAGCGGTTGGCCCGAAGGCGCCACCGCGCGCAGCTCGTAGCGGAACAGCGACTGCGACAGGTCGAGCGGCGAGAGCCGCGAGTCCTCGTTGGGACCCGGCGCGATGCGCACGCCGTCGATGCTGGCGAGCGGCGCCGCGAGCCCGCGCATCGTCACGGTCGCGGTGTAGACGCCGGCTTCGAGGCCGCCGAGCCAGAACCAGCCGTTCTTGCGGCGGATCGGCGTCTGCGACGGACGGCGCTGCGGCTGTTGTTCGCTGCCGTCGGGTTGGCGCACCAGCGTCAACGTGAGCGCGTTCTCGGGCAGGTCGCGCGGCGGGATCACGCGGCCCTGCAGGATGCCGGTGCGCGTGGTGCGCAACTCGACGTGCGCGCCCGGCGACAGCGGCGCGGTCATGGCGGCGAAGTGCTCGTGGTCTCCTCGCGTCTCGAGACGGAACGGCTGCAGCGGGGTTGGCGCATAGAACGCGAACGTGCCGTCCGCGTTGGTCGACTTCTGCAGGTGTGGCGCTTCTTGCCAGTTCTCGCCGCGGTCCGAGTCGAGCGCGAGCGCCACCAACACCGGCGCATTGGCGCGAGGTTCGCCGCGGTCGTCGAGGACGCGGCCCTCGCAGAGCAGCGGCAGTGGCGCCATCACGATGGTCCCGAGTTCGCGGCGTTCGCCAGCTTGCAGCGCGCCGATTGGCGTCTCTGCGCCGAGCACGAGGTTGGGGGCGAGCGTCTCGCGCAGCATCAGCACGACCGGAAGGCCATCGGGGATCTCGGGGGCCTTGTTGGACTCGGAGCCGTGGGTGCGAGACGGCACCAGGAAATCCGCGCGGCCGTCCTCGATGGTCTCGAGGTTGCCCGACAAACCAGCGCTCCGTTGCTTGCGCAGCTGCCATGGGATGTCGGCCATCGACAGCGGCGCGCCTTCTGCATCGACGGTGCGCATCGCGAGCACGACGACGTCGTCCGGCAACATCAACGTGACTTCGAACGGATTGCTGCCTTCGGGCGCAGCGCTCGCATCCGGCAACGTGATCTCGGGCAGGCGTCGCGGAGCGCGCTCGCCGCGGATCTGCAAGAAGGGCTGCAACTTGCTGCCGTAGCCCGCATGCGGGAACGCGATCGGGTCGCTGCCGCGCGGCTTCTTCTGGTCGAGTCGCTCGAACGTGTCCGGCAACACGCCGTGCCATCCTGTCGTCTCCGACTCAGGGCGACGGATGCGCAACGAAACGTCGAGTGAGGCGAGGATCGGCGCGCCGCTCTTGTGCACGATGCGCACGGCGAGTTGGCGCGTGTTCGCGAGCCGCAGAGTGATCGGATCCGTTGGCGCGGGGCGAGGCTGAAACTCGATCCACGACGGCTCCTTCTGCGGCGCGGTCACCGCGACGGCGTAGCGATCGCCCTTCGTCTCCGGCGCGCGCACGAATTGGAAGTGACGGATCACGCAGTCGCCGCGCGCGTTCGTGAAGCCAGACCATTTCTCCTCGAACCCCTGCTTTGGGATCCAGCGCTGGATGGTGAGCGGCGCCTCGGCGACGCCGCGGTCCTGATCGTCGAGGACGCGGATCGTCAGCGTCTCGTCGACAGCGAGCAGCAGGTGGGTGCTCGGTCGGCCGGGATCGATCGTCGCGAACGCGAACATGTTGCCATCGCGCGCCGCGATCATGGTCTGCTCGGCAAGCGGCGGCAGTTGGATCGTGCCGTCCTCGCCCGTGCGCGACTTGCGCCCGAAGGCGAACGGTTGCTCGCTCTTTCGTGGCGGCAACTCGCGCTTTGGTAGCGAGCGCGCCTTCTCGGCTCCTTCCCCGACGCCGATCCACGCGATCTCCACTTGCGGCGCGATGACAGGCTTGCCGTCGTCGATGCGCATCACCGTGACGATTGGGCCTTCGGTCGCAGCTTGCGACGTCGCCGTGGCGCTGTTGTCGACCGCGACTTCTTCGCGCATTGCTTCGTCGGTCGTTCCGATCTCGCTGTCGAGGTCGCGCGATGCGCTCGCTTCGGCGACCGTCACATCGGCGGGATCGAACGACGCCTCGGTCATCGCGACGAGGTCTGCGATCGGCGGCGCGTCGTTGTCGTGATCGCCGAATGCAAACCACGAGACGCACACCATCAGCGCAATCGCAGTCAATCCGGCGAGCAGGTGCGGTGTGCGCATGGTGCAGTGGGGCGGTTGCGCAGCGTCGCGGACATCAACCGGCGGCGCATCCTAGCGGACGATGCGCCGATGCGCCTAGGAACGTCGGTCCGCAGCGAAGGTCCGCGGTGTCGCGGCGATCGAGCCGAGGCGCAACGCCGTGGGCGTCGCGACGAGCACGGGCAGCGCGTGCATCGGCATCGCGCGGATCGCGGCGGCGAGCGCCACGTGCTCGATGTCGTGCGCAAACTGCTGTGCGAGTGCCGCGCTCTCGACGATGCCGACGCAGGTGTCGGTGTCGCTTGAGTCGCCGTGGCACTGCCACAGCAACGCGCGCAGTGCCGCGCCGTGAAGCGCGGACGGCAACACGATCAAGCCCGCTACGCGCGCGTCGGCGATGGCATTCGTCACGCTGTCCGCCGCGAGGCGCAGATCTTCGGAGTGCATGCGCACGAGGCTCCATGCATCGACTGCGCTGCGCCTTGAGGACCGACGGGTGGTTGCGCGGAACGTGACCATGCGCCAAAGGCTATGGCGAACGCGCGACCTGCAAATCCCCGCCGCATCGGGCGCACAGCGCATCGGATGCGGTCGCGCGTTGGCGTGGCGCGCTGTCGGCGCAAGCGGCTTGCGCTAGGGCGCACCGTTGCTTGCGGCGCATTCGAAGCGCGTCGATGGCAACGCGCGCAATGCGTTGGTCACTTCGAGCGGACGCAGTCGAGGGTCATCGTGCTGACTTCCTTGCCGTCCTTGTCGCGCGAGACCATCGATGCCGACCGCTTGTCGTTGCCCAGGAACCTTGTGGTATCCGTCGTTGTGTTGGGCTTGCCATCCGGGCCAATCGAGTTGCCGACCAGTGTGAAGCTCGTCCCGTCGTCGCTGCACTTGCCTTCGCTTGCCATCAAGTAAGCGCCAAACGAGTCGCCCCAGAAACTCACGTAAAGCTCCGATTGTTCGTCGTAGCCAGTGAGGCCCACGCCGTGGAAGGGCATGCCGCCAAACTCGCCATCGACGCGCGTGAGCACGAAGCGACCGAGGCAGACGAGCTGCTCGTTCGACTTCATCGTGCCGGTGGGCGAGTCCGCAATGCCTGGGATCGAGAGCTTCGTCTTCACGTCCCACGTGCCAACGAACGGCAGCAACTTCTCGTGCTCCTTGCTCGCGGGTTCTGGCGAAGCAGCTGGCGTTGGCTCCGCTTTCGCGGCGTCTGCCTTCGCGTCTTCCTTCGCCTTGTGTCGCGTGCTGCGGATCAGCGTCTGCTGCACCTTCTCGCCGTTCGGGCCCTTGGCATAGATCAGCTCGGTGCGCTTGTCTGCGCCATCGAACGTCAGCGTCGACTCGGTCGACCCGGAGCCTTGTGGAGTGGTCACGGTCAGCGTCCAAGTGATGACGCCGGTCTCCAAGTCCACGTTGCCCACGCTGCGCGCGGGCGGGCCGCCCATGGAGTCGACTTCGACGCCTTCGATGCGACTCAAGAACGCGTTCCAGCCCTTCAGCGTGTAGCCCTGCAGTTTCTTGCCGGCCATGTCGCCATCGACGCGCGACAGCAAGAACAAGCCGCCGCACACGGACTCGACGTGCTCCTGCATCTGCATCTTGGCGATGGGCTTGCCGTTGTCGAAGAACGTGGCTTCGAGGTCCCAATCGCCAACAAGGCGCGCGAGCGATTGCTGCTGTGGGCTGGGCGCTGGCGGCGCGTCTTGCGCGGTTGCGCGCGGCGCGAGCAAGGCGCCTGCGACGCACAAGGCAACGGTTGCGAATGACGAGAGCGAGCGGAACGCGCGAGGCATGGAAGTCCTTGGGTGAGAGGACGCGCGTTGTCCCTCGCCGCGCCGCCTGCGTCAACGCAACGGCGCGTCGGCTGGGCCTTCTGCCGCAGCGCGGCCAAGCGCGTGCTGCAAGTGCGCGCGCGCGATCGCGGCCTCGGCGCACAGTTGCGCGAGTTCTACGTCGAGCGCGATCTGCGCGGACTCCGCTTCGATCCAATCCGCGAGCATCCCGCTGCCCACGGACCATTCGCTGCGCGCAATGGTCGCGGACTGCGCCAGCAGCGGCGCCACTTCGCTCGCGAGGATCGCGTGCTGCGCCGTCGCCGCCGCGATGGCCTGCCTTTGCGCGACAGCTTCCGCGGTCGCATCGGCTTCGGCTTGGCGCAGCAACGCGAGCGCGGCTCCCGCCTCGGCCTCGGCTTGGCGCAGTCGCGCGTCGATCGCATGGCTGCGCAAGAACGGCAGCGTGAACGCCGGCTGGATCATCGCGCTGCCATCGCCCATGAGCAGCGTGCGCAGCGAGAACTGCGGGATGCGCTCCCACTCGGCTTCGGTGATCGCTTGCAGCGCCGCATCGTGGCGCGCCTTGCTCGCAAGCGTGGACGCGTTGTGCGTGAGCGCGCGTTCGATCTCGGCTGCTTCTTCTTCGCGCAGCGGCGCGAACGCGGGGAGTTGTGGCCGCGCGTCTGCGCACTCCGCCGCGCTGACGTTGGCGATCGCGCGCAACGCCGCGACGCGCATCGGCCGCTCTGCGTCGAGTCGCGCAAGTTCGGCGGTCGCGCGCCGCG
>JBEELK010000260.1:0-12123 GCA_041168165.1 Planctomycetota bacterium | reverse complement strand
CGCCATGGCTCGACAGCGCTCGCTATGCCGACACGTCGGGCATCCATATGGATGCGGGTCGCCAGATCTGGCCGTTCCGCGACTGGGTGCTCGAGGCGTATCGCAGCAACATGCCATTCGACACGTTCGTGAGGGACCAGATCGCAGGCGATCTGTGGCCCGATGCGACGATGTCGCAGAAGGTCGCGAGCGGATTCCATCGCTGCCACGTGACGACGGATGAAGGCGGCGCCATCGACGCGGAGTATCTCGTCGAATACGCGGTCGATCGCGTCGCGACGACCGGCTCCGTGTTCTTGGGCCTGACGCTCGGCTGCGCGCGTTGCCACGACCACAAGTACGACCCGATCTCGCAAGAGGACTTCTACAGCCTCTATGCCTACTTCGCGTCGATCGAGGAGCCGGGGCTCTATTCGCAGATCCCTGACGCCAACCGAGCCCTCGAACCGTTCTTGCGCGTGCCCTCCGATGCGCAGTTGCAGCAAGAAGAAGCGCTGAAGTCCGACCTCGCGGCGGTGCAGCTCGAACTCGACACCGTGCCCGCCGAGGAGGCCGCGGAGTTCACGCGCTGGCGCAGCGAACTGCTGCAGGAAGCGCGCGTTCAGTGGTCCGCTTCGCAAGTCACAGCCGCGCAGTCCCAAGGCGGCGCCGACCTTGCGATCGACGCTGACGGCACGGTGACGGCGAGCGGCAAGAACCCGGACCAAGACGTGCACGTGCTCACGCTGCACACCGACGCAACGTCGATGCGCATGCTGCACTTGATGGCGCTGCCGGCGCCCGATCGCCAAGACCAGCGCGTCGGCCGCGCAGAGAATGGCAACGCGGTGCTGCAGTCGATCGACGTCGAGGCAGTGTCGGTCCGCGATCCGCAGCAGAAGCGCCGCCTGTCGTTCGTCTGGGCATGGGCCGACGTCGAGCAAGGCAATGGCGACTTCCATGTCGTCAACGCGATCGCGAGCGACGATGGCGTCGGTTGGGCCGTCGATGCGCACATGCGCGCTGGCGGATCGCGCGAAGCGCTGTTCGTCACCGATGAGCCGTTCGGCTTCGACGGCGGCACGGAGCTCGTCGTCACGTTGCGCTACGACTCGGTGTATGCGCGCCACACGTTTGCGCGCGTGCGCGTGCAACTCGGCCAAATCGACGAGCAAGCGCTCGAACGATTGCCCGAAGCAAGCGGCGGCTTCCACGTCGCAGGCCCGTTCGTCGGCGACGCCGAAGAGAACTGGGGCGCTGCATTCGGCCCCGAGACTGCGCTCGCGCTCGACAAGGGCGCGCAGTTCTTGAGCAGCAAGGGCAAGAGCGGCAAGCCGCTCGCATGGCGTCACCGCGAAGCCCTGCGCGAAGACGCGGTCGGCACGTTGCCCGCAGGCGCGAACGCGACGTTCGTCGCGCGCACGATCTGGGCCCCCACGGCGCGCAAGCGCACGTTCTCGCTCGGCAGCGATGACGGCTTCCGCCTCTATGCGTCGGGCAAGGAAGTCGCGCAGAACCGCATCGACCGCGGCGCGCAGAAGGACCAGGACAGCGCCGAAGTCGAACTGACACGCGGGCCGCAGCTGCTCACGATGCGCATCGTCAACACGGGCGGCGAAGGCGGGTTCTACCAGCGTTCGCAGCCGCGCTACGGCGAACTGACCGGCGAACTCGTCGCGGCGCTTCTGCCAACGACCGCCGCGGACGCCGACCAACGCCTGCGCACCGCATGGCGGAAGACCTTCTCGAAGAGCTACCTCGCCAGCCTCGAGAAGAAGAACTCGCTGTCGAAGCAACTCCGCGAACTCGATGCCCAGATGCCGCGTACGATGGTGATGAAGGAGCGCGAGCAGCGCCGCCCCACCTACGTGCTCGCGCGCGGCCAGTACGACCAACCGATCAAGGATCGCGAGATCTCGCGCAAGACCCCGAAGGCGCTCGGCACATTGCCCGAAGGCGCTCCCGATGACCGCCGCGGCCTCGCGCAGTGGATCACGTCGAAGGACAACCCGCTGTTCGCGCGCGTGCAAGCAAACCGCTTGTTCGAGTTGATGTTCGGCACGGGCATCGTGCGGACGAGCGAAGACTTCGGCATGCAAGGCGAGTGGCCGAGCCACATGGGCTTGCTCGATTGGCTCGCCGTCGAGTTCCGCGAATGCGGCTTCGACGCGCAGCACATGCTGCGCCTGATCGCGACCAGCGACACGTTCCGCCAAGACGACCGCGCGAGCGAAGCTGCGATGCAGGTCGACGCGGACAATCGCTTGTTGTCGTGGTTCCCGCGTCGACGCCTGTCCGCAGAGCAACTGCGCGACCAAGCGCTGTTCGTGTCGGGCCTGCTCGTGGAGCGCTTTGGCGGGCCGTCGGTCAAGCCATACCAACCGCAGGGTCTCTGGCAGGAAGTCGCGATGTTGCAGTCCAACACGCGCGAGTTCGTGCAAGGCGCTGGCGACGCGCTGTTCCGCCGCAGCCTCTACACCTACCACAAGCGCGCATGCCCGCCGCCGTCGATGCAGACCTTCGACCAGCCGACGCGCGAAGCGTGCGTGATCCGGCGCGCGCAGACCAACACGCCGATGCAGGCATTGGTGCTATGGAACGACGAGCAGTTCGTCGAAGCCGCGCGCATGCTCGCGGTGCGCGCGTTCCGCGAAGCGCAAGACGACGCGGGCCGCATCGAGTCGCTCTTCGTTCGCTGCACGGGCAAGAAGCCATCGAGCAACGCGCTCGCGCGCGCGACCGAGGCGCTCGCTGCATTCCGCGCGCGCTACATGGCTGATCCTGAAGCAAGCAAGCAGGCGCTTGCCGTCGGCTCGATCCCGCCGCCTGCGGACATCGCGCAGGAGCAGCTCGCGCCGCTGTCGCTGCTCGCCTCCACCATCCTCAACCTCGACGCGACGGTGTGCATCCCATGAACCCGCTCGACCCGATCTCGCTCCAGAGCATCACGCGGCGGCGCTTCTTTGCTGGCGCAGCCAACACGATCGGCGCGGCGCTCGGCACGGCAGCGCTCGCGGATGGGCTTCCGAGTCGCATCCTGTCGCGCGTGCTCGGCGACGAGGCTCGGCGACCGATGCCGCACTTCGCGCCGAAGGCGAAGCGCGTGATCTACCTGCACATGGAAGGCGGGCCGAGCCAGCTCGACCTGTTTGACTACAAGCCGGGCCTCTACGACTTGTTCGACAAGGACCTGCCCGACTCCGTGCGCAACGGCCAACGCCTCACGGGCATGACGTCGGGCCAATCGCGCTTCCCGGTCGCGCCGTCCGCGTTCCGCTTCACGCGCCACGACAACCGCGGCGATGGCCTCTGGCTCAGCGAACTGCTGCCGCACCTCGGCAGGGTATCAAACGAACTGTGCATGGTCCGCAGCGTGCACACCGACGCGATCAACCACGAGCCGGCGATCACGTTCATGCAAACGGGAACGCAGCAGCCTGGACGACCGAGCCTCGGCTCGTGGCTCAGCTACGGGCTCGGCAGCGGCAACCGCAACCTGCCGACCTTCGTCGTGATGATCACGCAAGGCTTCGGCAACATGCAGGCGCTCGCGGCACGTTTCTGGGGCAGCGGCTTCCTCCCGAGCGAGCACCAGGGCTGCAAGCTGCGCAGCAGCGGCGATCCTGTGCTCTACCTCAAGGACCCGCCCGGGGTGACGCCAGCGGATCGCCGCGCAATGCTCGACCTCGCGCACGCGCTCGATGCCGATGAGAAGGCGCGAACGCTCGATCCCGAGATCGATGCGCGCATCGCACAACAGGAGATGGCGTTCCGCATGCAGACGTCGGTGCCTGAGTTGGTCGACCTGTCCGGCGAGAGCGAGGAGACGTTTGCGCTGTACGGCGAGAACGCGAAGAAGCCGGGCACGTTCGCGTCGAGTTGTTTGCTCGCGCGAAGACTCGCCGAGCGCGGCGTTCGCTGCATTCAGCTCTACATGCGCGGCTGGGACCAACACGGCAGCCTGCCAGGCGAGATGCGCAAACAGGCCGAAGCCGTCGATCAACCGATCGCAGCGTTGCTGAAGGACCTTCGCCGCCGCGGCCTGCTCGATGAGACGCTTGTCGTGTTCGGCGGCGAGTTTGGACGCACCGTCTACAGCCAGGGCTCGCTGTCGCGCGAGAACTACGGCCGCGACCACCATCCGCGCTGCTTCTCGATGTGGCTCGCGGGCGGCGGCATTCGACCCGGCACGGTCTGGGGCGAGACGGATGACTTCTCCTACAACATCGTGCGCGACCCCGTGCACGTGCACGACCTGCACGCGACGATCCTGCACTTGCTCGGCTTCGACCACGAACGACTGACCTACCGCCACGAAGGCCGCGACTTCCGGCTCACGGACGTCGCCGGCAAGGTCGTGAAGGGAATCCTCCGCTGATGGACCAAGACACGCTCGTGCAGCTGCTGGGTCGGCTGCATCCGCTCCTGCTCCACATGCCGATCGGCTTGTGGTTTGGCGTCGTCGCGCTCGAGTTCGGCGGCGCGCTGATCCGCCGATCGCCCAACCGCGCGACGCTCGCGACGTTGGCCTGGATGGCGGCGCTCGGCGGCGCGTTCGCAGCAGGCAGCGGCTGGATCCTCGGCAGCAAGGGGTATCCCGGCGACACGGTCGAGCTGCACCGCTGGCTCGGCGTCGGCGCAGGAGCGCTCGGGCTCGTGACCGCGTGCTTTGCCGCGATGCAGAACCGCGGCGCGTTCCGGCTGATGCTCGTCATCGAGTTCATCGCGCTGATGGGCGCTGGCCACTTCGGCAGCGAGATCACGCATGGAAAGGAATGGCTGATGGAGCCGTTCCAGCAGAAGCCCGCAGCAACCGCGCCTACGGATGCGCCAGCGGACGCGCCGGCGACGCCCGTAGCGACGCAGCAAGAAGCGATCACCGACGCGACGCGACCCGCGACAACTCCGAGTGAGGCGCCAACGACGGAGCAGCCCGCAGCTGCGGCGGCGGCCCCCAACGAGCCAGCGCACGATCCGCGACCGCTGTTCCCGCCCGTCGACGAAGCGCCGACCATTCCGCAGCCTGCTGCGCCAATCGAGCCGCAGCCAGCGCAGCAGGAAGCGCCAAAGGCAACGCCGACGGAAGCAAAGCGAGTCACGTTCCGCGAACACGTGAAGCCCGTGCTGCAGACTTACTGCTGGTCGTGCCACGGCGACTCGAAGACGAAGGGCGATCTTGCGCTGCACACGCAGCAAGCAATCGAGACGGGCGGCGAGAACGGCGCGGTTCTCACCAAGGGCAAGCCAGCAGAGAGCTCGCTCTACCAGCGTCTCACGCTGCCGCTCGAAGACGATGCGCACATGCCGCCGAGCAACAAGAAGCAGCCGACGGCAGACGAGATCGAACTGCTGCGCGCATGGATCGAGCAGGGCGCAAACTTCGAGCCCGGCGACGCAGCGCCCGCGCCAACGGAGGAGAGCAAGCCGCCCGCCGAATCACCACGCACCGATGAGGCAAAGCAGAGCGCGGCGGCAGCGACTCCTGCATCCGCGCCGTGGACCACGGAGGCGGACGCTGCGATCGCGAAGCTGCACAGCCAACAGATCCACGCGGCGCGCATCGCCGCGGACTCCGACGATCTCTGCGTCGACTTCGCGGCGGTCGCAGCGACGATGGACGACACGTCCATCGCTGCGTTGATCGCGCCACTGAAGCCGTGGATCGCCGACCTCGCGCTCGCGCGCAGCAGCGCAGGCGCCGCGACGCTCGCGATGTGCGCAGCGATGCCCCGCCTGGTTCGCCTCGACCTGCGCAGCACGAAGGTCTCGTCCGAGCTTGTGGCTTCGCTGCGCGATCACGCGACGCTGCACGAACTGGTGCTCGCCGACACCCCCATCGACGACGCCGCAGTCGATGCGCTGCTCGCGATGCCGCGGCTTGCCGTTCTGTATGCATGGAACGCCAAGTTCTCCGAACGCGCGATCGCGCGACTCAGCCTCAAGCATGGCCTTCGCGTCGATGTCGGCGAGAGTCCTATCGCGACGAAGCCTGAGCCCAAGCCTGCAGAGGGCCAACCCGCAGCGCCGCTGAAGCCTCGCAACACGAAGTGCCCAGTCAGCGGGAGCCCGGTCGACCCGCTCTACGTGGCGCTCGTCGACGGCAAGGCGATCGGGTTCTGCTGCCCCAACTGCCCCAAGACGTTCTGGACTGAGCCGGCGAAGTATCCAGTCACCGACAACTGACGCGCAGTCAGCGCACTCAGCGCATGCCGCGCACGCGCAGCGCGCGCTTCAGCAGCGGCGCGAGTCGTTCTGCCTCGGTGCGGCGAGCCTTGCGATCGAACCCGAGCCCGCGCAAGAACCGCACGCGATCGTGCATCGCAAACGACGCGCCCGCTTGCGGATGGCGCGCAAGGTAGCGAGCCATGCGCACGAGCATGTCGTCCCGTCGCTTCTGCGTCAGCGGCTTCTCGAACGTCGCGCGATCGAGATCGACGAGCACCGCGCGCACCTTGTCGCCCTTCTCGACCACGAGCACGTTGTCGGGATGAAGGTCGCGGTGCACGAGTCCAGCTTCGAACGCGAGCCGCACCGTGACCGCCGCGGCCTCGATCGCCCATCGCCGCGCAGCGCGATCCTCCGAGCAGAATGCGGGCAGCGTGCGCGCATCGTCGAGCCGTTCGGTCAACAGTCGCAGCCGCCAGAACGTGCGACCCTTGCGCGCGAGCGCAGCCAACGGCGCGACCACAGGCACGCCTTCGCCGCGCAATCGTTCAATCGCCGCCAACTCCTCGCACACGCGGCGCGGCCCCGGATAGCGATCGCCGAGCAGCGAACGAAGCGCGCCGCCGCGGCGGAACGGACGCGCGACCGCGCAGATGCCGTTGGCCAACTGCAGCAGGCCGACTCCGCCGCGCCCTTTGGCCTCGGCCAATGGCGCAGGATCGCTCCACAACGCATCGAGGCCGGCCGCCGCGATGTCCGCGCGCACCCACGCGACTTCGTTGCGTGATCGCACCTCGAGGAATCCCGCCGGAACGGCCATGCGCAGTGTCGTAGGCGCACGATGGAGCGCACGCAAGCGCAGCCCTTCGACATGGGAAAGAAGCGAGCTGCACGTCCGGCGGCGCCGTCGAGAAGCCTGTTTGCACGCGCGGACTCCGACGCCAAGATCCTGCGCCGATGACCACAGGCGCAGCACCAACCAAGGCTCCGCAGCACAGCGCAAAGACGCTGCCGCACGGCGCCCATGTGCTGCTCGTGCGCCTCTCCGCGCTCGGCGACGTGCTGTTCGCGCTGGAGACCGTGTCTGCACTCGCGCACGCGAGGCCCGACGTGCGCATCGACTTCCTCGTCGAGGATCGATTCGCGTCGCTGCTGCAAGGCCACCCGCAGATCGCGCATCTCCACGTGTTCCCGCGCAAGACGAAGTGGCGCATTCCACAGTGCCTGTGGCGACTGCGGCAAACTCGCTACGACGCGGTGCTCGACCTGCACGGCATCCAGAAGAGCGCGCTGCCAGTGATGCTGACGAAGAGCGCGCGCAAGATTGGATACGCCGCACCGGGCTCGCGCGAAGGCAGCGCGTTCGCATACACCGAGCGCGTGCCCGTGCCGACGCCGCTGCCCCATCGCGCGGACATGGGCTATCTGCTGCTTGAGCGACTCGGCATCCGCGCGCCGCGCACGAAGCCGATGCTGCCGGCAGTCGAGCCGCCGGCTCGCTTGTTCCATGGATTGCCGCGACCGCTCGTGTTGCTGCACCCCGGCACATCGGCATTCGCCGAGTTCAAGCGATGGCCCGTCGAGCGCTTTGCGCAACTTGCCAAGCGACTCGCGGATCGCGGCATCGGCGTCGCGGTCAGCTACGGTCCATCGGAGCAACCGTTGGCGAAGCCCATCCTCGACGCAGAGCCGCGCGCGCGCGCGATCGACGGCGCAGCGCTCTCGTTGCGTGGCCTCGCCGGCGCGATGCGACACGTCGACTGCGTCGTCGCCGCCGACACCGGCCCGCTGCACATCGCAACAGCGATGGGCGCGCATTGCGTGGCGCTGTTCGGTCCCAAGGACACGTCGCGGTATGGCCCGCGCTCGTTCGACGCAATCGGCCACGAAGTGCTGTTCTTCGATGTCCCATGCCGTCCTTGCACGTTGCGGGATTGCGTGAGCCCGCAGTGCGTGCTCGGACTCACGGTCGATCGCGTCGAGCAGGCAGTACTTCGCTTGCTGCAGAGGAAGCGCGCATGAGACCGATCCCGACGACCGTCATCCGCCACCCGAAAGAGAAGATCCGCAAGTGCTCTCTGCGGTTCCTCCATGAGCGGCCCGAGATGACCTTCTTGCGCGGCAACCCGGGATTCGTGTTCGACGCCACAGGCTTCACGCTGCTTGCGGTCGACGCCGAGCCGCTGTCGACCAAGGACAACGAACGCCCGCTCTTGCTGCTCGACTCGACGTGGCGCTGGTTGCCGCAATTGCTTGCATGCGTAAGCGGCGAACCGATCCACCGCTCGATCCCTGGCAATGTCCGCACTGCCTATCCGCGCATCAGCAAGGTGTTCGAGGACCCGGAGGCAGGGCTCGCGTCAATCGAAGCGCTCTACCTCGCGCGCAAACTGCTCGGCGACGACGACCCGTCCTTGCTCGATGGGTATCACTGGAAGGACCAGTTCCTGCAGAGCCTGCAGCAGAGTTGAGCAACGAGCGGCGGTAGCATCCCGCCGCCATGCAGCAACCGCATAACGAACAGGGTCTCGAGGACGCGCGCCTCCGCGAAGCGAACGCGCGCTACTGGCGCAGCAATCAGCGCATCGTGTTCGCGCTGCTGCTCGCGTGGGCGCTGATCTCGGTCGGATGCGGGATCCTGTTCGCCGAGTCGCTCAATGCATGGTCGATCGGTGGCTGTCCGCTCGGCTTCTGGTTCGCGCAGCAAGGCTCGATCCTCGGCTTCGTGCTGTTGATCCTCTGCTATGCGGTCTTGATGGCGCGACTCGATCGGCGTCACCGGAAGGACCTCGATGCGATCACAGGCTCGCGCTCGGAGGACGCGCAATGACGCTGCGCGATTGGACGCTGTTGATCGTCGGCGGGACGTTCGCGCTGTACCTCTACATCGCTTGGCGCGCGCGCGTGCGCGACACGAAGGGCTTCTACGTCGCAGGCCGCGGCGTGCCGTCGATCTACAACGGCATGGCGACCGCGGCGGATTGGATGTCGGCGGCGTCGTTCTTGTCGATGGCGGGGATGATCTCGTTCCTCGGCTATGCCGGCGGCGTCTACCTCATGGGTTGGACGGGCGGCTTCGTGCTGCTGTCGTTGCTGCTCGCGCCGTACCTGCGCAAGTTCGGCCACTACACCGTGCCGGACTTCGTCGGCGACCGATTCGAGTCCAAAGTCGCGCGACTGTGCGCGGTCTTCTGCGCGCTGTTCATCAGCTTCACCTATGTCGCGGGCCAGATGCGCGGCGTCGGCATCGTGTTCGCCCGCTTCCTCGAAGTGGACGTCGACGTCGGCGTCGCGATGGGCATGGCGATCGTGTTCGTCTACAGCACGCTCGGCGGCATGAAGGGCATCACGTGGACGCAAGTCGCGCAGTATTGGGTGCTGATCACCGCGTTCTTGGTGCCAGCGATCGCAATCAGCATCCAACTCACGGGCAGCAGCATTCCGTCGGTTGGGCTGTGCAGTGACCTGCAGTCCGAAGGCATGCCGCTGCTCGCGAAGCTCGACCAAGTCAGTCGCGACCTCGGCTTCTCGTCCTATACCGAGCCCTTCGTCGGAGGATGGAGCCAGTTCGACGTCGTGTGCACCGCGCTCGCGTTGATGGCGGGCACCGCGGGATTGCCGCACGTGATCGTGCGCTTCTACACCGTCAAGAACGTCGCTGCCGCGCGATGGTCTGGCTTCTGGGCGCTGCTGTTCATCTCGGCTCTCTACCTGACTGCGCCTGCGACCGCCGCGTTTGCGCGCTGGCACTTGATCGACTCGCTGCACGGCAAGACCGAGGCGCAGCTGCCGCAGTGGTTCACGAGCTGGCGGACTACAGGGCTCATCGCGTGGCTCGACGATGGCGACGGCATCGTCGAATACCACGGCAAGGCGAAGGCAGACGAGAACGAGATCTACCGCATCGGCCCGCTCGGCAAGGCGGAGTTCGCGGCGATGACCGACGCGCATCGACTGTGGCTCGACAGCAAGGCAGCGCGCGGAACCGATGCGCGCATCGAGCTGCGCAAGAAGGGCCTCGACGCGCCGGACGCGGACATCCTCGTGCTCGCCACGCCGGAGATGGCAGGGCTCGCCAACTGGATCATCGCTCTCGTAGCCGCCGGCGGGCTCGCAGCCGCGTTGTCGACGGCGTCAGGCCTGTTGCTCGTCATCAGCAGCAGCGTCGCTCACGACCTCTACTACCGACTCATGCGGCCGGAGGCGAGCGAAGCGCAGCGACTGCGCGTCGGCCGCGCCACGATCGGCGTCGCCGTCGTCATCGCAGGCGTGATCGGCATCTTCCCTCCGGGCTTCGTGTCGCAGGTCGTCGCGTTCGCATTCGGACTCGCGGCATCGAGCTTCTTTCCTGTGCTCGTGCTCGGCGTGTTCCACAAGCGCGTCGGCACGGTCGCTGCGATGGCAGGCATGCTCACGGGCCTCGCGTTCACGGCGACCTACATCCTCGGCAACCTCTACTTCGGTATGCCGCGTTGGTTCTTTGGCGTCGGCCCGCAAGGCATCGGAACCATCGGCATGCTGCTCAACTTCGCGGTCGCGCTGCTGCTTGCGCCGATGTGCAAGCCGCCGTCGGCAGCGGTGCAAAAGCTCGTCGAACAGATCCGCGAGCCCGAAGGCGCAGGCCCTTCGGTCGACATCGAAGCCGCGCCAGAACACTGAGGTTCCTAGAAGCTGTTTCATAAAGCGCCCGCGGCTGCGGCCGGCCCCGAAGCCCAAGTGCCGCGTCGCGAGTTCTCCGCGGAATCCACGGATTCCGCTGCGCACTCGCTCCTTGCCCTCGGCCTTCGTTGCTCGGCCTCGCTCGCAGGCCATTTGTGAAACCACTTCTAGCGGCCACGAGCGCGCGACTTCAGAAGCGACTCTGGCGCCGCGGATCCGTCAGCGGCCACACGCCGTCTTCCTGCAAGCGCGCGACGAGCACCTTCTGGTCCGTCGACCGCGCGAACGCGACTTCCTTCTCGGTTGCGCCGACGAGCACCAACCATTCGACCTTGCCCGACGGCAACTCGAACTCAGGCTCGCAGTGCGACGGAGCCTCGCACAAGGCCCACGTGATCGCGCCGTCCTTCGTGCCGTCGATCGCGCCGCCGAGCGGAATGCGTTGTGTTGGACCAAGCGGCTGCCCTTGCACCGCGCCCGTCGCGACGAGCAGTTGCCACGCCATCAGGTGATGCAGCACGGAGATCGCCCAGTCTGCGCGCTGCGGCGTGCAGATCATCAACTCGAAGCCAAGGCCGGAGAACCCAGACGCATCGCGCCCGGGCTCGTCTAGGTTCCACGGATTGCTGAGGCCCGACGTCACGTAGCAGAAGTTCGCGCGCGAATCGGTCGGCGGGCACGCGAACACTCCGTGGTGCAACCACCCCGGATGACGCGGCGTCTGCTTGAGCCGCGCGTAATGCGCAGCAGTGGCGGGATACACGCCGTCGCCGAGGTTTCCGAACTGCTGCTTGTAGGCGCGGTCTTCGCGATCCGCCCAGACGGACTCAAACCACGACTGCCATGCGTCCTGCGGCGATCCAGCGCTGCTCATCGGCGAGAGACTCGCCGCTCGGCGCGCGCATCGCAACAGCGAGGGCCAACTACTGTGAACGCAGGCAGGATGCGCCATGCAACGCGTTGCTAGACTGCGACTCGCATGAAGCGCGATGAGAAAGCAGACCGGATCCAAGCGATCCTCGACGCGCGCTTTCCCTCTCCTGCGGTCCCGCTCCACCACTCGGACCCGTTCACGCTGCTGATCGCGGTGCTGCTGTCCGCGCAGTGCACCGATGAGCGAGTCAACCAAGTCACGCCCGGCCTCTTTGCGCTCGCGCGCACGCCGGACGAAATGCGGCACGTGCCGGTCGCGAAGATCCTGTCGGCAATCCGATCCTGCGGGCTCGCGCCACAGAAGGCAGCGGCGATCGCGAAGACCAGCGAGCTGCTCGTCGAGCGACATGGCGGGCAGGTGCCGTGCGACCAAGAAGCGCTCGAAGC
>JBEELK010000259.1:0-3336 GCA_041168165.1 Planctomycetota bacterium | reverse complement strand
GACGCGGCGCTGCAGTCGTTGCTTATGTCGATGCGCGAGTTGCCCGCGATCGCAGTAACGGCGGGACTGCGCGCGCAGCATCCGTGGTCGTTGGTCGAAGCGACTGAGGGCGACGACGCGTGGTTATTGCGAGTGAACGCGGCCATCGACGGCCTCGTGGCTTCGCAGTCGATGTCCTTGGGGCCGATCGCGACGCTGCGGTCGTGGCCTGCTGTCTGCGTCGTCGCGCATGCGATGATGGCGCAGCGGGGTGGTGTGCGATTGCAGTCAGACATGGCGCAAGCTCCGCGCGATGTCGTCCTCGATGTCCGCGCACGCATCGGTGCGATTGCGGCGGGTCAGCGGCAATTGGACGCGGACTTCCAGTCGTCACTGTGGCAAGCAGGACCAAAGGCGCTTGCGGACGCGATCGAGCAAGCGATGCGTTCGTTCTTCTTGTTCCGCGGCGGCCGCGTGCGGAAGGCGTTGGAACTCGTCGCGCCTCACTGCAAGCGCGATCTCGGCGCGGCAGGAGCTGTGCTCGAGAAGTTGCGGGAGGCGGAGCGACTTTCCGCGCAAGGCAGAGAACTGGTCGATCGTCTGCGTGGCATCGCAAGCGTGGTCGTCGGAACGGACTGGTCGCCGCTCGATCCGTCTTGCCTTGCAGCGCTCGTGCATGCGCTCGACGCGGTGGATGGGTGGGCCCGCGCGCAGAAGGATCCCCACGCAACGGAGCTCGCAGACGCATTGGCAAACGCCGCGCGCATGGACGCTTCGGCGGTCGATGCTGCGCTCCGTCGCCACTCTGCGTTTGCTGCGTTCCTCGCTGCTGTGTCTGCGACGGAGGAGTCCATCGAGCGTTGGCTTGGCAACCGGACTGTGTCTTCGGCATGCGCGGACTCGATGGCGGCTTGGACCAAGGACGCTGCGGGCTCGCGGTTCTTGGAACTCGCGCGCTGGATCAGGCTGCGCAAGAAGCTCGGAGAGCTCGATGCCGCAGGGTTCTCGCCGTTGCGCGAAGAGACGCTGTGTTGCGCGTTGGCGCCAAACGAGTTGGCCAAGGCGTTGGAGCGGACCGCTGCGCTCGCGAGCGTCGAGGAGCGCATGCGTGCGATGGGGCTGCAGCGCTTTGATGGCATTGAGCACGGCGAGAGCGTGCGCGCGTTTGGTCGCCTCGTCGAAGAAGACGCTGCGGCGTTGGCGCAGGCACTGCCGACGATGCTGCTCGCGACGAGGCCGTTCCGGCCTGGGCAGCGCATCGGGCGCGTTGGCGAACTGGTGCGTAAAGAGCTGATGCGCACGAGAGGAGGCCTGTCGATCCGCGGCCTCATGGAAGAGCATGCCGAAGCGATCTTGGCGCTGACGCCCTGCGTGCTCGCGAGCCCCGACAGCACGGCTCAGTTCTTGGCGCCGGGCGGCATCACGTTTGACCTCGTGGTGTTTGACGAGGCGTCGCAGATCCCGGTTGCTGACGCGATCGGTGCGATTGGCCGCGGCAAGGCGGTTGTCGTCGTCGGCGACAGCAAGCAGATGCCGCCGACTGCGTTCTTTGAGCGCGGCGGCACTGCGGATGCGGACGCAGAGGAAGCGGACATCAGCGACGAAGCGCAGGACATGGAGAGCATCCTGTCCGAGGCGGTCGCGTCCGGGCTTCAGCGCATTTGGCTGTCGTGGCATTACCGCAGCCAAGACGAGTCGCTGATCGCGTTCTCCAATCGGCACTACTACGAGAGCCGCCTCGCGTCGTTCCCGGCGCCGATTGCAAGTGGCACAGGCAAGGGCGTGTCGTGGCTCAAGGTCGACAACGGGGAGTTTGACTCAGGCGGCCTCCGCACCAACCAGAAGGAGGCTGAGGCGCTCGTCCAAGAAGTGACGCGCCGCCTGCGCGATCCGTTGGAGCAAAAGCGCTCGATGGGCATCGTCACAATGAACCTGCAGCAGGCAGAGCTCGTGCGCGACATGCTCGAGCAGCGAGCGGAGTCGGATCCGTTGCTGCAGCGCGCGCTCGAGGATGAGTCGGACCAGCGCATGTTCGTCAAGAACCTTGAGAACGTGCAAGGCGACGAGCGCGACGTGATCCTGATCTCGCTGACGTACGCCAAGTCGCGCGATGGAAAGCTGCTGATGAACTTTGGGCCGCTGAGCCAGGTTGGCGGCGAGCGCCGCTGGAACGTGCTCGTCACGCGCGCGCGGCAGCAGGTCGTCGTGCTGTCTTCGATGGAGCCATCGGACATTCGACTTGAGCGCATCAGCGCGATGGCGAAAGGCGTGCAGCACATGCGCGCCTACATGGAGATGGCGCAGCGTGGCGTGGAGAAGGCGAAGGACATGCAGCTTTCGCCGATGGATGCGCGCGACCTCCATCGCGACAGCATTGCCAACGCGCTGCGCGCTCGCGGCCTCGTGGTCGAGACCGACATCGGTTTGTCGAGCTTCAAGGTCGACGTCGCGGTCGCGCACCCAGATGAGCCCACTCGCCGACTCGTGGCGATCCTGCTCGATGGTCCCGGGTATCTCGCGCGGCGCACCGTCGAAGATCGCGAGCACTTGCCGCGCATGGTGCTGGAGCGACTCATGGGTTGGCCTGCGGTCGCGCGCATCTGGCTGCCGGAGTGGTTGCTGGAGCAGGAGCGCGTGGTGGACGCGATCGCAGCACTCGTGGCGAAGACGCGTTTGGCCGTTGTCGCTGCGCAGGAGTCGCAGATCGCGGCGGCTCAGCCTGTGCCGCAGCCAGTGTCTGTCTCGTCGCCGGAGTCCTCGCCAGCAATGCCGGATGCGTCGGCTTCCGCGCCCATGTCGCGCGACGCGGAGGACTGTGACTTTGCGCCCTATGCCGACGAGTCGATTGCTGGATCGCGCGAAGACCTCGATGCCCCAGTCGGTTCGCAGGGTTGGCTCCGCGTGCAGCGCGTGATGGAGGAAGCGATCCTCGCAGAGGCTCCGATCGAAGGGGCGCGCCTCGCCAAGAAGGTCGCTCGTCGCTTCGGCTTGTCGCGGGTGCAAGGCGAGCGCGTTCGATCCTTGCTTGCGCGCATCGCAGCGCCGTGCCTCGATGAGTCCCCGTTGGGTGTGTTTGTCTGGAAGGACTCTCAGCAGCAAGGTGCGTGGCGCGCATTCCGCCGTTCGCCGTCGAGCGGCGCTGCGGCTCGGCCGCTCGCTGAGATTGCGCCCGAGGAGATGCGCAATGCGATCGTGTATTGCGCCAGGAAGGGCATGGGATTGTCCGCCGAAGGCGTCCTGCGCGAATGCGCCGAGGTGTTTGGCTGCGGCCGCGTGTCCAAGGACGAGCGGGTGCGGGTCGAGGGCGTGGTGGAGTGGGCGGTGTCGCGTGGGGAGTTGAGGAGGGAAGGGGATGGT
>JBEELK010000258.1:0-11616 GCA_041168165.1 Planctomycetota bacterium | reverse complement strand
GATAGCGCGCGTTCGGGGCGTGCGCTGGTGGCCGCGATATACAACGACGTGGCTTGCGGTGGTGAGAGCGCAAGCCACGTCGGGAGCCTTGGTGGGGAAGGCAGCCGGGCGCGTGAGTGAGGCACGGCCCGGTCGAGCGCGTCGAAGGGCGAGGAGACGCCGGATCGACGTTGGGCTCGTCCCTTCTTGCTCCGAGGCGTCGATTCCTAACGCGATACCTCGATCAAAACCGGCCGAAGGTCCCGCGATCGAACCTTGGGCGCGACCGCACATCCGCGGTCGCGCGTTGGCGGGCGCGGCCTTTAGCAGCCTGTTGAAGAACGCATCCTGCCTACGGGCTTAGTCTCTGGTCCGATCTCTGCGTCGCGCGAACTGCGTCGAATCTGAAGATTCGACTCCGTTCTCGCTCCTTGATCTCGAACCAGATCCCAAGCCCTCGGCGACGGATCCGTTCCTCAAAAGGCTGTTAGCCGCGCTTCTTCGCCGCCGCCTTCTTGGCGGGCTTCTTCGCGACGGCCTTCTTGGCTGCCTTGACGGGCTTCGCGGCGACCTTCGCCTTCGGCGTCAGCACCTTGGTCTTCGCCGCGGGCGTCAGCGCCTTCACGGGCTTCTTGCTCGCCTTCTTCGCGCCCTTCGTGAGCATCGGATCCTTTTGGTAGATGTGGATCACCTTGGCGGGCGGGAAGCCGTTGAACCACGTCGACGAAGCCGCCGAGTAGGAGCCGATCTTCTCGCTGTAGAGCAAGTCGCCGATGTCCAGGTTGGTCGGCAGCGACTCCGTCATCGACACGACGTCGAGCGCGTCACACGTGGGGCCGAACACCGATGCCACCGCCTTCGGGCCGTCCTTGAACGCGCTGAAGTGGTAGTGGCAGTGGTCGAAGATGACGCCCGAGAACGTGTGGTAGACGCCGTCGTCGATGTAGTAGCAGAGCTTCCCGTCGCGAATGGCCTTGCCGATGATCTTGCTGATCGCGGTTGCGGCGGTCGCGACCATGAAGCGGCCCGGTTCGGCGACGATCTGCACGTCCTTCGGGAACAGGCGGTCGAGTTCGCGATTGAGGATCGCCGCGAGCTCTTGGAACGGCTTGACCGTCTCGTCGTACGGCGCGGGGAAGCCGCCGCCGATGTCGAGAAGGTTCATCTTGGTGTAGCCGCGCTCCTTCGCTTCCTCGAACACGCTGGCCGCGAGGCTGATCGCCTGCACGTAGTTCTCGACGTTGGTCGTCTGCGAGCCGACGTGGAACGACAGGCCTTCGCAAACGAGACCGCGCTCGTGCGCTGCGAGGATCAGGTCCACTGCTTCGCCCGGCGACGCGCCGAACTTGCTCGACAGCTCGACCATCGCGCCGGTGTTCGGCACCTTGAGGCGCAGCACGACGCCAGCGTTGGGCGCGTACTTCTGGATCTTGTCCAGCTCGGCGATGTTGTCGAAGGTGACGAGCGGCTTGTACTTGTCCAGCTCTTGCAGAGCCTCGATCGCCTTGATCGGGTTGGCGTAGATGATCTTGTCCCAGATGAACGCCTGACGCTCCTTCTGCGGGAGGTGCGCGATGTTCTGGTAGACGTTCAAGAACTCAGGCATCGACGCGACGTCGAACGAAGCGCCCTCTTGGTAGAGCGTGCGCACGATCGCCGGATCGCTGTTGGCTTTGACCGCGTAGTACGGCTGCACGCGCGGCAGGTACTTGCGGAACGTCGCGAAGTTCTCGCGGAGTTGGTCGTGGTCGACGACGAAGAGGGGCGTGCCGTGTTCTGCGGCGAGCTGCTTGAGGCGGGCCTTGGTGATCATGGAATGGAGACGGACTCAGTCGGCCTCGGTGATGAGGAAGTTCTTGAACTGCCAGGGGTCTTCGCGATCGATGGCCGGGTTGTTGTGGCCAACGAACGCGTTCGTGTAGTGCTTCAGTGGGTTCCAGTCGGCAGGCTTGGAGATGAATTTTCCGAGCCATGGCTTGGCCATGCCGAGCACGTATTCGTGCGGCAGGTCCTCGGGGGAGATCACGCCGCGCTTGGGGTTCTCGATCATCCAGCACACCGCCGACACGACCGAGATCGCGACCTGCACGGTCGTCGCGTTCTGGCCGGGCACGAGCTTGCGCGCGGTGTGGATATCGAGCGCGCTGCCGACCCACCACGACTGCAGCGGGTGGCCCATGATGAGCGCGCCGAGGATGTCGCTGCCGTCGATGATCTCGTCGGACAGGATGCGCAGGTTGCTCTGCACCTTGTAGTCGTTGCCGCGTAGCTCGTTGAGCGACGCGATCGCCGAGTCGGACGGGCAGTAGGCGTAGTGAACGGTCGGGCGATAGGCCGCCTTGCCGTCCTGCCACACGGTGAGGCGGTCCGACAGCGAGAACGCTTCGCCGTGGCGCACGACCATGCCGTGGATCGTGTAGTCGGGGACCCACGACACGACCCAGGTGTTCATGCCCATCCGCGCGAGGCAGATCTGGTTCTTCGGGCCTTCTTCGTGCTCGTAGGCGAGGTCGGGCAGCTCCTTCTCGTGCGTGCCCCAGCCCATCTCCGCGGTCGTCGTGCCTTCTTCACGGAAGCCTTCGATCGACCACGTGTTGACGAACTCGTCGACCTTCTTGGGGTCGTTGGTGATCTGCGTGTCACGCTCGCTGCAGTGGATGACCTTCACGCCGAGCTTCCAGGCCAGCTCGTTGAAGATGCGCTTCTTGGCGAGGTGCGCGACCTCTTCAGCGGCCGCGCCGGTGAACTTCTTCTGTGCGAGGCACTTCTTGGCGATGTCGAGCAGGCCCTGCTTGGTGAAGCTCGAGATCAGGCCCGGATTGGCGCCGTGCTCGAGCACCGCGGTGGGGCCCGGCTCGTTCCAGTTGGCCATCATCCGGCGCAGGTTCATGTGCCGCCAATACAGCGTGCGCTCGGTGGGATGCTTGTCCTCGGCGTTGTCGTAGGGATCCCACACCTCGACCGACGTGTTGATGTAGAGCACGCCGTGGTCGTGGCACCACTGGATGATCTCGCAGGCGTCGATGTTCCACGCGAGGTCGATCAGCACGTCGCCAGCTCGTAGCTGTTTGCTGAGCGTGCTGGCGAGGTTGGCAGGTGTGATGCGCTTCTTGACGAACTGCAGCCCCTTCTTGGTCCACGGCGATAGCTGTTCTCGCCGGTCCTCGAAGTCCAAGACGGTGATGTTCTTGATCGGCACGTCGATGTGCTTGAGCAAGATCGGCAGTGTGCACTGCGCGACCGCTCCGTAGCCGATGAACAGGATGCGTTGTTCGAGCTTGAGCATCACTTCGATAGGGAGGCTTTGGGTCCGGGGGTTGCCGGATTTGTGGGGCGGGGATCCTAGGGAAACCTGCTGGTCGCGCCAGCGTGCGCTGCGGTGGTTTGGCGCGCGCAAGTTGGCGAGGAGAACGTCGCGTCGCGTCGATCGTCGGCGCGGATCCCACGGATCCCGGCCGCGAGAGCTCGGCGTTGCGCTCGTGCGCGTTCTGGCGCCTTGGGAGACTTGCTCCAAGGTCTCGACCGCGGGGTCTTCGACGTCGCGATGAACGGCCTTGAGACGACGGGCGGCGCAGCGCACGCGGTCACAATTCACGCTGCCTTACCGCGATCTACGACGAGTCGGCACGAAGACTGTTTGAGCTGCGCAGCATTCAGCCTTCGTACAACGAACGCGCACTGGTTGCCGGATCCGATTGCGTGTCGAAACGCGGCGAGACGACGGTGATCACGGGTCGCAGTGGTGTGCGCGTGATCGAGAGGCGGAGCGCGATGCGGGACAGCGCTCGTGATGGTCACGCACCATCGGGAGCTCGCGCGCAGGTTGGGGGATCGCGTGGTGGAACTTGGCTCCACCAACAACGCGGGCCCGATCAGCATGCGCTGACCGGGCCCGCGTGCATCGACACCGCTTGCGCGGCGTCCATGAGCAGTCAATCTCAGTTGCCGACCGGCAGGATCACCGTGTCGACGACGTGGATCACGCCGTTGCCCGCGACGACGTCAGCCGAGACGACCTTCGCGCCGCCGACCGTCAGGACCTTCGCCTTCTTGTCGAACGACAGCGTCAGCTTCGTCTCGCCAATCGTCTTCGCCTCAGACAGCCCCACGGCCTGCGCGGCCATCACCGTGCCGGCGACGACGTGGTGCTTGAGGATCGAGACGAGCTTGTCCTTGTTCTCGGGCTTCAGCAGCGACTCCACCGTGCCCTTGGGCAGCTTGGCGAACGCTTCGTCCGTCGGCGCAAACACCGTGAACGGGCCGCCGTTTGCGAGCGTCTCCGCGAGACCCGCTGCAGTGGCTGCGGCGAGCAACGTCGAGAACGACTTCGCGTTCGCGGCGGTCTCGACGAGGTTCGGCTTCGGCAGCACGACCGTGTCGATCACGTGGATCACGCCGTTCTTGCCCATCACGTCCGTGGCAATCACGTTGGCGCCATCGACGGTGACCTTGCCGTCCTTGACGACGACCGTGAGGCTCTGGCCGTTCACCGTCGCGATCGACGTCGTCTTCACGACATCGCTTGCCGGCATCTGCGCCGCGGCGACGTGGTACGTGAGGATCGACGCGAGCTTCGCCTTGTTCTCGGGCTTCAACAGCGACTCGAGCGTCTCCTTCGGCAGCTTGGCGAACGCTTCGTCCGTAGGCGCGAAGACCGTGAACGGGCCCTTGCCCGACAACGTCTCGACGAGGCCCGCGGCCTTCACGGCGGCGACCAACGTGTTGAACTTGCCGTTCTCGATCGCGAGATCGACGACGGTCTTAGTGTCGCTCTTCTTGGTGTTTGCGTCGGCTTGCGCAACCGCGGGGATAGCGAGCGCGAGGATGGCAGTGAGGGTGTAGCGGATCATGTGCGGGGGGCTGTGCTAGTGAGGTGAGGGTCGCAAACGAGATGTCCACGACGCGCCGCAGTTCGCTCCCCTTGCGCGCACGGATGCAGAGTCAGCAAAGCTCCCTCTATTCCCTTTGGCGGTGCCAGCGAAGAATCTCGTCTCCATGACCGACCGACACGAGCCGTCGTCGAGCTTGCCGGAGCCGATCGAAGAACGCGTCTATGCAGCGCTGTTCGGCGGCGGCGATCCGTCGGCGGCGATCGAGGCGATCGTTGCCGAGCATCGCGAGCACGAGAAGGTGATCCGCGCGATCGTGCGCTCGGTCCGCGCGGCGGACACTGCGGTCGGCAAGGTGAAGTCCGTCGCTGGCGCGAGTGCGCAAGCTGCAAGGACCGCGTCGCTGCCGCGAGGCGCGAGGATCGGGCCATATGAGATCGTGCGCGAACTCGGTCGCGGCGGATTTGGCTTGGTCTATCTCGCCGAGCAGCGCGAGCCGGTGCGTCGGCGCGTGGCGCTCAAGGTCGTGTCGTCATCCGCCGCGGCCAAGGACTTGCTGCAGCGATTCGACGCGGAGCGACAGGTGCTCGCACAACTCGACCATCCAAGCATCGCGCGCATTCTCGACGCAGGCCGGACCGACGACGGCAGCCCGTTCTTCGCGATGGACTACTTCGACGGCCTGCCGCTGTCGGCCTATTGCGACGAGCATCGACTGTCGATCGACGCGCGCTTGTCGTTGTTTGTCGCGGTCTGCGGAGCGATCCATCACGCGCATCAACGCGGTGTCGTGCATCGCGACCTCAAACCTGGCAACGTGCTCGTTGACGAGAAGGCCGGTGAGCCGTTGCCGCACGTCATCGACTTCGGCCTCGCGAAGGCGATCCAAGGCACGATCGATGTCGACAATCCGAGCACGACGGAGTTTGGCCGATTGCTCGGCACGCCGGAGTACATGAGCCCCGAGCAGGCTGCGGGCATGCCGGTCGACACGCGCACGGACGTCTACTCGCTCGGCGTCATCCTCTACGAGTTGCTGACAGGCACGTTGCCGTTCTCGTCGCAGACGTTGCGCGAACGCGGCCTCGCGTCCGTGGTGAAGGTCCTCAACGAAGCGGTCCCTAAGCGCCCGAGCCTGATGCTCTCGAATGACGACACGGCGCGCGCGCAACTGCGGCAGTCGACGATTCACGAGCTTCGTCGGCGTTTGCGCGGCGACCTCGACGAGATCGTCATGGTCTGCCTGCACAAGGATCGCGAACGGCGCTACGCGAGCGTCGCGGAGCTTGCCGCCGACGTGCGTCGCCATCTCGCGCACGAGCCGATCTCGGTCGGCCCGCCGAGCGTCGCGCTGGCTGCGTGGAAGTTCGCGCGTCGTCACCGCGCTCTCGTCGCAGGCGCGTTCGTGGCTACCGCGTCGCTGCTGGTCGCAGTAGCGACCACGTCGTGGAGCCTCGTGCGCGTGACCGAGGCACGCGACCTCGCAGTGCGCAACGCCGATGTGGCCCAACAGAACGCGCTCGCCGCCGCGATCGCCGCGGCGCAAGGCGCGGGCGACAGCTGCCGGGCCGACGCGATGCGACGGCATCTGCAGAGCGTGCCCAAAGAACAGCGCGATCTCGAATGGCAGGCTCTTGCGGCGCAGATCGAAGACGCGACGGTCGCGCTACAGGCTGGGTGCACGACGCCGCAATCGCTCGTCGTGCTGCGCGACGAGGCGGTGTGGTTCGACGTGAACACAGACCGTCTGATGACGATGGCGCTCGCGACAAAAGAAGTCGTAGTCGGCGAGCCTCATCCGTGGCACTTCGCCAACGCAACAGCATCGCGCGATCGCAGTGCCTACGTCGTCGGCGGCGTCGAGGGCCGCGTCGCCGCGTATGACGCCAAAGACAAGCGCCGGCGCTTCGACCTGCAACTCGCGTCGCGCGAGAAGCCCGCGCAGTGCGTCGCGATGTCGAGCGACGGCAAGTTGGTCGCGGCTGCGAATAGTTCGGTCGTGTGCCTGCTCGATGGCGAGACGGGACGCATCAAAGCGCAACTGCGCGGTCACAAGTCCTACGTGTGGTCGGCTGCATTCTCGAGTGACGACTCGCTGGTGGTCACGAGCGAACACGATGGCGACACGCGGATCTGGGACGTCGCGTCAGGCAAGTGCACGCTCACTCTCGCTGGCGATGTGCTCGTGCGTTGGGTCGCTTTCCATCCTTCGGGTCGCTTCGTTGCGACTGCGTTGCGCGACGGCGTGCTGCAACTGTGGAGCGCGGTGAGCGGTGAGTTGCTCGCAGAGCAGCGCACCGGCGCTTCGTTGATCCACTCGTGCGAGTTTTCCGAGGATGGTTCCGTTCTCGCGTCGATCCAGAGCGATGGCAGCGTGCGCCTCTACTCCGGCTCAACGCTCAAGAACCTCGGCTCGTTGCGCGGCCATGCCAACTACGTCTCAGGCCTCGCGTTCTGCCCCGATGGGCAACTGATGACGATCGCGTGGGACGGCACGCTGCGCATGTGGGAGCAGAAGCCCAAGCGCCGCTTCGATCGCCTCGAAGGAATGATGGGCAGCACGTTCCGCCTCGCGCTACATCCGAGTGAGCCTTTGATGGCTGCGTGCTCTCTCGGTGGCGAAGTCGCTGCGTGGGACCTTCGCGATCGGAGGCTGCTATTTGCGCGCGACCTCAAGGCCGGGATGTTGCATGGCGTAGCGTGGAGCGAAGACGGCAAGTCGCTCTTCACCTGCGGCGACAACGACAAGCTCTACGAGTTGTCGGGGGAAGATGGACTGATGAAGCGCTCGCGCGTTCTGTCGAAGGGCGCGCGGTTGCGCGACGTTGCTCGGTCGCCGCACCTTGGCAAGCTCGTCGTCACGGCGGTCACTGGCGAGTTGCTCGTCGTGGACCCTTCGTCCACCGAGGAGCCTCGTGTGCTGAAGCTGCCCGATGGCGAGAAGGCGAGCCAACACGTCTACGCCTCCGTGGCGCGCACGAAGCCCCTGGCCGCGAGCTGCGAGCTCGAGGGCACCTTGCGCATGTGGGACCTCGAACGCGGCAAATTGGCGTGGAGCATCCAAGGCAAGCGCATGACCGCGTGCGCGTTCTCCCACGACGACGAGACGGTGCTGACCGGCGATCACGTCGGTGTCATCCACGTGATCGATGCACGCTCCGGTGCCGAACTGCGTCGCTTTGGCCGCGACAGCGAGAGCTACCACGTCCGTGGCATCTTCGCGGTGGATGGCGGCCGGCGCGTGCTAACGAGCGACCAGCAACTCCGCATCTGGGACCTAGAGACCGGCACGGAGTTGCTCGCGCTCGACACCGACCGGTTCGGCCCGTCGACGCTGTGCGCCGACCTGTCGCGCGGCGTGCTCGCGACGGGCAGCGGGTTCTTCACGGACCCTGCCGAAGTGCTGCTGTATCCGCTGGTTGCAACGCTGCCGGAGATCGGCTCGGCCAGTGCCCCGGCAGGTCGCTGAGATTTTTCCGATGCGTGCGTGAGATCGGGGACGGCGCGGGCCTCCACCTGGAGTCCAGCTTTGGAGACCTCGCCATGACCACGCTTCGCTTCGCTTCTCTCGCCCTGCTTTGTGCGGCCGCGCTGCCGGCGCAAACCCGCGTCGATCACACGCTGTTGCAGACCCCGATCAAGAACCAGGGCAGCCGCAGAACCTGCATCGCATTCGCGGCGACCGCCGCGCTCGAAGCCCGCCTCAAGCGGGCGAGCTACGGGGACCTCAACCTGTCCGAAGAGTTCGTCAACTACGTCGGCAAGATGATGTGGCTGCACCCGTTCTGGAGTGACATTGCGACGGCAGACGAGTCGGAAGCGCAGCTCGCAGCGACCGGCGGCGGCGGCGGAGTCGGTCACGCGCACAACATGGTGCACTGGATGAAGGTGCCTGCGGAGACGGCGATGCCGTATCGCGTAACGGACTACACGCTGCCGTTTGTCTGGAGCGACCCCTACTGGCAGTCGCAGCGCAACCTCAACACCTTCAACCTGAACCCAGCCAACCTGCTGGATTCGGCGCGTCATGCCGCGGCCTATTACAGCGCTAGCGGCGTGGTGGATCTGGGCCTCGTTGGCGCACGCAACACGGCGACGATCGAGACGGCGCTGCGCGCTGGCTACGAAGTGATCTGGGATACGGGCGTCGAGAGCCTGAGCAACACGAGTGCCATCTGGCATGTCTCGACTGGCACCTCCATCGATGCACACTCGATGTTGATCGTTGGCTACGACCGCACGAGTGCCGATCCCAACAACCACTACTTCATCGTCAAGAACTCGTGGGGCGGCACGACCAATCCCGCTGGGATGACGTATGTCGGCTACGACTTCGTCGCGCGCTACGGCATCAACGCGTGCTACCTGACGGGCATCAACACGCCTGGGCCGTGGACTGAGTTGCGCGCACTCGGCCGCCGCAACATCAGCCTCGACGGGCACCGCGGCACTCTCGACATCTACCACATCCCCGGCGCGTCGGAGGAGACGTGGAGTGCAGCGTACGGACTCAACATCACCGATCGTCGACTCGGCACGTTCTACGACTCTGCGGGCAATGCGTTCCGCGTCAACGGAATGATCTTTGGTGATGTCGTGCAGTTCTGGTTCAAGGGCACAGCTCCGAACATGCGCTGGGATGAGCAGCGTGAGACGCCGACGGTTGGGCGCATCTTCAGCTATCGCTTGCTCGACAACGAAGCGGACGACCTCGCCGGCTACCACTGGGACAACGCTGGCTCGACGCCGACGCCGGCTTACGGCGGCTACGCCAAGCGTCCGTCGACGATTACGGGTGTCGATGGGTTTGAAGCGCCGGTCTTCAACAACGCACTGGCTTGGACGCCTGCGCAGTGGCTCGGCTTGTGGCAGGTGCGTTATGGCTCGCGCGACATCCAGCTCGTGATCGAAACCCGCAATGACTGGTTGATCCCTGCTGGCGATCGCACGGTGTGGGCTGGGTTCGGTTGTCGTGCGTTTAACGAGACGACGCAGACTTGGGACCAAGTCACGGCGCGCATCGATCTCGCGCAAGGCCGCGAGATCCGGTTCGACATGAACCCGACGATCGATGGCGCATCCGTGGTTGCCTACATGCAGTCCTGGCAACGTGGCGTCGCCGGTGGTCGTACAACGATCGGGCTCAACCCGTTCGAGGGCGCGCTGATGGTGCGCCGCGGCGAACAGCAGGTTGGTTGGGGCAGCGCCTCCGGGACCGGCTGCGGGGCAGTGGGCAACATCCCTGCACATGATGTGACTGGCGCGCCGGACATCGGTCGCACGCTGACCTACTCGGTCAACCGCGCGCTGTCGTATGGCGGTGCGGTGCTCACGCTTGGGCTGAGCAAGACCGCGTGGAACGGCGCTCCGCTGCCCCTCGACCTCGGCGTGATTGGAGCGGCCGGCTGCACGATGTATGCGGAGCCGCTGGTGACGTTCTTCACTGGCGCCAACGCAGCGGGCGAAGCGAGTTGGTCGTTCGTGTTCAACCAGCCGGGGATGCGCAACAACTGGGTCTACTCGCAGGTCTACGTGCTCGATCCGGCAGCGAATGCCGCAGGCATTCGATCGTCGAATTACTACCAAGTGCTTCTCGGCGGCTCTTACTGAGCAGGCCTTCAGGCCGCGGGCTCGCCGAGCTCGCGGCCGAGCGCTGATAGCGCGCGACCGAGCAGCATCGTGATCGCGCCTTGGGAACGGCCGCCCATGCGAGCGCCGACCTCAGCGAGCGGTAGTCCAGCGATTCGCGCAAGCGTGATCACTTCGCGGTGGTCGTCGGTCAAGCGGTCGAACGCTGCTTCGAGACGTTCGATCTGTTCTTGCGTCATCGCGTTGACGCTCGGCGTCCCGAGCGCCGCGTAGTCCGCCGCCAGCTCTGCGCCCACCGTTCCGCCAACCACGCGGCGCACGTCGCGTTTGTCGCGATGCATGTCACGCGCGCGATGCTGGACCTTGTGGAGCGCGGTAGTGAACAACCAACTGCGCAACGCCGCGTCGTTGTCGAACGACAACTCGGACCAGTCCTCGACGAGCTCGCGGCACACCGACTGCACGAGATCGGAGCACGACTCGTAGGCGCGCAACTCGGGCCCGACGCGAAGTCGCACGAACGCGCGAAGCCCCGGCAGATGCCGTTCGATCGCGCCGTCGATGCTCTTCTTGTCGGGCTCCGCCATCGTCACAGGCTCTCAGGCAGCTTGTCCGGCACGCCCTTGTTGCGCACGAGCACGAGGATCGCGCCATACGGAACGACGAGGAAGTTCTCGTCCTCAAACGTGATCTCGATCGCAGCTTTGCGGAAGAACAGCGCGTAATCGCCGACGGTCACCTGCATCGGCATGAAGCGCGGTGCGCGATAGCCGTCCTTCCACGGTTCATGTTCGTCGTTGGGCGGCGGCAGCGGCGTACCGGGGCCGACGGCGACGATCGTGCCGCTGCGCACGTCTTCCTTCTCGACGACTCCGGCGGGGAGATAGAGGCCGACCTTGGTCTTCACTTCGCCGGACTCGGGCTTCACGAGCACGCGATCGCCGACGACGAGTAGTTCTTTGTTGCCGCGGAGCATGTTGGGACGCGGACCATACGCAGAATGGAACGCGCCGAGGAGGGGCGTCGATTCGCGCGCGCTGTGGCGCGCCGCTACAAGGACTCGCCATGTCGCCGCACGAGCACAAGGAGCGAGCCATTGCCGAACTCGGCAAGCGACCGTTCCGGCCGGCGTGGTGGGCGCGTTCTGGATTCGTGCAGACGATGCTCGCGAGCCGTCCTGCTGCGCGTGACGACGCGGATCGCATGGAGCGATGGGACA
>JBEELK010000257.1:0-5157 GCA_041168165.1 Planctomycetota bacterium | reverse complement strand
CTACGGCGGCGAAGGGCTCGACGACCGCGGCAGGTTGCTTCGTTTGCTCGACGAGATCCGCGACGTCGCGGATGCGCGTCGCACAGCGCGCTTCGTTTGCATCCTCTGCGTGTGCGGCCCTGATGGCAGCGTGCGCGCAACCGCCGAAGGCGCGTGCGAAGGCGTACTCTTGCGCACGCCGCGCGGCGAAGGCGGCTTTGGCTACGACCCTGCGTTCGTTCCGATCGCGTTGCTTGCCGCGAGCGGCCCCGAGTCGTCGCCGACCTTTGCAGAACTCGACTCTGCTCAGAAGGATGCGCTAAGCCATCGCGGCTATGCGCTGCGCACGCTCGCGCAGACGATCGCGCGCGACTCTTCGATCCTCGCGTAGCGCGCAGCGATCCGCGCTCAGACGCGGCGGAAGCGCATCGCGTAGTTCTCGCGCAAGAACGGCGTCTCTTCGTCGCGCACCTTCACAAAGCCCGCGCCCACGATCTCCTGCGTGACCACATCTTGGCCCGCGCGCACGTGATCGAGGATCCATGGCCGGCTCTGACCTTCGATGCGGATGAAGTCGATGATGACGAGTTCACCGCCTGGCTTCAGCGCCTTGTGAATCGACGCCATCGTCTGCTTGGGCCACTCGAAGTGGTGGTAGGTGTCGCAAACGAACACGACATCGACGCTCGCTTCGGGCAACTCCACGGTGCGCTCCGTGCACACCACGCCGGTCACGTTGTTAAGTCCGCGCTTCTTGCTGTCGGCTTCGATGTGCTCGACGAACTGCTTGGCGATGTCGACTGCATACACCCGACCCTTCTCGCCGACCTTCTGCGCGAACATGCGCGTGTAGAGCCCCGTGCCTGCGCCCACATCGGCGATCGCGAGCCCTTCCTTTGCGCCGACGAGCGACGCGATGCGCGCGCGCTGCGAGAAGATCTCGCGGCTCTCGCCCTCGAAGCGCTCTTCAAACTTCGACACTTCGAGCGCCGGATCGAGGAAGTCCTTGTTGATGCCCGGCTTCACGCTCGGCTCAAGCGGCGCGGCTTCGGACTTCGGCCCATGACATGCGGCAGAGAACAACAGCGCGATCGATGCGATGCGGGCGGAGAACTTCATCGCCGCATCATGCGCACGGAGCCGACTCGAAAAAAATCCGCCGCGCTGCGAATCCTCGGTTGGGCCCTCGGGCTTGTGCATGTGTCGCCGACGCGATCCGCGCGGCGCGCAAACCGAACAACCAACACGTCGACCAACATGAACCTCTTCCCTGCTAACGAACACCCGATCGAACGCGGCCTCCGCATCGCGCTTGGCCTCGGCATCCTGAGCCTCGCCTTCGTCGGCCCGGCAACGCCGTGGGGCTACCTCGGCCTCGTGCCGATCGCCACGGGCATGATCGGCAGCTGCCCGCTTTACACGCTGCTCGGCTTCAGCACCTGCAAGGTGCAGCGCCCAGCCTGAACTGCATCGTCGCTGCGCGTCCGTATGCTCCCGCGCCGCGGATGATCTCTGAACCCGACGACGCGACCCTTCTTGCGATGAGCGCATCTGGCTCTGCCGATGCGTTCGATCGTTTCGTCGCACGACACCAAGCAGCCGTGTTTCGCTACCTGAGAACGAAGGCAAACGACGCCGACGCAGAGGATGCGTTGCAGCAGACCTTCGTTGCCGCTTGGCGCAACGCAGCGACCATCCAAGTCCGCGAGAGCGCGCGGCCGTGGTTATTCACCGTCGCGCGCAACGCTGCAGCGAAGTTGCAGCGTCGCGCGGGCACAGCGCCGCAACCGATCGAGGACCTCGAGCAACTCGGCGAGCTCGCAGGCTTCGCCGCGCCGGATGCGACACCTGCGCGCTTTGCCGAGGCCGCAGAAGAACGACAACTGCTGAACTCCGCGCTGTCGAGCCTTCCCGACGCCGATCGCGAAGTGCTCACGTTGCGCGACCTCGAACAACTGACCGGCGAACAGGTCGCCGAACTACTCGGCCTGTCGCTGCCTGCGATGAAGAGCCGCTTGCACCGCGCGCGCCTGCGACTCGTCGCCGAACTGCGGCAACGCATGCCGTCGGAGGAGATGCGATGAAGGGCGAACGCACCGTGGGCGGACTTCGCTGCAGCCAAGTGCTCGAAGCGCTGTCGTCTTACCTCGATGGCGAACTCGCGAACGACGCGCGCGCCTCCATCGAAGACCACGTTCGCGGCTGCGAGCTCTGCGCGCGCTTCGGCGGCGCGTTTGGCAACGCAATCTCAGGATTGCGCACCAAACTCGGCGCCGCGGACGAGACTCCGAGCGGCGTAGCACAGCGACTCGCCGACGCGCTGCGGCGCGCGCGTTAGCGGCGGACGCCGATCACGCCGCTCGACGGCCGCGAGACGGGCGCCACTGCGGGCCCTGTCGCGAGCCCCGGCCGCGCGCTGGTCGCGCCACCGCCGACTCCCGTGTTGTGGTTTTGGTTCGCGTTCGCCATCGGTGCAGCCGTCGCGCGCTGCGGCGACTCGCCGAGCCTGCGGCGCACGTCGTCGGGCCGGTTGGCCTTGCTGATCGCGTCATCGGGCGTGATGAGCCCTTCTGCGACGAGGCCAAGCAATTGGTCTTCGAGCGTCGCCATTCCTGCGGCGCGGCCCGTCTGCATCAGGTTGAGCATCTGCGCCGTCTTCGCTTCGCGAATCAGCGAACGCACCGCGTCGGTCGCGATCAGGATCTCGCGCGCCGCAACGCGGCCGCCGCCGACCTTGGGCACCAGCGTCTGGCTAATCACGCCTTGCAGCGTCGAAGACAACTGAACGCGCACTTGCTGCTGTGCATCGGTCGGGAACACGTCGACGATGCGGTCGATGGTCGAAGTCGCGCTTGTCGTGTGCAGCGTGCCGAACACGAGGTGGCCCGTCTCCGCCGCGGTGATCGCCATCGAGATGGTCTCGAGGTCACGCATTTCGCCGATCAGGATGACGTCGGGATCTTGGCGCAACGCGCGGCGCAGGCCTTCGCGGAACGACGCGGTGTCCTGGCCGACTTGGCGCTGCGTGAAGTAGCACTTCTTGTCCTGGTGCACGAACTCCAGCGGATCCTCCATCGTGAGGATGTGGCCGTGCTCGTTCTCGTTGATGTAGTCGAGCATCGCCGCGAGCGTCGTCGACTTGCCGGATCCCGTCGGGCCCGTGACGAGCACGAGGCCGCGCGGCTTGCTCGCGAGGTCGAGGCAGATCTGCGGCAGCCCGAGCTGACGCGCGTTGGGGATCTTGTCCGGGATCTGCCGGATCACGAGGCCCGATGCGCCACGTTGCGTCAGCGCGTTGACGCGGAAGCGCGCAACGCCTGGCAGCGCGTAGGAGAAGTCGAGGTCGTGATCGTGCGCAAACCGCTCCACCTGCTCGTTCGTCATGATCTGCCGGCAGAGGTTGGCGGTGTCCTCGGGCGACAGGCGCCCCGCGGTCTCCACCGCGCGCATCTCGCCGTCGATGCGAAATCCGGGGAAGTTGCCCGCCTTGATGTGGAGGTCGGACGCCCCCGCCTTGACCATGTCTTGGAGAAGTTGCTGGATGCTCTGGGACACGCGCGCTTCCTCGGTGGCGTCGTTGGATTGCGGCGCGAGAAAGGCGCGCCGAAGCCATGCATCGGACGCAACTTGCGACTTCTTGATTGCTATAGTCCCCGGCTGGAACAACAAGCGTCGATGAAGACGCCCCCCGCCCCTGCCAAGCAGCAGAGGCGCCGGGTGCAATCCACGCCCTGCCATGACCGACTTCAGCTTCGCGTTCGAGCCGCAACGACGACTTCCTGAGGAAGCGCCGCGCCTCCATCGCCAGCCCGAGGGCAACGCGTCCCCCGGCGCCAGCGGGTCCGCCAACCCTAGCGATGCAACGAGCGCACCCAGTGCATCCGACGCCCCTAGCTCAGCGCCCACGGCTGGTGACATAACCGGCGCGGGTGCTGCGTCGCCGCCTGCCGGCGGCGAGGGCTCGCCGCCGCGCAATGGAGCGCCAACGTCCTACGAAGGCGTGCCGCTTGCATCGATCGACCGCACCGTGCTGTTCGGCAATCGCGAGATGTCATGGCTCGCGTTCAATCGCCGCGTGATGTCCGAGGCCGGCAACGACCAAGTGCCGCTCCTCGAGCGCCTGAAGTTCCTCGCCATCGCGAGCCAAAATCTCGACGAGTTCTTTGAGGTCCGCGTCGCCGGCGTGATGGAACTCGTCGATGCCAACCTTCAGGGCGAGAACCCCGATGGCCTGAAGCCGCAGGAAGAACTCGAACGCGTGCGCGAGCAAGCGCGCAACTTCCTCGAAGACCTGCACCGCACCTGGAACGAAGCGATCATGCCGTCGCTCGCCAAGGCGGGCATCGAGATCAGGAAGACGCATCAGCTGACGCAGTCGCAGCGCGATTGGGTCGACGGGCACTTCCAGCGCGAGATCTACCCGGTGCTCACGCCGCTCGCGGTCGATCCGTCGCACCCGTTCCCGGTGTTGCTCAACAAGTCGCTCAACCTCGCGGTGCTGCTGCTCGACCCGCGCCAGTCGCGCAAGATGCATCGCATCGCCGTCGTGCAAGTGCCGCGCGTGCTGCCGCGCATTGCGCGTTTGCCCGCCGCGGACGGCAAGCGCGTGTGCGTCTTCACCGCCGACATCGTGCAGTCGCGGCTGAAGGACCTCTTCCCCGGGCTCGAAGTGCTGCATTCGTGCAGCTTCCGCGTCACGCGCGACAGCAACATCGACGTCGACGAAGTGCAGACGACGGACTTGATGAGCTCGATCGAACGAGAACTCGTCAAGCGCCGCCGCGGCGAGCCAGTGCGCCTCGAGATCGATCGCGGCGCGCATCCCGAGATCGTCGACCGCTTCGTGCGCGCCTTCGGCATTGAGCACGAAGACGTCTACTACTGCGATGGCCCGGTCAACCTGGGCCGCGTGATGGAGCTGTACCAGAACACGGAAAACCCTGAACTGCGCGATCCGCCAGTCCAGCCGGTGAAGACCGTGTCGTGGACCAACGCGGACGAGATGTTCGCGGACCTACGCGACGCGGACATCCTGCTCCACCATCCGTACGAGTCGTTCTCGACCGTCGAGGACTTCGTCGTGTTTGCCGCGCGCGACCCCAAGGTGCTCGCGATCAAGCAGACGGTCTATCGAGCCGGCAACAAGAGCCCGATGATGGACGCGCTGATCGAAGCGGC
>JBEELK010000256.1:0-9084 GCA_041168165.1 Planctomycetota bacterium | reverse complement strand
GTCCACGACCGACGACCACGAAGTGTTCCGCGACTTCGGCGTGCCCGCACTGCTGCTGATCGACATCCACCACCGCATCGGCGCAAAGCGCTTCTCGGAGACCAACCCCAACATGAAGTTGCCGCCCAACGATGGCTACGCGCAGTGGTGGCACACCGAAGAGGACAACCTCGCCGCAATGTCGCCGGACGCGCTCGCGTTCGCGGGCAACCTGGTCTACGCGGCGCTGCCCGAACTCGAGCAGTTCGTGCTCAAGCGCAAGTGATCGAGCGATCGCCACGACCATGACCCGCGCAGCAGCAGCACTCTTCATCCTCGCGCTTGCCGCGTGCTTTGGCGCCGGGATCGCGCACCAGCGCAGCAAGCAGGGATCGGCTCAAAGCGCTTCGGGCCAACGCCCCACGTTCCAGCCGCGCGTGCAGCCGCAGATCGACCAGGACGACATCGAGCCGATGGAACCCGTGCGCGCGCCAGAAGGCCTCGGCGACCGCGCATTCGAGAAGCTCGCGACGATCGTGTCGTTTGGCCCGCGGCACACCGCTGCGCAACCGATGCCGGGTTGGTCGAAGCAACTCGACTACATCGAGAACGAGCTCACCGCGGCGGGATTGAAGCCCGTGCGCGACACGTGGACCGATCGCCGCGAGTTGCTGACGTTCTCCAACATCAGCGTCACGATCCCCGGCAAGAAGCCGGACCGCATCGTGCTCGCGTGCCACCACGACACCAAGTGCACGCAAGGTCACTCGGATCCCGCGCGCAACTTCCACTTCGTCGGCGCCAATGACGGCGGCAGCGCAGTCGCGCTGCTGCTCGCGCTTGCGCCAGTGATTGCTGCAACGCAACGCGACGCAACGATCGAACTGCTCTTCCTCGACGGCGAAGAGAGCCTCGACTGGACCTGGAACGACGCTGCGCGCGCATTGTTCGGCAGCAAGCGCTACGTCCAGCGCTACCTCGAAGGACTGCAACAAGGACAAGCGGCGCCGATCCGCGCGCTCGTCTTGCTCGACATGGTGGCGCGCACCGACCTCCACTTGCAGGAGGAGCTCTACAGCACGGAGCGCCTGCGCAAGATCGCGTTCTCGGCCGCCGTCGCGACCGGCCGCGAGAAGTCGTTCTTCCGGTCGGCAGAGTCCGCAAGCGACGACCATGTGCCGTTCTTGGAAGCGGGCATCCCGTCGCTCGACTTGATTGACCTCAAGGACAACCCGCACTGGCACAAGCCGACCGACACGATCGAGAACTGCTCGCCGAAGAGCATGCAGATCACGGCCGACGTCGTGCTCACGATGCTGCCCGCCATCGAACGCGCTTACCTCGGAGCAGCGCGCTGATGCCGACGATCGAACGCAACGGCCGGGTCATCCACTACACGCAGGAAGGCCAAGGCAGAGGCGTCGTGCTCGTGCCGGGCCTCGGATCGGGAGCCAAGTTGTTTGGCACGCTGCCGCGGCGCTTTCAGAAGCTCGGATTCACGTGCGCCGCGGTCGATCCCGTGGGGCTCGCCCCATCCGGGCCCCTGCCCGACGACAGCTACTCCTTCGACGAAGCTGCGCTCGACGTGCTCGCGGTCGCGCGCACGTTGCCGCAACCCTGCGCGCTCGTTGGCACGTCGCTCGGCGGCAAGGTTGCGTTGCGCGCCGCGAGCCTGGATCCAAGCTCCGTCTCGGCGCTCGTGATGTTGTGCAGTTCTGCGTTCGCGACGGCGCGCAGCAAGCGCGTCTATCGCATGTTTGAGCTGCTCTGCACCGAGGTCGATGGCGCGCACTTCGGCGAGTTGGTGGCGCCGTTCCTGTTCGGGTCCACCTTCCTGTCGTCGCGCAAAGCCGTCGTCGACGACATCCTGCGCAGCATGAAGCCGACGGCCGACAGTCGCGCGTTCATGTGCGCGCAAGCGAGAGCGCTGCAGGAGTTCGATGGCGAACGAGACGCCGCAGCGTGCCGCGCGCGCACGCTGTGCCTCGCAGGCGCAGAGGACACGTTGACGGAGCCACGCGACGTCGAGGCGACCAGCCGTCGCATCCAAGGCGCTCGCTACCGCTGCATGCCAGACGCAGGACACTCGCTGCTGCTCGAGACCGCGGCAGCACTCGACGAAGTCGCCGCGTTCCTCGCGGAGTAGCAACGAGCCTCTACCTAGCGAATCGTCACCGTCTGGCCCGCGACCACGCGCACGCGGAACGACCGCTGCAGTTGGTCTTGCACCAGATACTCGCCAGGCGGCAGCGACGCGGCGCTCCAGCCTTCTGCGCGCAGCAACGTTCGATGGATCTGCGGCCGCGCACCGGCGGGACCCGCGAGCAACGGGCTCCAGACCGTCGACAGCGACATCTGCGCTGGCTGTAGCGCCAACGCCAACTCGGCGCGGCCCAGGGACTCCAGCGCGATCGGCAGCAGGCGACCGTGCACATCGCCGCCACGCAGCGAGAGGATCGACGCGCGCAGCCCAAGCACGCCACTCGGATCGATGGCCAACAACTCGGTTTCGCCGGGTTCGAAGCGCACGCGCGCGCTTGCGCCCTGGCGCGACATGCCGAGGAACCGCGCATCAGGGCCGCTGCCAACGCGCGCCTTCAAGGCAAACAACTGCACGCCGCCCATCAGTCCGCCGACCGGCGACTGCACGAACGCCTCCTCGCCGACCGTGGGCTCGGGATCCGCGCGCAGGAAGCGGTGCTGCACTGCGAGTTCGAGGCTGTTGCCCGGCACGCCAGGAACCGACTGCGACGCGACCAGCGCCGCGCTGCGTGCCATCTGCTCGAAGCCAACCTCCGCGACACCGTTCGGCATGCGTGCGATCGACTGCACCATCGCGCGGCTGCCGACGCCGACCTCGAGCCACAGACGACCTCGCCCGCAGCGCAACCCGGTTGCAACGCCAGTCTCATCCGACTGAACGAAGTGACGACGCGTGCCGAGTCCTGCGGGCAGTCCGTTGACCTCTTCCAACACGGTGTAGCTCCGCATCGGCGCAAGTCCGCGCAACGTCCACTGCGACATCGGTTGCAGCGCCAGCGTGACTTCCTCGCCGCCCGACGCGCCCACCGAGGACAGCGGCACGAACCGAGCTTCCGCATCTGGATGGAACGCCACGACGCCAACCGAGCGAGCCGCCCCTGCTTGCTGCGGCATCCCGGCGATCTCAAAGCGTCCGTCGGAATCCGCGGTCACGGCGCCCTGCATCCATGGCTGGATGTGGCCGAGCGCCTCGTCGTAGAAGGTCGGGACCACGCGCGCGAACGGCCGCGCCGCGCCATCGGCCGCGACTACGCGACCAGGAATGCGCACGCCCGCCGACAGTCGGATCGGACGCAGGACATAGCGGCCAGCCACCGCTTCGAGCGGGTAGGCATCGATCGGCAGGAACGCCAAGTCAGACCGCCCCGCCGGCGGCAGCGCTTCCACCAGCGCGAAGCCAGACAGCATCCCGCTGCCAGCCATCACGAGGAAGTTGCCCGCGTGGTCGGTGTCGAAGACTCTCGACACCAACCCCGCGGCCGTTGGGAACGACATGCGAACGGTCGCATGCGCGAGCGGCGAGCCATACGGATCGACCACCATTCCCATGAGGTCCGGCTGCGGCTCTGAAGCGACGTTCTGCCGCGGCGCCGCAGCAAGCGCGCCAAGGGGAGCGCCGGTAGATGGACGATTCTCGACGGCGATGCCCAAGGCTCCGCGCCCGTAGCGACCGACTTGCCCGACGCTGACGACGGCCGCGTTGCCCGACTCGCGATCGAGGCGCGCAGCGTCGCCGCGCTCCACTTCGACGCGAACGCCGAGGCCAAGTCCGTCGGTCAACAGCGCGTCAAATGGGCCTTCCTGCTCCGTGGCCGTGATGTGGTAGACGCCGGCTCCAAGCTCAATCGTCGAGCCGTCGCCGAGCAGCACCGACATCGGACGGTGCGACGTCACCTCCATCGAGCCATGCACCAACTGCAGTTGGCCATCGACGCGCAACTCGGTGTCGCCGAGGAGCTTGATCTGCGCCGCCGGCTGTTCGCCGATGACCGACGCGTCGTACCACTCGACATCGGCCGTGCCCTCTTCGTGCAGGCGCAGCACGGCGCCTTCGGCGAGGCCATCTCCCGGAGTCAGTTCGAGCAGGTCGCGACCGACTTCGCGCCAGCCGCGCTCGGCACGGACGACCGCGAGCCGAACGTGCGCCTGCAGTTCGACCACCGAGCCCCAGAATGCGCCCGCGATCACGCCGAGGAACGCGAGGCTCAGCGCCAGCGCCGCCGCGAAACGCGTGCGCGAGGTTCGCCGAGGAGCCGCGGCGCCGGCCAAGATCTCCGCGGTCGCCCGATCCAGCACCCGGCGCGCAAGGTCGCGCGGCGCGGGCTGCGGCGTGCCTGCTTGCGGACCGTTCGCCACATGCGCAGCGCTAGCGGTGTCAGGCGAGAGTGCTAGTTCGGGAGACTCGAGCAGCAGGCGCGCGATCGTGCGCCGCGCGAAGCCGGGCGGAGGCGTCACCGCGGCCCAAGAATCGGAGAAGGCGCGGCGCAAACGCAGCGTCTCGAACTCGACCCTGGCCAACGCGACTGCACAGGCACGGCAGTCATGAACGTGGCTCTCAAGGACCTTGTGATCCGCCGGCTCAAGATCGCCGTCGGCGTAGTCACGCATCTGCTCGCGCGCGTTTTGGCACGACCGCGGAAGCCCCGAGGACCCAAAGGCAGCCCCGAGTTCGGGTGGCACGAAGCCAAAGTCCTCGTCGTCCGGTAGGCCGCTCATGCTTCGAGCACCTTGCCAAGACGGCTAGCCAGGATGTCCTTGGCCCGCGCGAGTTGGACTTTGACGTTGCTGAGCGACATGCCGAGCGCCTCGGCGATCTGTGCATTCGTCAACCCACGGTGATACTTCAGTTCGAGTGGCAGCCGCGCCCCCTCGCTAAGCCGGTCGAGCTCGCTGCGGATCAACTGACGCATCGCAGCAACCGATTCGCCGACCACGGATGGATCCGCAATCTGGCTGGCGAGTTCCTGGGCACTCTCGTCGCGCAGCACCGGCAGATTGCCGAGGGTCTTGCGCCGCCGCAGTCGGTCGCGGCATGCGTTGCCGGCAATGCGAAGCAGCCACGGCTCCACTTCCTTTGTCACATCGAACTGGTCGCGCGCCCGGAACAGCTTGACGAATGCATCCTGCGCCGCCTCTTCCGCGTCCTCTGGGGACCGGAGCATGCTCAGGGCCAAGCCGTAGACCATGTCCTGATAGCGTTCGACGAGTTGCTCGAAGGCGGACAGATCCCCGGACTGGACCGCGAGCATGAGCTTGGTCTCACGGCTCTGGGTCATAAGGGCAACGCGGGCAATAAAGGGAACAGGACCGAGTGTGCAGGCCTCTACGCGCGCAGCAACCCCCTGAGGCCAGGGTTTGTCCGAGACTTCTGCGTCTTCCACGCACCGCAAGAAGCAGCATTTTCGCCCGAATTCTCCAGGGATCGCTGCCATCGGCCGATCAGGGCCACGCAGACACCACCATGGCCAAGATCCCAGACAAGCAAGGCATCTTCTTCGAACTCGACGGCGTGCTCGTGAACTCGCCCGACCTCGGCCCCGAGGACTCCGTGCCGTTCCTGCCCCGCAGTTACGAAGCGCTGACCCGCGTCGACCCGAGCCGCTTCAAGCTGTTCCTCGCCACCAGCCGCCACGACATCGCATTTGGCCAACGCAAGGAGCGCGACTTCACCCGCTTCTGCGAGGTGCTGATCGAACGTTTGCGCGCCGACGGAATCCCGATCGCGAAGATTTACTCGTGCCCCTACCACCCAAAGGGCAAGGGTCGCTTCCGCCGCGAATCGGTCTTCCGCAAGCCTGGCCCGGGCATCTTCAAGATGGCTCAGCAGGAGTTCGACCTCGACCTGCACCGCTGCTGGATGATCGGCCACACGTCGCTCGACATCCTCGCGGCGCAGCGCGCCGAAGTCGGCACGATCCTCGTGCGCACGGGGAAAGCCGGCCAAGACGGCGCGTTCGAAATCGACCCGCACTTCGTCGAGAACGACTTCTACGACGCCGTGTCGCGGATCAACCAGTTCGAGCACGCGCTGCGCTGCTGATCCCCTCGGGGTCACGCCAGCAAGGATCGCGCGCGACATGCGGTGACGAGAGCCACCGCGTTCGCGCCCGCGGCGCGCAAGACCTCGGCGCATGCGCGCGCAGTAGCGCCCGACGTCATCACGTCATCGACGAGCGCCACGTTGCGGCCTTCGATCCTGCGCTGCTGCGCAACCACGAATGCGCCTTCCACGTTGTGCGCGCGCGACAGCACGCGTGCATCGCCTTGCGGCAACGTGCTGCGCACACGAACGAGCACGCCGCGTTCGCTTGGAGCGCCGACCCGGTGCGCCACCGCTTCGGCCAGTAGTTGCGCTTGGTCGAAGCCGCGCGCCTTCCGACGCGAGCGATGCAACGGCACAGCGACGAACACCGGCCTGCGCCACTCGCCCAGCAGACGCGGCGCAACCCGTTGCGCCATCGCCGTGGCGAGCGCATCGAGCGCGCCGAAGTCGCCACCGAGCTTCAGTCGCCGCACCAATGCGCCGCCCGAACCGCGGTAAGCAAACGCCGCCCGCGCGAACGCAAAGCCCGTGAGCGCTCGGTGGTCGCCAGAGCAGCGCACCGTTTCGCCAGCGTCGCGTTCGCCGAGGCCGTTCGCAGCAGGCTCGCCGCAACGCCAGCACCCGATGGCAGGGAGCGGCTCGAGATCGACCGCGCAGGCACGGCACAGCCTGCCGTTGCCCGTCCTCTCCATGAGGCGTTCTCCGCAGCCAGGGCAGTGCGGCGGCAACACGAGATCGAGGATCGCGTGCGTGAGTTCGCGAAGAGAGCGGCGGAGGGATGGATCGAACGTGCGCATGCCCGCTGTGCATCGAGAGCTCCGCGATTGATCGCGGTTCTTCGCGAGCGCGCGATCCGCGCGGCAACTCGATCCGCGCGGCAGGGACTTCAGCGCGGAAGGGACTTCAGCGCGGAAGGGCGATGCGGCGCGCGCGGTCGGACAGCGTCGCGGCCTTGGGCGCCTGCGCGGGCAACCCGAGTGCCTGACGCACCTGATGCACGTAGACATCGCGGGTCATGTCGCCTGAGTAGGGGACGCCGAGGATCGAGCCGACTTCCTTGGTCAGCTCCATGTCCTCGGTGAACGACCACGTCGACTGCCGCTCGAAGAACTCGCGCAGCAACTTCTTGAACGCGCGGCGCGACTGGTAGGCGCCGATCGCATAGACCGCGCCAGCGGAGGCGAGGATGCCGGCGCAGGCCGCGATCGTGAACCAATCGCCGTTCCAGTGGCCGACGGCCTGGAGCACGAAGCCCAGCGTCAGGAAGACGAACCCGAGCACGACCTGCATCGAGTTCAACGCGGTGTCCTGCGCCTTGCCGAGGCCCGCGCGGCCGATGCCGAACGTCTCTTCCAGCGCCTTCATCGGCTCGCGGAAGCGGATGGAGTTCGCCAGGAAGAACACACCGACGACGTTGCAGGTGAGGCCGATGACGACGAACGAAGCGGTTTCCATGGTTGGAAGGGCGCGGTGCGCGCGCAGTCAGGCTGCGAACGCCGCCAAGCCCAGCCGAAGCAGGGCCTGAACGCCGCCGGGCGCAACCGGCGAGGCGCGGGATGCTAACCATGCCCCCGGGGAACGCGCCACGGGCTGTTGCCGGAGTTCCGTTGCTGGCCAGAGGATGGGATCGCGCGTCCACGATCTGCCCACCATCCTTCCACAGGTTTTCCCCGGCCGGATTGCGCGCGAGCGACGACGCTCCCATGGTCCGCTCCGGCGAAAATCGGCTGCGCATCTTGCCCGGGTCCCGCCGATAACACCGGGCCATGACCGAGGCCAAGGATGCCCCTCTCGCCGCGCTGTGCCGCCTTGCCCGGCTGCAACTCACGCCGGACCGTGCTGCCGAAGTCGGCCACAAGCTGGCTTTGGTGATGGCCTCGTTCGAGCCCATGCGCGCGTTCACGCCGGAGTCCGGCACGAGCGTCGAGAACGCAGCGCCACTCCCGCTGCGCCCCGACGAGCCGGAGCCGACGCTGCCCCTCGACGCCGTGCTGCGCAACGCGACGCGCACGGCCGGCGACTGCTTCTTGGTCCCGCGCGTCGTCGAGGGCTGAGCATGACGCAGGTTCCCATGTCTTCGTGCCGCGAGATCGCGGCGTCAGTGCGCGACGGATCGCGACGCGCCGCGGACATCGTTGCCGACAGCCTCGCGCGCATCGCCGCGCACGACGGCGCGATCGGTGCCTTCGTCGGCGTGTTCCAAGACCGGGCGATGGCGAAGGCCGAAGCGATCGACGCAGCGCGAGCCCGCGGCGAAGAACTGCCGCCGCTCGCGGGCGTGCCGTTCGCGACGAAGGACAACCTCCTGGTGCAGGGCGAGATCGCCGCGTGCGGCAGCCGCATGCTCGAACGATTCGAAGCGCCCTACACCGCGACCGTGGTAGCAAGGCTCGAAGCGCTCGGCGCGATCGCCGTCGGCCGCACGAACATGGACGAGTTCGGCATGGGCAGCTCGACGGAGCGCTCCGCGTTCTTCGCGACGAAGAATCCGTGGGACCGTGCGCGCGTGCCCGGCGGCAGCAGCGGCGGCGCGGCGGCGGCGATCGCAGCCGATCTCGTGCCGCTGTGCGTCGGCAGCGACACCGGCGGCTCCGTGCGCCAACCTGCATCGCTGTGCGGCGTCACGGGCATCAAGCCCACCTATGGCCGCATCAGCCGCTACGGGCTCGTCGCGTATGCGAGCTCGCTCGATTGCGTCGGCTTCCTTGCGCGTTCGGCCGACGACCTCTCACTCGCGATGCAGACTGCCGGCCGCGATCCGCGCGATTCGACTTCGATCGATGCGTCGAGCAGCGAATGCGCGATCGCAGAAACGCCCACTCCGCTTGCAGGCCTTCGCATCGGCGTGCTGCAGGACGAAGCGATCGAGCGCGGCATCCATGACGACGTGCGCGTCGCATGCGCGCGCGCATTGGCAACGTGGCAGAGCCTCGGAGCCGAACTGCGCCCCATCCGCCTGCCGCACAGCAAGCTCGCGATCGCGTCCTACTACTTGATCGCGTGCGCCGAGGCTTCGTCCA
>JBEELK010000255.1:0-5801 GCA_041168165.1 Planctomycetota bacterium | reverse complement strand
GTGCCAAAGACCTCGAGCCGACAACGCTCCTGGATCTTCTCGGGCAGCATCGAGAACGCTTGCAGCAACACTTCGACGCCCTTGAACGGCGTGAACTGGCCCATGAACACGAAGCGGCCGCGCAGCTCGCCCTCGGGGCAAGGCCGCAGCTTTGCGCGCGGTCCTTCGGGCCCAGCGTCCCACATCATCTGGATGCGTTCCTTCGCGATGCCCGCGTCGATGTAGCGACTGCGCAAGAAGTGCGACGGCGCCACGAACTGGTCGACGAGGTCGAAGAACGACTTCAAGAACATGCGCCGCATTTGGTAGTCCTGCGGCGAGCGATCGCTGCGGCACGCGTGGCATGCAGCGGGGCTCCCTTCGTAGCAAAGGGACCCATCCGTCTTCACCATCTGCCCCATGTTGTAGCAGATGCCCAAATACTCATGCAGCGTCATCACGATGCGCGCCTTTGGCAGCGTGTTGCGCACGACGCGCACGGCCTCGATGCCGATGTGCAGATAGTGATGGAAGTGCACGACGTCGGGCTGCAGACGCTGCAACAACTCGGCGAAGTCGCGCCAGAGGTTCTGCGGGTCGAGGCTCGAGAAGTCGAAGTGGTCCGCGTTGGCGTAGAAGTGGAACTCGCGATCGCGCACGACCGCGAGCGGCGTGCCCGTGTGCAGCAAGCCCGCGCTCGCGCTGCGACCCATGAACCACGCTTCCGAATCCGGCAGGCTGTTGAGGCCGCGGTAGAGGCGATACGCGGCATTCTCGGCGCCACCCTTAGCGAAGTCCGGATGGCCGTGCGCGATGATCAAGACCTTGGTGCGACTCATGACAGTTCCCCCTTCAAAGCCTGCGCGTGACGCCAGCAGTTGTAGACCGTGATCTTCTGTCGCCAGTCCATATCCGGCATCAGCCACTGCGACTGACGCTCCAAGTGGAACAGGGAAACGTCGCGCACGATCTTGATGCTGCGACCCGCGCGGCGAACGCGCAGGCAGAGGTCCGAGTCCTCGAAGTCGCCGAGCAGGTAGCCCTCGTCGAGACCGCCGAGCGCGCGGTAGTCCTTGGCGCGGATCGCGAGGCATGCGCCGGTCACGGCTTCTGCGTCCGCGACCGCAGGGCCAGCGCCCTGGTCGGGCATGCCCTTGCCCGGATGCAGCAGGATCGGCAAACCGCCCCACGCCTCGTAGGTCGTCATCCGCATGCCATCGTGCTGGATCGTGCCGTCTTCGTAGATCAGCTTGGCGCCGACCAACCCGACCTCGGGGTCCGCGAGCGGAGCGATCAGCTTGGACAGCCAACCCGGCGCGCCGGGGAACACGTCCGAGTTGAGCAGCACCAACGTCTCGCCGCGCGCCACGGACGCGCCGACGTTGTTGGCGCCGGAGAAGCCGAGGTTGCGTTCGTTGATGACCAGCGTGATCGGCAGCCGCTGGAATTGGTAGGCGTGCATCGCCATCTGGCAGACGGACTCGGTGAGCCGCGGATCGTCGACCACGTAGAGCAGTTCGACGTCGCGCATCTCCGCGTCGCTCGCGAACAGCGCCGTCTGGTAGCGCAAGAAGTCGGCGCGTCCGTAGAGCGGGATCAGCAGCGTGATCGCCGGGTGCGACGGGCGCGGGCCGAACTCGCGGATCGTCGGAGCGCCCGCGACCTTGGGGATCGCGGTCATTGCGCGCAGCGGCGGCCCGATGTGCTTTTGGATGATGTCGGCGACGAACGGGCTCTGCATCGACAGGTGGACCAAGGCTTCCTTGGACCACTCCAGCGGCGACGCCACGTCGCGCACGCCCACCTGTTTCGAGTCGACCGCACCCTTCTCGTTCGTCACGCGGAACACGCAACTGCCTGCAACGGGGAGACCCGGGATCCAACACACGAAGCCCACATCGACGTCCGTGCGCGCGGCGCCAGCCACGCTGGTCACCACGTCCTTGCGGGCGCACCGGGCCCACATCGGCTTCAGGTTGATGGTCTCCCCTTCAGACTCCATCTCGAAGCGCACCACTTCACCGGTCGGGTCCAGGAGCCATCCAATCACAAACGCTCCGTGCCGATCGATGCGGTGCACCGCGTCGATGTTCCAGGCGACTGAGGGCGACAACCTCGGCTTGAGCTTCTGCTTCCACCGCCGCAGTCGATCCGGGCCCAAGACAGCGCGGGCGAGCCCCATCACGGGCTTCATCCAGGGCCGAGAAGTGAGCCACCACAGGGGCTCGAGCAGCGGTTTCTTAGTCATCGGGGCGAGGGGTATGTGTGCGTAGAAGTGGCGTGACGGGAATCTGAGGAATCGCGGGGAGAACGTGGCGAATGCGCGGCGGTCGCCCGCGACGGTCGCAGGAGCGCGTCGTTCCTACGACTCCATCGCCGGCGGCATCTGCGCATCGCGCCACAGCTCGCGGTACTTCTCGCGCACATACGGGTGCAACCCGTCCGCGAAGTGCTCCCCCAACTCGTTCGCGCGGATCAGGCGGATCACGTCGTCCCAGTCGCGCCAGCGGTCCCGAGTCGTCATCGCGCTCGCGACCTTCATCCCCACCAACGTCGCGAGGTCCACATACCGCTTGCCTGCGTTGTCGATCGCGACGTCCTTCGGATCGGGGAAGGTCATCCCGCGCATCACGCCGTCGCCGGGCACGCCGCCGGTCAGCAGGAAGTCGACCGGCACCTTGGTCTCTGCGTCCTTCACCCCGCGGCTGCCCGCGAACTTCTCGACGAAGCCGCGACCCAACGCGTGCGCCTTGAACTGAGAAAGGCCCTCGGGAGTGAGCAGCACATCGACGTCTTCGGTCGCGCGTCTCAGGCCGTGCACGTTGACCGCCATCGCGCCGCAGATCGCGTAGGGGATCCCCAACTCCTCCAGCGTCTTGACGACGCGCGCCAACGTGATGTGGATGTCCGATGTGCCCATGAAGAACCTCCCGAGCTGCTCGATGCGGGCTTGGATCTCGGCGTCCTTCGTGGTCACCGCAGCATCTTGGCCTCAGAAGGGAGATGCGCAACGGGGGAAGGCGAGCCGCGGCGTTCGCGGCGGACAGCACGCGCGCGTTCGGCCCTCACCTTCCTCGGATCCTCGTCGGTGCTTCCCCGCCCGCCCCGTGGCATCATGCCCGCCCGCCATGCACGTCGTCCTCGTCGAGCCGTCGTTCCCCAAGAACCAGCGTGAGTTCCTGCGCGGCCTGATCGCCACCGGCGCGTCCGTCAGTGCGATCAGCGAACGGCCCGCCGAAGCGCTGCCGGACGAGCTGCGGCGCGGGCTGTTTGGGTTCCAGCAGGTGCGCTCGGTCGTCGACGAGGGCGCGCTCGCGGACGCGGTGCGGCACCTGTCGGCTAAGCGGCGCGTCGATCGCTTGGAGGCGACGGTCGAGGCGCACGTGATGGCCGCCGCGCACGTTCGCCAAGCGCTGCAAATCCATGGCACGACGTCGCGCACGGCGTGGCTGTGCCGCGACAAGCCGTCGATGAAGGACGCGATCCGCGAGGCCGGCATCGCGTGCGCGGCGAGCGCACGGGTCGAAAAGCGCGAGGACGCGCGCGCGTTCGCCAAACAACACGGCTACCCGGTGATCCTGAAGCCGGTCGATGGCGCCGGCGCGTCGGGGGCCACGCGGTGCGACGACGATGCGGGACTCGAGAAGGCAATGACCGAACTGCGCGTGGACCAAGGCCGCGCGGTCGCGATCGAAGAGTTCCTCACCGGCCACGAAGGCTTCTACGACACGATCACGGTGCACGGGCAAGTCGTCGCGGACTTCGCGACGCACTACTTCCCCAACGTGCTCGAGGCGATGCGCACGCGGTGGATCTCGCCGCAGATCGTGACGACCAACCGCATCGACCAGCCGAGCTACCAAGAGCTGCGCGCGATGGGCCTAAAGGCCATCACGGCGCTCGGTGTGTGGACGTCCGCGACGCACATGGAGTGGTTCTTTGGCGACAAGGGGCTGAAGTTCTCCGAGATCGGCTGTCGCCCGCCGGGTGTCGGCATGTGGGACGTCTACGCGGCGGCCAACGAGTTCGACATCTTCAAGGCATGGGGCGAGGCCGTTGTGCACGGCCGCATCACGCAGCGGCCCAATCGGCATTTCTGCGGCGGCATGATCGCGCTGCGGCCCGACAAGGACGGAGTGATCGCGGGCTATGAAGGGCGCGAGCAGATGGAGAAGGAGTTCTCGCGCTGGATCATCGACTCGCACTTCCCCGAGCCCGGCACGAAGACGCAAGGCGTCGAAGCGGGCTACATGGCCAACGCATGGGTCCGCATGCGCCACCCCGACTATGACGAACTGCGCCGCATGCTCGATCGAGTCGGCGAACTCGTGAAGGTCCAGGCGCGCTGACCCAAACGCATGCGCCGCACTCCCAGCGGTGCTCTCTCCCCCATCTCCCTGTCACTCTCTCCCAACCACGAAACCAGCAGAACCATGACCACGACGTCCCGTCGCGACTTCTTGCTGTCGGCTGCCGCGAGTGCGGCCGCCCTCTCCCTCGTCTCCTGCAGCGCGCCCAGCTCCGCGCGCCGCGGCGCCAATGAACGGTTGCGCATTGCGCAGATCGGCTGCGGCGGCAAAGGCCTCTCCGACATGCAGGCTTGCGCCAAGCTGCACGACATCGTGGCGCTCTGCGACGTCGATGACGGCAAGGCGGCGAACGCGCGGCAAGAGCACCCCAAGGCGGCCTTCTACCACGACTACCGCGAACTGCTCGACAAGGAGAAGGTCGACGCGGTCGTGATCAGCACGCCCGATCACAGCCACGCGGTGCCCGCATTGATCGCGATGCAACTCGGCTACCACGTGTTCGTGCAGAAGCCGCTGGCGCACACAGTCGAAGAAGCGCGCGTCATGCTGCATGCGGCGCGCAAGTCCGGCGTGATCACGTCGATGGGCAACCAGGGCACGTGCCTCGATGGCTTCCGCAGCGCGGCGGAGTTCATTCGCGGCGGCGCGATCGGCGACGTGACCGAAGTGCACGTGTGGACCAATCGCCCCGTGTGGCCGCAAGGCATCGCGCGGCCCAAGCACATCGACGCGATCCCGCCGTCGTTGCGTTGGGACCTGTGGCTCGGCGCAGCGCCGTATCGCCCGTACGCCGCGGGCCGCAAGGACTCGGGCTTCTCGGGCTACGCGCCGTTCCATTGGCGCGGCTTCTGGGACTTCGGCACGGGCGCACTCGGCGACATGGCCTGCCACGTCGCGAACCTGCCGTTCTTCGCGCTCGAACTCGGCGCGCCCGATTGGGTCGAGGCCGACACCGAGGCCATGACCGACGAGACCGCGCCCAAGGCGTCGACGATTCGCTTCGGCTTCGGCGCGCGCAACGGCAAGAAGCCGTGCGTCGTCCATTGGTATGACGGCGGCCGCACGCCGCCCGCCGAGAAGCTGCCGAGCGAAGAGGACCGCAAGGGCCTGCGCTCGCTCAAGGAAGGTGGCTTCTTGCTGATCGGCGACAAGGGCAAACTGTTCTCGCCAACTGACTACGGCGAGAGCTACGCGCTCTACCCGAAGGCGCAGTTCGCCGACGTGAAGGCGCCCGCGCAGACGCTGCCGCGCAGCCCCGGCATCCACGAGGAATGGCTCGCGGGCATTCTCGCTAACAAGCAGCCGCTCGCGAACTTCGAGTACTCGGCGCCGTTCACCGAGACGATGCTGCTCGGCAACGTCGCGATGCGCCTTGGCCGTCGCCTCGAATGGGACGCAGCGAACCTGCGCGTGCGCAACGACGCCGACGCAGAGAAGTTCATCAAGAAGGAATACAGCCGAGGGTTCGAACTGATCCGCGGCTGATCGCATCGCGCATCTGGCGCGATGACC
>JBEELK010000254.1:0-3125 GCA_041168165.1 Planctomycetota bacterium | reverse complement strand
CGCGATCCGCGCTCCATGCAGCAGCGCTACCTCACGTTCGCGTTGTTTGATCGCGGCGGCATGCTCGACCGTTCGCTCGAAGGCGTCGATCCAGAAGCGCTCTATGCCGCGGTGCGGGCTGGCCTGCAAAACCAGGATGGCCGCGCGCGCAGCAGCTTTGCGTCCGTCTATCGCAACTTGTCCGAGCAAGCGGTCGCGCCGCTCTTGCCCGCGATCTATCGCGCCGTGCAAGAACCTGCGCCGAGCGGCGAGATGTTTGCCGATGGCGTGCGCGTCGAAGGCCTGCGCGTGCTCGCCAAGAACCGCATCGAAGAGGGCCTCATGGCGTGCGTTCGCTATGCGCGCGAACAAAACCCGTGGGCCAGCGAACATCGCACGCCCGAGTTGATGGAGATCCTGTTGCTCTACGGCGCGCGCGCCAAGGTCGCGCTGCCGGAGTTGCAGAAGCTCGCGGACTACTTCGAGAAGGAAGAGCCCGACTTCCCCAAGCACTTGATGCAGCAGAAGGCGCGCACCGTTCGCGACGCGATCGCCAACATCGAGCAGGCGACCGCGATGCCGGAATTGGTCCAGCTGCGCGCGCAGTGACGCCGTGACTCAAGGACGCCCCGCGTCGCGCGAACTCAGCCCTTCGCTTCTTCCGTCGCGTCGTGGCAGCGCGCGCAGTGCTGCTCTTGCAGCGTCTTGCCGAGTTCTTGCAGCGCGTCCTTCTTGCCGTTCTTCGCGCCGTCGGCAAACGCGTTGAGGGCGGCCTCGGCTTCCTTCGCCATCACCGCGAAGTTGGGGACTTCCTTGTCCTCGAACGGGTCGTAGGCGAAGTGCATCGCCTGCGCGACGCGGCGCGCGGCGGCCTCGGTCGCGGCGAGGTCGGGCTCGGCGCCCTTCTTGAGCGCGTCGATCGCAGCCTCGACCTTCTTCCAGTCGTCCTCGATCGCCTTCATCGCGGCCTTCAGCGTCGTGGGCGCGGGCGCCACGGCAACTGCGGCCGTGGCCGTGGCCGTGACGGGAGCCTGCGCGGATGCGCCGTTGGCTTGGGAGTCTTGCGACGAGCAGGCGACGACGGTGATAGCGGCGAGGAGAGCGGTGGCGTGGGGGATGCGCATGAGGAGTCCTGGTTCGAGCGCGGCACTCTACAGGGGCGCGCGCCGCATTCTCGATCCCGAGTCGGGCGGGGCCCCTTGACCCCTCGCCCGATCGCCAACACCATCCTGCCCGCATGTCCACCGGCCAACAGATGCTTTGGGAGGCGCCGACCTTCCCGTTCACGCGCTACCTCGAGCGGCACTTCGAAGCGATCCTTGCCGAGGCCAAGCAGCTCAAGGTCGAGGACTACGCCGAGTGGCCGCAGAAGGAGGGCTACACCGGCAGCTGGCGGACCTACGTGTTCTATAGCCGCGACCCGTCCTGGCACCTCGCCGGCGAATGCGCCAACAACGCAAAGCGCATCCCCGAGACCGCGCGCATCATCTCGCGGATCAAGGGCGTCGAGCGGGCGGCGTTCTCGATGATGATGCCGGGCACGCACATCATCCCGCACAACGACGGCCGCAACGGCGTGCTCGATCTGCTGCGCTGCCACCTCGGCATCTTCACCAACCCGCAGTCGGGCATGCGCGTCGCGGGCACGACGATCCACTGGGGCCCGGGCAAGTGCATGGTGTTTGACGGGCAGGCCGAGCACGAGGCCGCCAACTTTGGAACGGAGCCCCGCGTCGTCTGCATCCTCGACGTCGACCGCGAATCGGTAGACGACGCGATCCCCGAGTAGGCGACGCGCGACGGATGAAGGCGCCGCCGCGAATGCGGTAGGCCGCGAGCGAAGGGGTGGTGCGGCAGGTTTCTGCGAGCGCCACCCAAGTTTCTGTCACAGAAGGGATCGGTGGCGATTCCTAGGGATCCACGCAAGACCAGCGAGATCCCCATGACGCCACGCCGCAATGCTGCCCATCGAGCAGCTCGAGTCGCCCCGCTCCTTCTGTTGTCCTCTCTGACTGCGCAGGGCTACGTCGCGATGACCGCGACGCCGCTGCCGCAGACCAATGCGCCCGCCGGCATCGCCGACGCCGGGCTTGCGGCGCGCGCGGACGGGTCGTGGTTGTTGTTTTCTGGCCAGCAGGCGAGCGGGCTGTTTGGCGCCACGTTCGTTGCGACCAACGGCACCTGGCAGCAGCGCATCTCGATCCTCAACCCAACGCCGCGCCAACAGCACCAACTCACGTTCGATGCCGCGCGCGGCGACAGCGTGATGTTTGGCGGCAAGGACGCGCTCGGCAACGCGCTGTCGGACACCTGGGTCTACGCCAACAACCAGTGGTCGTATCGGCCGACGCCGTCGCCGTCGGCGCGGTTTGGGCATCGCATGTGCTTCGATGCGGCGCGAGGCGTCGTCGTGCTGTTTGGCGGCAAGGACGACACGCAGACGCTGCTCGCGGATACGTGGACATGGAACGGCAGCGCGTGGGCTCAGGCTTCGACGTCGAATGCGCCGGCTGCGCGCTTGGAGCACGGGATGGCGTACGACGGCTACCGGCAGAAGGTCATGCTGTTTGGCGGCGACGCCGCTGCGGGGCTCCAGAACGACGTGTGGGATTGGGATGGTGCGTCGTGGACGCAGGTGGTGGTGCCGCCGGTGGGTGGCCAGCCGTTTGGGCCGGAAGCGCGGTCGCAGCACGCGATGGGGTATGACGCGGTGGCGGAGCGAGTGGTGGTTTTTGGTGGCAGCAAGGCAGGCGGGACTGCGGCCAACGATGTGTGGGCCTTCGATGGCGCCAACTGGGTTGGGCTGTTTGGCAGCACGACGCTGTCGTCCGCGCGTGCGCGAAGCCAGGCGGTGACTGCGCAGAATGGGCGCGTGCAGGTCTTTGGTGGCACTGCGAATGGCACCTTCCTCAACGACGCATGGGAACTCGGCGTGCCGGTGTTGCCGCGCGCTTTTGAGTATGGAGCTGCCTGCATCGGCAGCGGCGGGCCGCTGGAGCTTCGCTTAGTCGCAGGAACGCAGGCCGCGATCGGCACGACACTCGCGATGCGCATGACAGGCATGCTGAGTCCGTTTGCGGCGGGCGTTGGGTTCTATGGGTTCTCTAAGACGAGCGTGTCGGGGATCCCGCTGCCGGTGGACCTCG
>JBEELK010000253.1:0-16482 GCA_041168165.1 Planctomycetota bacterium | reverse complement strand
TGGACGCGCTGATCGAAGCGGCGCAGCAGCGCAAGCAGATCACCGTCGTCGTCGAGCTGAAGGCGCGCTTCGACGAAGAGGCCAACATCCAGTGGGCGCGCCGCATGGAGAAGGCAGGCGTGCACGTCGTGTACGGCATCGTCGGCATGAAGACGCATGCGAAGACGACGCTCGTCGTGCGCCGCGAAGACGACGGCATCAAGCGCTACTGCCACATTGGAACGGGCAACTACAACCCGACGACGGCTCGTCTCTACACCGACGTCGGCATGCTCACTGCGCGCGCGGACGTCGGCGAAGAAGTCGCCGAGACGTTCAACATGATCACCGGCTACGCGCGCGTGCCTCCGATGGAGCACTTGCTCGTAGCCCCGTTCACGATGCGCGATCGCGTGCTCGCGTTGATCCAGAAGGAGATCGACAACAAGAAGGCGGGCAAGCCCGCGGGCATTCGCGCCAAGCTGAACAACCTCGCGGATCCGCAGGTCGTGCTCGCGCTCTACGAAGCGTCGCGCGCCGGCGTCGAAGTGCGCCTCTGCGTTCGCAGCGTGTGCATCCTGCGTCCTGGCGTGCCAGGGCTCAGCGACAACATCAAGGTCACGGCGATCATCGACCGCTTCCTCGAGCACAGCCGCATCTACTGCTTCGAGAACGCGGGCCAGCCGCTCGTGTTCTTGTCGTCGGCCGACTGGATGGTGCGCAACCTCGACCGCCGCGTCGAAGTCGCGGTGCAGGTCAACGACCCGCAGATCAAGAAGCGCTTGATGGACGAAGTGCTCGGCCTCTCGCTGCAGGACAACGTGAAGTCGCACCGCATCCTCGCGGACGGCCGCAGCGAGCGGATCGTGCGCGGCGCCAACGAAGTCGCCGTGCGCAGCCAGCTAACGCTGCTCGAACTTGCGCAGAAGCAAGTCGCCGCCGCGACGGCCGAAGCAGCGCTGCCAGGTAAGAAGGGCAAGAAGAAGCGGCGCAGCTAACGCCGCGCCTTTCGTGCATTCGCGACGCAGCGATGCGGCGTCGCGAATGGCCGCATTTGCTGGGCTGCTTCTACTCCCTTTGGCTCCGTGCCTGCGTTCGCCGCGCGGCCTACGAGCGCAGCATGCAAGTGCCGCTCACCGTGTCGTTTCACGGCATCCCTGTCAGCGAAACCATCCGCGCCGCCTGCTGGGCGGAGGCCGAGAAGCTCGAGCACTGGTTCGATCGCATCACCAGTTGCCACGTGACCGCGAGCCTGCCGCATCGCCATCAACGCAGCGCAAAGCCGTTTGACTTGCGCGTTCGCCTCACGTTGCCGGGCCACGAGATCATCGTGGACCGCGTGAAGACGCAGCCGCACGGAATACAGAAGCCTGAGTTGATCGTGCACGAGACCTTCGACGAGGTGCGCCGCCAACTGCAAGACTGCGTCGCGCGCATGCGCGGCAACGTGAAGTTGCACGAGGCGATTCCGCCTCAAGAGGCGCATAGCCAAGAGCAATCCCGCGAGGACGCGAACGACGACGGATGGATGCGCTGAACCACGCAATGCCCTGAGTGGCGCGGCTGCGGAGGATGCATGGAGCGCCGATAGAGCATTGCCAAGCACTCAGCTCGCAGCCTCCGCATCCTTCCAGCGCATCACGGTCGTGTCGACGCCGAGCTTCGACACGAATCGTTGCCGCCAACTGCGCGCGATCGCAGCGCGCAACCGCCTCGCGAGATGCACACCGGTCAGCGCCACTTCGATGCGCGACTTGGTGTCCGTGACCCACATCAAGCGCTCGATCGGGTGTTGTCGCGCTTCTTCGTCTGCCGTGTGATGGATCATCGCAACCAGCTCTGTGCGCTGTTCTTCAGGAACGTCGTCGAGACGAACCACGTGAGCGGGCGCTCGGTCCTCGATGCGATGGCACGCAGGACATAGCGCAGACTCTGCGCCATCGGGCGCATCGGACCAGCGCCACTTGCCGCGCTCATGCACTGCGCGGCACGTCTTGCAAACTACGACACCGCTTGGCTTGTGCAGATCTGCATAGGCGTCGAGGCCACCGGCATCGATACGCCGGGCCTTCTGGCTGGAAATCCGGTTTGAGGGGAGCTTCCGCATGTTCGACTCCTTGCGCGCGTCGGATCAACCGACGCTGGGATGAGGTCGCTCTAGGCCGCGCGCAGCCGAGAACCACGTACGCACAGGAACCACAACACAGTCGCGATTCCGCCCGCTCGATGCGCGATGTCTGCGCATCACGCCAATCCTGATGCGCATCCGGCGCAGTCCATGGGCCGTCTTCGCGTTGCAGCTATGCGGCACTGCGGACTCGTGGCTGCCACATGTTCGTCCCATGCGCGATCGGCAGCAGCGCAAAGGCACAACGCCGCGCGCTTTCGCCAATCGGCCCTACACCACACTACATCGCCATGAAGACCGCACAGAACACGCTCCAGAAGGACATCCTCGACGAACTGCAGTGGGAGCCGAGCCTCGACAGTTCGCGCATCGGCATCTCGATCGAGAAGGGCGTCGCCGTTCTCACCGGCCACGTTCGCAATCTCGTCGAGCGCAGCATCGCGGAGCGCGCGGCCAAGCGCGTGCGCGGCGTTTCGGCGATCGCCAACGAGCTCGTCGTCGACCTCGACCGGCTCGCGGCGCGCGACGACGCCGACATCGCCAGCGCCGCCGTGCAAGCGATGCAGTGGAACGTGATGGTGCCGCACAATCGCGTGCAGGTGTCTGTATCCAACGGCTGCATCACGCTCGAAGGCGAAGTTGGCTACGGCTACCAACGCACCGCCGCAGAGAACACAGTCGAACAACTGACCGGCGTGAAGTCCGTCGTCAACCGACTCCGCGTCTCGCCGTCGATCGCGCCGATCGACCTTCGCCGCAAACTCAACGCCGCGCTACATCGCTACGCGCGGGTCGAGGCCGAAGGCATCCACGCCGACGTCGAGGGGAGCCGCGTCGTGCTGCGCGGCAAGGTCCACTCGTGGGCCGAACGCGACATCGTGCAGGACGCAGCATGGGCCGCGCCCGGCGTTGCCGAAGTCGACAACCTCCTCACCATCGAGGCTTGACGCCATGACGACGCTTTCTCAAGCGACCGCGCGCGACCTCATGCGCACGGAGTTGGTGACCCTGTCGCCGGACGACACGATCGAGGCAGCGCTTGCAGCACTCAGCGACGCGGGCATCACGGGTGCGCCCGTGATGGGCAACGACGGCCGCCTCATCGGCGCGCTGACGTTGACCGACATCGCGCAGCCCGAACACACCGACCAGGACCGGGTCAGAACGCGCCCCGGCGAGTCCGTTCGCGTCGTCACGACCAGCGTCGAGGCGAACGAGTTCGACGAGGAGGAGAAGATCGAGAGCAAGGAGGACTACAGCCCCGAGCTGCTCGGCCAGACCCTCGTCTCGGAGTGGATGTCCGACCGCGTGGTCGCCGTCTCTCCCAACGCCTCGCTACGCACGGTCTGCCGCACGCTGGTCGATGGCGATGTGCACCGGGTGTTCGTGACCGAGAACGGAAGACTGATCGGAGTTGTCTCCGCGATGGACGTGGCCCGCCTGCTGGCAGGAATGCCTCGCTGACAGACGGAGGGCGAACGCCCACCATCGCTCGCAGAGGCGCCGCAAGCCCTTGCCGCCGCACGATTTATCGCGGCGCACCCGCGCGTCCTCGCCCTCAGAGGCAGCCCCATAAAAGAACAAAGCCCGGCGGCAAGCAGGTTGCCGTCGGGCTTGTGTGGCGAGGGCGACGGGGGTCGAACCCGCAACCACCGGATCGACAGTCCGGTACTCTAACCAATTGAGCTACGCCCCCACGCCGGGGGTTCCTCCGTGATGGAGGGCCGCGGACTCTAGCCTTCGCCAACGGCTTTGCAAGGGTCGAGAACGCCCGCTCGCCAACCCACGTGCCGCGGCCACCCTCGGGCCGATGCTGGCGCCCCCTCGGCGGCCCGATAAAAAAGCCGGCCGTCAGGTCGCCCCGACGGCCGGCAGCCACTCTTTGCTCTCTCGTGTCCGACAGCCGCCTCGTGACGCGGGCGCCGTCTCGCAAGGGCGTCCGCAGCAGCTGCCGCGCAATCAGGTAGGACGGGCGCCAGCCACCCACAATGCCTCACTTCGACCCATCCTCCCGACCGCGGCTCGAACTCGGGTTCTTCGGCGCGGCCTCGACGCCGGACCTGCACCTGTCGGTCGACGGGATGACGCCGAGCGGCCCCAACCTCAGCCACTGGCCGGGCAACCGCACGCCCGCGAAGTGGAAGCAGGACCTGAGCACATCCATCTGCATGTCCTACGCGCGCGCACCCGCCGAGGAGCAGCGCGAGTTCCTCTCTGGCGCGGAGGTCGTCCTCAACGACCACTACGACACCGATGGATTCGGCTCGCTGCTCGCGGTGCTGCAGCCCGAGCTCGCATTCGCACACGAAGAACTGCTGCTCGCGGCCGCCGCGACTGGCGACTTCGGCGCGTGGGTGTCCCCGCGCGCTTTCGCGATCGACCGCATGATCGCGCGGCTCGCGGACCCCGCGTCGCCGATCGCGTCTCAGTTCCGCTCGCTGTCCGGCGCCGAGAAGTCCATCGCACGCTACCGCTGGTTGCTGGAGCACGCGCGCGACGTGCTCGCCGTGCCCAAGGAGTTCTCGCCACTGTTTCTTGACGAGCGTGCGCGCATCACGAGCGAGATCGACACGTGCCGCCGCGGCGCGTTGCAGCGAACGCTGCACCTGCATCTCGGCTTCACGCATGTGACGACTCGGTCGCCCATCGCGCGCATGACGCTCAACACGCTCGCTGGCGCATGGCGCGTGTTGCACACGGTCGAGACCGCAGAAGGGCCGCTGCATCGCTACCACGACCGCACCGAGAGTTGGTTTGAGCTGCTGACGTTCCACGCGCCGCTGCGCCGCGACCTTCGCCCGCTGTGCGCGCGCCTCGATGCGCTGGAGCCGCCGCGCGATGGCGCGCGCTGGTGCGTCGATGCGCCGACAGATCCGATCCCAGAGCTCTACTTCGGAGTGCCGTCGCAGCAGGCGTATGGCGCGATCACGCGCGAACTGCGACCAAGCGCATTAAGCGCAGACATCGTCGGTCGCGAATGCGCCGCGTTCTTCGCAACCAACGCGACATCGTGATGGCAGCTTCATGCTGACGCCCACCGCGTACTGGAGCCTTCGCTTCGGCGGCGCAGTGGCGTTGTTGCTCGCTTGCGGCGCAGAAGCTCCTTCGGGCTTGTTGCGCGAACTCGCGGGTTCGGGCTCGTTTCGCGCGATCGACGGCATCCTCGGCGTGCTCGCGTTCGTGACCGCGGCGACGTCGGTCGCGCCGCTCGTGCGCAGCATGTCTGTCGATCACAAGCTCGGCTCGCTGTGGGAACGCGCAGAACACGCAGCGTTTGTTCGCGCGAGCCCGGAGCAGCAAGTGTTCTTGCTGCTGCTCGGCATCGCAGAGGCGGACGGCGAATCGGGTCCTCGCGAACGCGAACTCGTGCGGCAGTTCATGCTCACGCGTTTTGCTTCGCCGCAGATCCGACGAGACATCGACGCGTGGTCCGCAACGGCAAGGCCGCCGCGCAACCTCGGGCCGCTTGCCGAAGCGCTCGCGATGCGATTTGGCGCGAGCGAATGCTCGACGCTCTATTCGTGGTGCTGCCTCGTCGCGTTCTCCGACGGCCCGCTGCACCAAGCGGAGTTCCGCGCGTTGCAGAGCGTGGCGCAAGCCTTCGGCCTCTCGCCGCGCTACGCGCAGTTCTTGTTCGACTACGCGCAGATGTCCTCGCGCAAGTCGAACGGCGAGCAACGCGCAGGAGCGAGCAGCAACAACAAGCAGCGCGCATCCGGCAACGCGCGCAGCCAAGCGAACGGCAGCAGCGATCGCGCGACGCGCGGCATGGGCACCGAGCGCGAACGCGCGCTGGAGACGCTTGGCTTGCCCGCCGAGGCGAGCAAGGAACAGATCCGGCAACGACACCGCGAGCTCGTGCGCAAGTTCCACCCCGATGCGCACCAACGCCTGGGTCCCGTTGCGCAGCAAGAAGCCGCGGAGCGCTTCAAAGCGATCCAACGCGCCTACGAAACGCTGTCGGCCTGAGCTTTCCTTCGCCATACGGCGATCGCACGCAATTGCCGGATCGACGTTCGCGCAGCCTCAGCTACGCTGCGTTGCCCCCACATCGATCGCCATGGTCTCGATTCAATCTCGTTACGAAGGCGGCCTCTCCTGCCGCGCCACCCACGGCCCTTCCCAATCGCAGCTCGTCACCGACGCGCCGAAAGACAACGAAGGACTCGGCCGCTTCTTCTCGCCCACCGATCTCGTCGCCACCGCGCTCGCGACCTGCATCCTCACCACGATGGCGATCGTCGCGAAGCGCCACGGCTTGGCCTTCGAAGGCGCCACGGCAGACGTCGAAAAGCACATGCAGCAGACGCCGCGCCGTATTGGACGCCTGCCCGTGGTGCTGCGCATCCCGGGAGCGTTCACGGAACAACAGAAGAAGCTGCTCGAGAACGCGGCCCACAGCTGCCCCGTGCACAAGAGCCTGCACCCGGACATCGACGCATCGATTTCGTTCGATTGGATCGGCTGAGATCGGCGCACTGGACCGCGGCGAACGGCCGTGGTTCGACGTCGCAATCGAATCTGCGGCTTTCGATTCGCAAGGTTCTGGAGAGAATCGCCGATCTCGTTCGTTCGGGCGGCGCCGTCGACCGTAGGACGCCGACGCTGGCCCGAACCTCCACAGGACCTTCGCTAATGATCCGCCCCTCACTCGCTGCGCTCGCCATCGCCGGCGCCTCTTTGTTCTCCTGTGCGTCGACCTCGGCGCAAGGTCTCGCCCAGTCGCCCCAATCGAACGAGCTCGCCAGCACGGCCACGCCGCAGGATCCCGCCAAGCAGGATCCCGCGCTGCGCGCGCACAAGGAGCAGCTGGAGCAAGAGCTCCAGGCGCTGAAGAAGCAGCAGAAGGAACTCAACGCGCTGGTCGAGAAGCTCAAGGCGCGCGCCAACGCTGCCGCCGACGAAGGCGCAGCGGCTGAGAAGGCTGTGATTGCCGAAGCGAAGCAGAAGAAGGACAAGGAAGCAGAACTCTCCGACCAAGAGCGACGCGAGCGCGACCTCCAGGTCCGCGTCGAGCGCATCGGGAAGCGCGTCGACAACGAGATCCAGCGCATCCGAGAGAACGCGAAAAAGGAGATCGCCAAGGCCATGGCCGAGGCCAAGAAGGGCAGCGAAGGCGACGTTGCCGTCGTCGAGAGCAAGAAGCCTTCCATGCGCGCCGCTCGCGTTGTGCCGCCGTCTGAGCAGCCACGCGAAGTCGTGCTCGACGACGTGACCAGCGATCCCGCGCCGCAGCCCATGTTCGTGATTTCCGAACCCGTCGAAGACAAGCCTTTGGAAGTCGTGCTCCAAGACGTGACCGAGGCAAAGAAGCCCAAGGACGGCGCACGGAAGTCCCCGAAAGTCATGCGCACGCGGATCGTCGAGGGCCAGCCCATCGAGGGTCGCGTGGTCGAAGGTCGCCCCATTGCCCCAGTGCCGCAAACGTGGCGCGAGACCAAGGTGCAGCCGGCGGAAGAAGACATGCACGTCTTCATGACGGACGAAAACGGCCTGCCTGGTCGCCGCATCGAAGTGCGCGAGATGCGCAAGGAGAAGGACGACGACTCGCGCGGCGACGAGTGCTGCGACTGCGATTGCCCGATGTGCGGCAAACAAGCAAAGGCGCGCGACGCGCAACGCAACGATGGACCGCGCAGGCAGGAGTTCCGCGGCCGCATGCAGCCTCGCATGGACGAGATGCGCAACGAAGCGCGCCGCCGCTTGGATCAGCGCATGGAGGAACGCCGTCGCGACATGGACATGCGCATGGCGCCGCGCATGCAGCGCAATGGAATGCCCGAGGGCGATCGCTTCATGGAGCGTGCGATGGATTGGCGGAACGATCCCGAAGTCGAGCGCTTGATCGAAGCGCTGAGGAACCGCCTCACCGAACGCCGCGAGGACATTGCGCCTCGCGCGTGGAACCGGACAGAAGCCGCGCCCGCGCCGCAGACCGAGGAAGCGCCGATTGAAGTCCGTCGCGTGCGCACGAAGAAGCCATCCAACGTGGCGCCCGTTCCGATGCCGCCCGCTGCGCCACAAGCGCCGGAGCATTCGCACGGCCAACACGCGCCTCTTGAGATCGCGCCGCGCGCCGAAGGCGGCCGCTGATCGCTGAGTGCAACTGCGTTCGCGCAACACGCGCGCGCCATCCGTATGGTGCGCGCACATGGCGCTCCGAACGATCGCTCTCGTCTCCCTGCTGACCGCGGCATGCTCGCTGGCGCAGGACGCAACCAAGCCCACTGCCGCGTCGACGGACGCGCTCGATGCATCGCTGCTCGCCGGCATGAAGGCCCGCAGCATCGGCCCAGCCGCGATGTCGGGCCGCATCGGCGCAGTCGCGTCGATCCCCGGCGATCCGACCACGATTTGGGTCGGCGCAGCATCGGGCGGCGTATGGAAGTCGACCGACGGCGGCGTGCGCTTCGAAGCCGTCTTCGATGACCAAGACGTCACGTCGATCGGCGCAATCGCGATCGACCCGCGCACGCCAGAGGTCGTTTGGGTCGGCACCGGCGAAGGCAATCCGCGCAACAGCGCGAGCGTCGGCCGCGGCATCTACCGCACGAAGGACGGCGGCCGTTCTTGGCAGAAGCTCGGACTCGACAAGACCGAGCACATCCACCGCATCGCGCTGCATCCGACCAATCCCGACATCGCCTATGTCGCGGCGCTCGGCTCGACGTGGGGCGATGACGAGGAACGCGGCGTGTTTGGCACCAAGGACGGCGGCGCCACGTGGCAGAAGCTGCTCTATGTCGATGCGCGCACGGGCTGCTGCGATCTCGCAATGGACCCGCGCAATCCCGACAAGCTGTTTGCGGGCATGTGGGACCACCGTCGCACGGCGTGGGACTTCCATAGCGGAGGCAAGGGCTCGGGCCTCCATCGCTCGCTCGATGGCGGCAAGACGTGGAACAAGCTCGCTCCGCACGAAGGCATGCCCGAAGGCGACCTCGGCCGCAGCTCGTTTGCGATCTCGGCGAGCGAACCCGACGTCGTGTATTGCCTCGTAGAAGCGAAGAAGAACGTGCTGTTGCGCAGCGACGACGGCGGCTTCCGCTTCTCCACGCGCAACAGCAGCGAGGACATCGCGCCGCGCCCGTTCTACTTCTGCGATCTGCGCGTCGATCCACGCGACAGCAACCGCGTCTACAACCTGCACACGGTGATCGACGTGTCGACCGACGGCGGCCGCACGTTCTCGACGCTCGTCGGCTGGAACGAGGCGCACCCCGATCATCACGCGCTGTGGATCGATCCGATGGATCCGCGCCGCATCGTGATTGGCAATGACGGCGGCGTCTACACGAGCCAGGACCGCGGCCATTCGTGGCGCTTCTGCAGCAATCTGCCGCTTGCGCAGTTCTATCACGTCGCCGTCGACAACGATGTGCCCTACCACGTCTACGGCGGCTTGCAGGACAACGGCAGTTGGCGCGGGCCATCGACCGTTTGGGAGAACGGCGGCATCCGCAACCTGCACTGGCAAGAGGTCTGCTTTGGCGATGGGTTTGCGACGCTGCCCGATCCGACAGACTCGATGCAGGGCTACGCGATGTCCCAAGGCGGCGCGCTGATCCGTTGGGACATGCGCACGGGCCAACAGAAGGGCATCCAACCGCCCGCGCCCGATGGCCAGAAGCTGCGCTTCCATTGGAACTCGGCGATCGCGCAAGACCCGTTCGATGCGCGCACGATCTACTACGGCAGCCAGTTCGTGCATGCGTCTAGCGACCGCGGCGAATCGTGGCGCGTGATCTCTGGGGACCTCACCACCAACGACGCGGAGAAGCAGAAGCAGGCGCAAAGCGGCGGCATCACGCTCGACGCAACGGGCGCTGAGAACCACTGCACGATCCTTACGATTGCGCCGAGCCCAGTGAAGCAAGGCGTCATGTGGGCGGGAACCGACGATGGCCGCGTGCAGGTCACGCAAGACGGCGGCGCCACGTGGACCAGCGTCGAGGATCGCATCGAAGGTCTGCCGAAGAACACGTGGTGCCCCCACATCGAAGTGAGCAAGCACAAGGCGGGCTCGGCGTTCGTCGTGTTTGACGACCATCGCCGCAAGAACTGGACGCCCTACGTCTTCGCCACCGACGACTACGGCCAAACGTGGCGCTCGCTCGCGACGCCGCAGATCGACGGCTACTGCCTCGTGATCGAGCAGGACCCCGTGCAGGAGAACCTGCTGTTCCTCGGAACGGAGTTTGGACTGTTCGCTTCGATCGATGGCGGCGCTGCGTGGTTTCGCTTCTCGCACGGCGTGCCCGCGTGCTCCGCGATGGCGCTCGTCGTGCATCCGCGCGATGGCGACCTCGTTGTCGCGACGCATGGCCGCGCGATGTTTGTGATCGACGACATCGCGCCGTTGCGCACGATGACCAAGGACACGCTCAGCGAGACGCTGAAGCTGTTCGCGGTCCGCGATGCGCATCAGTGGATTCGCAAGCAGACGCCGTCTGAGCGCTTCCCAGGCAATGGCGAGTTCCGCGGCCAAACGCTGCGGCGCGGCGCGTTGCTGCAGTTTGTCGTGAAGGGCGACGAGCTCGCGCATCCCGACGAGAAGATCGAACGCGAGCGCAAGGCCAAGAAGGCAGCAGAAGAGGCCGCAAAGGCCGAGGCCGCGAAGAACGAAGAGAAGAAGCCCGAAGAGAAGAAACTCGACGAGCCAAAGGCCGAGGACAAGCCAGCGGAGACTGCGAAGGCAGACGAGCCGAAGGCAGAAGACAAGAAGCCCGAAGAACCCAAGGACCAAGTCACGATCACGATCCGCGATCAGACCGGACATGTCGTGCGCACCTACCGCGAGCCGGTGAAGCTCGGCCTCAATCGCATCTTCTGGGAGTTCGAGCGCGATGGCGAAGCGTGGCCACAGCGCGAACTCGTCACCGAGACGCCGGAGTTTGCGCCGCCAGGCCGTCCCGTGCTGCCGGGCGAGTACGAAGCTGTGGTGCGATTCCTCGGCGTCGAGCAGTCCGCCAAGTTCCGAGTGTTGCCCGATCCGCGCGTCGAGGTGCCGATGCAGGCGCGCATCGAAAAGGACAACCTGCTCGCGAGCGCACTCGAAGGCACGCGCATCTATCGCGATGCCCTGCAACGCTACGCGCGCGCCAAGAAGGACATCGACCTCGTGCGCGCACGCCTCGACGCGGAGCCCAAGCCCAAGAAGGGCACGGACGATCCCAACAAGCCGCTGCGCGACGCCATCGACGCCGTGCAAAAGGAAGTCGACGCGTGCGACGAAGCGCTGTTTGGCAAGAAGCCGCAGCAAGGCATCGCACTTGGCGAGGGCTTCCAGCACGACTTCTTCGAGCAGATGGGCCGCATCAACGACACGCCCGATGCGCCCAACGAAACCGAGCGCATGGCCGTCGATCGCGCGAAGCTGAAGGCAACCGAAGCCGCAGCGCGCATCGACGCGTTCTTGAATGGGCCCAAGAAGACGTTTGTCGAAGCGATCGAGAAGAGCGGACTCGCATGGCTGCAGCCGGCGAAGTGAACGGCAAGGAGATCGCGGCGCGCTTCGCCGCGATCGCGCCAACGCTGCGCCTTGTGACGCCGCGGCTCGTGCTGCGGCGCCTCGATGCGCGCGACGAGGCCGCCGCGATCGCGCACGAGCAGGATCCGCGCATCATGCGTTGGATCCGCGACCAACAGCCCATCGAGGCCATTCGCGCGCGAGTGCAGAGCATCCTGTCGCCGTGGACCGGCGAAGAGGGCGCGTTCCTCGTGATGGCCGTCACGACGCACGACGACGACGCGATGCTCGGCATCGTCGTCGCACGCTTTGCCTCCGTCGCGGATGCCACGATGGAAGTCGGCTATCGCCTTCATCCCGATGTCTATCGCCGCGGCTATGCGTTCGAAGCCATGTCGCGCTGGAATGCGTTCCTGTGCGACGAGATGTCGGTGCGCAAGCTCACGGCATGGATCGTTGCGCCCAACGAAGCGTCGCGGCGATTGATCGAAAAGCTAGGGTTCGAACGCGAAGCGGAGTTTCGCGAGCACATGCACCTGGGCGGCGAGTGGGTGGATGTGCTGGTGTATGGGCAGATTGCGCGGGAACGGGGCTGAGCATCCAGTGCATGAAACACAGTGCGCGTCGTGCGGCGTGTCGCACAGCGAGAGTTCGGCTTCCATCGAGACACCTCCACTGCGCATCGGCCCTCGCCGAATTTGCTCAGTGCACTGAGTATTTTTACTCAGGACGCTGAGTAAATCTGACGTGCGATGCGCTGCCTTGCCTTGGGCAATTCGCCGTCGCCAACATGGAGTAGCGACCCGTGCTCTGGCCGGTCTCGACCCAGGTAGCCGTGCGGCATCCCACACGGCCCCAATCCCCCGCACCCCCGCATCCACTCCCCCTCTGCGCGCGAACGGCGCGCCATGACTCACGGCTCGGCGCCTTACCTCGACACCCATGGCGCGCCGCAGCGCACCATCGTTGTCACCGGCGCCACCGGCTACATCGGCGGTCGGCTCGTGCCGCGTTTGCTCGCAGCTGGGCATCGCGTGGTCTGCCTCGTGCGCGAACCGCGCAAGCTCGATGCGCGCCCGTGGCGGCAGAACCCAAACGTCGCGGTGCTCCGCGTCGATCTCGCCGATTCCAAAGCCGTGGCCGCGGCGATGCATGGCGCGGACGCGGCCTTCTACCTCGTGCATTCGATGATCGCGCAAGGACGCGATTATCGGCAGCAGGACTTGGAGCTCGCGCGAGCATTCGCGCATGCGGCCAATGCGGCGAACGTCGGTCGCATCATCTATCTCGGCGGACTTGGCGAGATGGGCCAAGACCTCAGCGAGCACCTCACGTCGCGCCGCGAAGTGGAGCACGCGCTCGCGGCGGCGGGCGTTCCGGTCACGGTGTTTCGCGCAGCGATGATCATTGGCTCGGGTTCTGCGTCGTTTGAGATCCTGCGCTATCTCGTCGAACACTTGCCCGCGATGATCACGCCGCGTTGGGTTGCGACGGAGTCGCAGCCCATCTCGGTGCGCAACGTGCTCCACTACCTCGTCGCGTGCCTCGATGTGCCGGAGACCATCGGCTTGACGTTCGACATCGGTGGCCCCGAGATCCTGTCGTATCGCGATCTCATGCGCGTGATGGCTGAAGCGCGCGGCTTGCGTCCGCGCCTCGTTCTGCCAGTGCCGGTGCTGACGCCGCGATTGAGTTCGCTGTGGATTCACCTCGTCACGCCCGTGCCGCAGTCGATTGCGCGGCCGCTCGCAGAAGGGCTGCGCAACCGCACCGTGTGCCGCGACGATCGCGCCGCGCGCTTGATGCCGCAGGCATTGCTCACGATGCGTCAAGCGATCGACACCGCGCTTGGCCATCGCGCAGAGGACGAAGTCGAAACCGCGTGGACCGACGCTGGCGCGCTGCCAGGCGATCCCGATTGGGCGGGCGGCACGACGTATCTCGACCACCGCGAGATCCTGGTCGCGGCTTCGCCCGCGCAGACGTTTGCGACCGCATCGGCGATCGGCGGCGACACCGGTTGGTATGGCGGCAACTGGCTTTGGAAGGTGCGCGGCGCGATGGACAAGCTCATCGGCGGCCCCGGACTCCGCCGCGGCCGCCGCGACCAACACGATTTGGTCGTCGGCGACGCGCTCGACTTCTGGCGCGTGACCAACGTCGTCCCGGGCCGCAGCTTCGAACTTCGCGCTGAGATGAAGCTGCCCGGCATCGCCACGTTGACGGTCGAAGTCGATCCCGCCGGCGATGGCTCCAAGCTCGGACTCACGGCGCGCTTTCAGCCGCGAGGACTGATGGGCATCGCCTATTGGTATTCGGTCCTGCCGCTCCACGGGCTCGTGTTTGCGGGCATGCTGCGTGGCATGAAGCGCGCGGCAGAACGGGCAGAACGCGCGCAGCACGGGGTTGCGTAGAGGGCGGGGCGAACGACTCGCGATGCAGAAGGCATCTCCGCCCGCCTTCACGCACTCATTCCGTGGCGTGCGCCGACGACTCAGGGATGAGGGAATGCCCACCCAGTAGCGCGTTGCCGACCACCGGCACCGCCGCAGCGGCGCCGGGTCGCGGTCAGCGGGCCTTCTTGGCGGCGGCCTTGGGCGCCGGCTTCTTGGCTGCCGGCTTGGTGCCCTTCGTGCCAGCCTTCTTGACCACGCCGCGGCTGCCCTTCTTGGCGAGCAGTTCGTGCCGCACGTAGTGGTCGGCAATGACCTGCGCCACGCAGCACGTGAGCCGCTTGGCCATCGTCAGGTGCAAGAACTCATTGGGCCCGTGCGCATTGCTCTGCGGCCCGAGCACGCCCGTGATCATGAACTGCGCCTCGGGGAACTTCTCGCCGAGCATCCCCATGAACGGGATCGTGCCGCCCTCGCCCATATAGACGCAGCCCTTCTTATAGAACTCGTGCGACGCGCGATCGCAGGCCTGCTCGAGCCACGGCGACAGCTCCGGCGCGTTCCAGCCGCGCGACGCCTTTTCGCCGTCCCATGAGACCTTGGCGCCATAGGGCGGGTTCTTGGTCAGCGCGTCCTTCATTGCGGCCACGCACTTCTTGGCGTCGCCCGTCGGTGGCACACGCAGCGACAGTCGCGCCTGCGTGAACGGCCGCAGCACGTTGCCTGCCTTGTCCGTCGCCGGCACGCCGTCGAGGCCAATGATCTCCAAGAACGGCTCCCACGTGCGATTGAGGATCAGCTGCGCGCGGTCCTTGGCCATCGGCTTCGTGCCCTTTGCCCATGGGAAGCGCTGCCACAGCGAGTCGCCCAGCACCTTGGCCGCCACCTTCGCTTGCGCGATGCGTTGGGCCGGGATCTTGACGTGGAACTCCTTGGGAAGGATGCGCCCCGTCGCTTCGTCTTCGAGCCGCGACAGCAACGTGCGCAGCACGCGGAAGCTCGAAGGGACGATGCCGCTCGCGTCGCCGCTGTGAACGCCTTCTTCGAGCACGTCGACGCGCACGTTGCCGCCCGCGAGTCCGCGCAGCGACGTCGTGCACCACAGTTGGTCGTAGTTGCCGCAGCCCGAGTCGAGCGCCACCACGAGGCTCGGCGTCCCGATCTGCTCCTTCAATTCGTCGATGTAATACGGCAGGTCGTAGCTGCCGCTTTCTTCGCACGCCTCAATGATCACGACGCAGCGCGCGCGCTTCTTCTTTTGCTCTTGGAGAAGGCTCAGCGCCGTCAGCGACGCAAACGCCGCATAGCCATCGTCCGCGCCGCCGCGCCCATAGAGCTTGTCGCCCTTGCGCACCGGCTCCCACGGCCCGAGCGTCGGCAGCCAACCCGTCATCTCGGGCTGCTTGTCGAGGTGGCCATAGAGCAACACCGTGTCCGCGTTGTCGTCGCCAGGAGCCTCCATGAACACCAGTGGCGTGCGGCCCGGCAGACGGTGCACCGACACCTTGAGCCCTTCGATCGGCTGCGCCTTGCACCAGTCGACGATGAGCTGCACCGCTCGTTCCATGTGCCCAGCCTTCTCCCAGTTGGCGTCAAACGACGGCGACTTGTTGGGGATGCGGATGTAGTCGAAGAGCTGCGGGATGATGCTGCCTTCGTAGGCGCGATCGACGAAGGAGGTGATGGAGGAGTGGTCCATGGGTTGGGGGTGGGATGGGAACGGGGGCGGGGGTCGGGGGCAAGGGGGTTGAGGGGTGTGGGAGATCGCGGCGATCTCGTTGGGCATAACGTGGCAAGGCGAAGCGGCCGCGCTAGGCTGCGTCGCGACAGCGCGGGGGAAGGAACGCCCCGACTGGCACCAGCGCCGCGATGGCATGCATCGCGCTGGAACACACCGTGCCGTGCTCACACCGTCCCTGCGCAATGCAGAGACGACCTTGGCCCCAAGAAGCGCTCGAACATGGAAGGCGACAGACTGATTGCAGCTGGCGACGACGATCTCTGCATTTGGCAACGCGATGGCCGGCTGTTCACGATTCGCTCGCGTGCGTCGATCACGGGATGGGACGTCGCCGACACCCATTTGCTCGCAGCGATGCAGCGATACGCAAGCTGGGCGAGAAGGAGCCTTCGCGCAGACCACCCAGAAGCCACGATTCGCACCGAACAGATCGACCCACCGCCTTCATCAGCGACGGCTCCGCTAGTGATCACAGTCACAGCCGTCACTTCGTGGAGCGAAGCCACGTGGACAGGAGGCGGTGAGATCCATGATCGCGCTCTGATTCGCGGTGAAGACGACCCACTCCTTGCGCACCTTGCTGCATGCGTGCCGCAGGCCCATTCGATCGACATCGCCGTGGCCTTTGTCATGGATGGCGGCGTCCGACGACTCAGACCCTACTTGGAGGAACTGCTCGAGCGCGGAGGCCGCCTGCGGTTGCTGACCGGCGACTACATGGATGCCACAGAGCCCGACGGACTGGAGTCGCTGCTCGACCTCGCAGGCAACC
>JBEELK010000252.1:0-8484 GCA_041168165.1 Planctomycetota bacterium | reverse complement strand
TGCTCGACAACGCGACTGCGACCGAAGCCGCGGCGCGCGCGATCGCAGCGCACGGCTACCGTGTTCGCGTCGTGAGCACGTTCGACGAGGCACCAAGCGACGACGCTGCGCGCTCTTTGCTCGCCGAACTCCGCAGCGATGCCGCATCCCATCGACATCCCGTCGCGATCGTTGCAGGCGGCGAAGTCCGCGTGGCCTTGCCGCAACGCGCGGGCTCGGGCGGCCGCAACCAGCACTTCGCGCTGCAATGCGCGGAGGCGATCGCGGGCGAGTCGATCGCCGTTCTGAGTTGCGGCACCGACGGCATGGACGGCAACTCGCAAGCTGCTGGCGGCGTCGTCGACGGCTCGACCACGACGCGCGCGCATGCGCTCGGGCTCGACGTCGCTGCGTCGCTCGCCGCATTCGACTCCTCCACGCTGCTCGCAGCGCTCGGCGACACGATCGTCACAGGCCCCACCGGCACGAACGTGCGCGACCTCCGTATCCTCCTCTGCCATGCACCGACGCAACTGCACGCGCGCTGAGTTCGCGCCGTTCCTCATGCTCCTCGCCGTTGCGGCATGCGGCAGCGCGCCGCGTGCGACGATCGGCGCAGACGACCTCTTCGTCGGCGAGGCGCTTGCGCTGCGCTACGTGCACGAGCCCTACGACGCGCAACGCGTGCGCGAGACGTGCAAGGTGTGGCACGAGCTCCATGCGCCCGATGGACGCACGATCACGAAAGGACTCGGCGGCGAGTATGAGCACCACCGCGGCCTGTTCTTTGGCTTCAACCAAACCAAGGTCGGCGGCAAGAAGTTCGACTTCTGGCACTGCAACAAGGGCGAGGCGCAGCGGCACGCTGGGTTCTGCGCGCCTTCACAACTCGGTCTCGCCGACGAATGGCAAGTGGCGCAGATCGAATGGACCGAGCCAAGCGGCACCATCGTCGTGAGTGAACGCCGCGCCTTGCGCGTGCGCGCGATCGACGAGCGCACATGGCGCTTTGACTTCGTCAGCGAGCTTGCCGCGGATCGCGACGTCACGTTGTCCGGCGATCCGCAACACAGCGGTTGCCAGTTCCGCGCGCTCGCGCAGTTTGCGGAGAAGGGCAGCGAGAAGGTCCGCTACGTGCGGCCCTCCACCGCGGTCGCGCATGCCAACGACGTGTGGACCAACTGCCAATGGATCGCCGCAATCCTGCCGCTCGACGGCGACGACGTCACCGTGCTGCGCGTCGAGATGCCGGGCAATCCTGACAATGCGCAGTGGTCGACGCGCGACTACGGCCGCTTTGGCGCGACGTTCGAGCAGGAGCTGAAGCCCGGCGTGCCGCTGCGCGTTCGGTATGCCTACGTCGTTGCGATCGGCTCGCTCGACGAAGCGCGGTGCGAGACGCTGGCTGCGCAGGTCACCTCAACGGGCGGATCGGGATCCGGAAGAGCTGGCGTTCGGTGATCGGTGCTGGAGCGATCGAGCAGAACAGATAGACGTCGCCGCCGCCTTCGGCAGAAGGCACGACTACTTGGCGATCCGGCCAGAGTCCCAATCCCACGGGCAACCCAGGCAACTCGGCGTAGCGGAGCCACTCCAGCGTCTTGCCGCACACGATCGCGCACCAACTGAGCGGTTCAGGCGTCCCTGTTTCCCGCGCGGACCGCACAGGCTTGTCCGGAGCCCTCGCGGTGAAGAGAAGGTCCTCTTCGCCATCCCCATTGCAGTCACCGATCGGCGTCAGGCCCGACGACCAGTATTGGCCGAACATTTCCTCGGGGAACTCGAGGCGCGCTACGAGCTTCGGCCCGTCGGCCTCGCGTTCGTAACGCTCGAATCCACCGTGGTTCGTCGGCGTCGCGCGCACGACGCCGACCACCAGCGCCGCGCCAAGACGGGCGCGCTGCGAGCGGATCAACGCTCCTGAGATTGGAGCTGACTGCAAAGGCCCGATGTGGCGAAACGAAGGCTCCGCTCCTGTGGTCCAGATCCAGTTGTGCGTCACGGGTCCGCCCGTGTCCGAGTCGTTGAAGTGACGGAACAACACGACGTCCTTCGCTTCGGGCAATGCGCGCACGGCGAACAACGACAGCCCCTCCCACGACATTGTCCCTGCATCGGACCATAGTTCCGCGCCCGTACGCGAGTCGAGCACCGCGACATAGCCAGCTTTGTGCGCTCCCGTCGCAGCGCTCGTGCGGCACGAACCGACTGCCACGTCGGGAGCCCCGTCGCGATTCCAATCGCCGACCAAGTCGTGACTCAAGAACACGCCTTCGTCGCCGTGCTTGCCCTGTGAGGGAATCCTCGGCCACGTCCAGAGCACGCGATCGTCGCGCGACCCAAAGCAAGCGATGAGCCCGGCGAAACGTGTTCCGCGCGCATAGCTGCTTCCATCCGCAACGACGCGCTCCTGTTCGCCGTCGCCATCCACATCCTGCACCCACAGCACGGCATGCCCGAAGGAATGGCCGTCCTCCGAGTCGATCCTGGCGTGCATCGCTTCGGGAGGCAGTTGTCGCCACTTCGCGAAGTCACCGATTGGCGCCTCGTAAAGACTCCGCTGCATCCCGTTCGACGCATTCCACGCCAACACGGGCACTGCGGATCCCGTGGTGCGGAGGCCCGAAAGACTCGGGTTGCTTCCCACCGGATCGAATCCACTCACTCTCAGGACATCGAGCGCGGGTGCGCTGGTCGGCAGCTTTGTCTTCCTCGGTGCAACTTGCCCGATTCGCGGTGCGGGATCTGCGACGACGGCAAAGCACGGAGGTTCATCCTGCCAGTGCCCGCCGAAGAGCATGCCTTCGAACAGCTTCACGAGCGCAACGTTGACGTTGGGCTCAGCGCGCAAGCGCATGCGGGCGCGAACCTCCAGCCCCATCACCCCGAGATGGCTGTGCAATTCGACGACACGGCCGATGCGCCCCGCTGAGTCCGCCTGCACGGGAACGGCAGGCTCACCGTCGAGCGCTACTTCGACCTCGAGTTCGCCGCCGGGTTCGAAGCCCGCGCGCAAAAATACGAACACGCTGCGCATCGGCTCAGGGAAGCGGCAGCGCAGCACGAGCCGCGCATCGCCATCGGGGTCCGTCGGCGAGAAGGCGCACGGTGTCGACATCAAGTCCATCGGCACGACCGTGGCCTGCGCGAGGCCGGTCCACTTCTCCGCATCGGTGTCGATCGTGAACTCACTCGGCAACGGCGAATGGACACAACTCCACGTTCGACGGAACGAACCGTCGTATGCAGCCAGGACTCCAGGCAGCGTGTGCACGTCGATCGCGTGGACGTTGCGCAAGTCGACCTCTTGCGTCTCCGTGCGGCCACGACCGTCCCTCGCAAGAATCCTGTAGCGGTTATGGGGCAACGACGTGTTTTGCCCCGGAATGCTCGACGACACCAAGTTGCCATCGATCTCCAACTGATCGCGGGGCAGACCGACGTCGATCGGGTTCCACTGATGGCCCGAGCTCCATGCGAGCAAGGAACACCCCTCGGTCAGGCGACTGTTCATGTCGGGGTGGAGCCCCGGCATCGCGGTGATGAGCGTGACCCACTGCGCGCCCGGCCCCTGCGTCACCGCAATCGTGCGACGCACGGGCAGCACCTTCTCGCCGCGCAATTCGACTTCGTGCACGCCGAACGTCAGCCAACGCGGCGCGCCCAACGAAACCTGCTGGTCGCCGTCGACGACTGCCACAGCGTCGAGCAATCCACAATTCGCGAGGAACATCACGTCGCGGCCGCGTGGCCACACTGCCACAGCGATCGCCAAGAACGCAACGAAGCAGACCATCGACACCGCCGCGACAATGCGACGATCGCGCATCGCGCGCACCGGCCACGACGGCACGCGCGCCTTCACTGCGCCTTGGCCTGCGGCCGCGCGCAAGTCGTCTTCGAGTTCCCTGGCGGTCGCGTAGCGCCGTTCGGGCCGCGGATCCAAGCAGCGATAGAGGATCGCTTGCACGTCGATCGCAGCCTCGCGGCTCTGCCGTGCATCAAGCAAGAACGCGCGGCGACGACGCTTCAGCACGTCATCTACCTCCTTGCGGAAGTCCGTGCCGAACATCGCGCGGAACAGCAACAACCCGACCGCGTAGACATCCGCGCGGCGATCGACTGCGCCCGGATCCTCGCCGAACTGCTCGGGCGCCATGTAGGCGAGCGTGCCCATCGCGATGCCGCTCTGCGTGAACGACACGCGGTTTTGATGATCGCGCGCGAGGCCGAAGTCGATCAGCACCGGCGACAGGTCGTCGCGCACGAGCACGTTGCCCGGCTTCACGTCGCGATGCACGACGCCGTGCTCATGCGCCTCGTGCAGGCCGCTTGCGAGGTCCGCAAACATGCGCAGTATGCGGCGGCGGTAGCGCGGCGACAGCCGCATCGCAGACCCTCGCTCCTCGATGTCGCGCAACAACTCTTGGACGGAAGGCAAGCCCGACGCCACAGGGTCGCTCGTCGCAAGCGCGGTCAACAAGCGCTCGAGGTCCGAGCCGCGCACGAGGTCCATCACCAACACGCCGGTGCCGTCCGGCAGAATGTCGTGCGCGCGGTAGCGAACGATCGCGGGATGGTCGAGTTCGCGCAGCAAGCGGCACTCTTGCACGAAGCGCGGTCGCGCCGACTCAGCAACGGCAGGCACGAGCTTGACCGCGACGCGCGCACCATTGGCATCGACGCCGTCGTAGGTCACGCCCATTCCGCCAGCGCCGAGGATCGCGTCGAGTCGGCAGCCGAGCACCGTCTCGCCCGCCATGCCAAACAGCCGATTGCGCGCAGCCTGCCGCGCGCCGAGCAACTCCGCGAGCGCCGCCATCGGATCGCCATCGGCTTCCTCGATGCGCTCCTCCCACTGACGCAACAGTTCTTGCTGCGTCGTTGGATCTGGCTCTCCTGGTTGTGCGTCGCTGCTCGTCATCGCTGCGCGCGGGAATGCGTCTCGTCCCCGCCGAGGCGCACAGCATGGGCTTGTGCCGCAACTGCTGCAAGCGAGTGCATCCCGTCCGCGCAGCGAAGCGCCGACTACTTCAACGCGTCGGTGATCGCGCGCAGCGAAGTCGCGAGCTCGGCGACTTGTTGCTCCAGCTGTGCTACGCGCGCTTCGAGGGTCAGGGCAGGCGCGCCATGGATTGCTGCCGCGCTCGGCGCAGGCATCGCCGCGTCACTCTGCGGAGCCTCGGCTGCGCGCGCGAGCGGATCGCCCGCGAGGCGATGCGCCCACCGCCGATCTCGTTCGCGCGGGCCGAGCGGCAACAGTGTAACCAGCGGCTCTGGACGCGACGCGAGGCGCACAAGCGTCGCCTCGATCTCAGCTGGCTCGGCGTCATAGCCAAGACGCTGCACACGCGGCTTCAATGCGCCAGGAGCTTGCGGGCCGCGCAACAACAGCTCGCACATCACGCACAACTCCGACTTGGTGAGTCCCACGCGCTCGATCGCCTTGTGCCGCCACTTGGTCGAGCGTCCGCCGCCGTCGATGCGCGCGATCCAACTCTTCTCCAGCAGCGATCGCAGCGGATCGACCATGTCTTGGTCTCGCAGCTCCATGACCGGATCGCGATTGTTGGACTGATTGCAGCCCATCCGCAACGCGTTCTCGGTGAGCGGATACGTGTCGGGAACGGTGGCTTCCTTCTCGATGAGGACGCCGAGGATGCGCTGTTCGATCGGGTCGAGCATGCGGCGATGCTACGCGATCACGTGGTCATTCCACGCGGTTCGGCAACGCGCACGCCGTGGTGCTGCTCCACCGCGTCGGCGAACACGCGCAGCACGTTCGCAGCTGCGCTCCGATCGCGCGACGGCTGCACAGGATCGCCTTCGGTGCGCACGAATGGCGACGCGACGTCCGCGCACGAGACGGATTCGCCTTCGTGACGACGAAGGGTCCACAACGCCTGGATCGCGGCGCCAAGCGCCGCCGCCTCGGGTTCTGCGACGACGCGAACGGGAGCGTCGAGCAGATCCGCGAGCACGCTGCGCCACAGTGGGTTCTTGGACGCGCCACCGCAGAGACGCACTTCGCGCAACGGCACGCCGAGCGATGCAAGGCGAAGCGCCGACAGAGCGAGGTTGCACGACGTGCCCTCGAGCGCCGCGCGGTAGAGATGGCCCGGCGAGAGATTGTCGCCGCGCATGCCGAGCAGCGTCCCGGTGGCGAGCGGCAAGTCGGGCACGCGTTCGCCGTTCAAGAACGGGATCCAACACAGCCCGCCGCTGCCCCAACCCACCGCGCTTGCGCGCTGTGTCAACTCGGCATGGCTGAGCCCCGTCAACGCGCGCACCGACTCGGTGACGCCGGTGAGGTTCATCACGCACATCAAGGGCAACCACGCGCCATCGCTGCTGCAGAACGGCGCCACGAGCCCGCCGCGATCGATCACGGGCGAACTGCTGCGCACGAACACCGTGCCGGAAGTGCCGAGGCTGATCACGACGACGCCATCGCTCGCAGCGCCGCTGCCGATCGCCGCCATCATGTTGTCGCCGCCGCCCGACGATACGAGCGCGCCCATCGGCACGCCCAGCAACTGCGCGCCGTGCGCCGACAGCCTGCCGATCGGCTCGCCTGCTTGCAGCATTCGCGGCAGCATCGACGGCAATGCGGGATCAATCGCGGCCGCGGCCTCAAGGTCGAACGCGCGACGCGCGACGTCGAAGTAGCCAGTGCCCGACGCATCGCCGCACTCGGTGGCGAACTCGCCCGTGAGCCGCAAGTTGACGTAGTCGTGCGGCAGCATCACGCGGCGCGCGCGACGCCAATTGTGCGGCTCGTGCTGCTTGAGCCACGCGAGCTTGCTCGCGGTGAATCCCGTCGGCACGGGACGCGACAAGCGTTTCGACAACAAAGCCGCCTCATCGTGCGTGCTCGTGTCGCACCACAACTTCGCAGGCCGCACGACATCGTCTCGTTCGTCGAGAACGACCGCGCCGTGTTGCTGGCCCGACACGCCGATCGCGCGAACGCGACTCGCATCGACGCCAAGGAGCGCTTGCCGCGATGCCGCGGCCATCGCGTCGATCCACGTCTGTGGATGCTGCTCCATCGCGCCGGGCGGAAGTCCCTCGATCAGGCCATAGGCAACCGCGCCGCGCCCGACGACTTGCTGGTTCGCCGCATCGAGCACGAGCGCCTTCGTCGACTGCGTGCCGACGTCGATGCCGAGGAACAAGCCGTCGCGCGACGATGCCATCAGCCGCGCACGCCGAGCAAGTGTTCGACGAGCAGTTGATCGAGGCGCTCGTAGCGAAGGCCGATGCGCGCGACCGCGCTCGCGTCGATCGGCAGCGCCTTCAGCGCCGCTGCCTTCTGCTTGCTGTAGCCGCCGTGCAGCAGCGGATCGATGCCAGCATCCGTGTGCTCTGCGACCAACGCCTTGACCTCGGGGTCTTGGTCAAAGGCCTTGGCGCGCGCATGCAGGATCTTGTAGGTGCGCATGCAGCCCCTGGCGAAGTCCCACACGCCGGCTTCATCCTCGGTGCGATACGCGTGCGCGTCGAAGTGGCGCGGACCTTCGTAGCGCTTGCCGCCCATCGTGCCTTCGAGCATGCGGATCAGCAGGAACGCGCCCTTCTGGTCCTCGCTGCCAAAGCGAAGGTCTTGGTCGTAGCGGCCGATCTTCTGGCCGTTGAGGTCGATGTGGAACAGCTTGTTCTGCTCCATCGCCTGCGCAACGTTGTGCACGAACGAGAGGCCCGCCATCGTCTCATGCGCGACCTCCGGGTTGACGCCGACCATCTCGTGGTTCTGCAGCGTGCTGATGAAGTGCAGCATGTGCCCCGTGGTCGGCAAGTAGATGTCGCCGCGCGGCTCGTTGGGCTTCGCCTCGAGCGCGAACTTCATCCCGTAGCCCTGGTCCTTGACGTAGCCGCACAAGAAGTCGAGCGCGTCGCGCATGCGCGCGATCGCCGTGCGCGGATCGCGGCACGCATCGGCTTCGGTGCCTTCGCGGCCGCCCCAGAACACGTAGATCTTCGCGCCGAGTTCGGCGCCGAGATCGATCGCGCGCATCGTCTTCTGCAGTGCGAACGCGCGAACCTTCGGATCGTTCGACGAGAACGCGCCGTCTTTGAAGATCGGTTGCGAGAACAGGTTGGTCGTCGCCATCGGGACCTTCATGCCCGTGTCGGCGAGCGCCTTCTGGAAGCTCTTGACGATGCGATCGCGGTCGCTTGCCGACGAGCCAAACGGCACGAGGTCATCGTCGTGCAGGTTGACGCCATAGGCGCCGCATTGCGCGAGCTTGTGCACGATCTGGTCCGGGCTCTGCACGGGCCGAACCGGCTCGCCGAACGGATCGCGGCCGGGGTTGCCGACGGTCCAGAGTCCAAACGTGAACAGGTCTGCGGGAACGGGGTCGAACGCGTTCATGGGAGCGGAAGAATTAGCGACGCAGAGGCCGTCCCCGAAGCCGAAAAGCGACGAGAGTCTGTCGCAACGGTTTTGCGATACTGGGCCGCCATGCACGGGCCGACGCATCGCGACGACAACGCACAGCA
>JBEELK010000251.1:0-9711 GCA_041168165.1 Planctomycetota bacterium | reverse complement strand
GCGCTCAAGTACATGTGCGGCGGCGCGGGCAACTGCTTCCTCTACGTCGATCCCGACGAGCGCAAGAAGCTCACGCCGACGTTCACGGGTTGGGCCGCGCACAAGCAGCCGTTCTTGTTCTCGAGCAAGGGCCAGGACTATCGCGAAGACGCGGGCAAGTTCTTCACGGGCACGCCCAACGTCCCTGCGCTCTACGCCGGCAAGGAAGGCATCGCGATCGTCGCTGAGGCTGGTCTCGCCAACATTCGTCGTCGCAGCCAGCAGTTGACGCAGCTGCTCGTCGAATGCGCGGAGAAGGCGGGGCTCGGCATTCGTTCGCCGCGCGAGGCATCGCAGCGCGGCGGCCACGTCGCGCTCGATGTGCCGCATGGCTACGAGGTTTGCCAAGCGCTCGCCGCCGAGGACATCGTCGTCGACTTCCGCCCCGAGGCTGGGCTTCGCGTTGCGCCGCACTTCTACAACACCGAGGATGAAGTGCGTTCGTGCGTCGCGCGCGTGCGCTCGATCCTTGAGGACAAGAGTTGGGAACGTTTCGCGAAGCAGGAGCGCAAGCCGGGATGAGCGCCGCATCGCATCGCGCTCCGCGCATCTGGGACATCAGCGAGCCGATCGACGAGTCGACGGCGCAGTTCCCCGGCGACACGCCGTTCTCGCGCGAATGGGTAGCGCGCATCGAGAACGGCGCTCCATGCAACGTCAGCACGATGCGCATGTCGGTGCACGTCGGCACGCACACCGACGCGCCTCTGCACTTCGACGTTGCGGGCCGCGACATGGCTTCGGTCGACTTGCGCGCCTACATCGGTCGCTGCCGCGTCGTCGACGTGCGCGGCGAGGGCTCGCCCAACGAGATCCCCGCGTATCTGCTCACCGACGCGATGCTCGATGGCTGCGAGCGCATCCTGTTTCGCACGAGCCAATCGCACGACCACCGCGTGTTCGACGCCAACTTTTGCGCAGTCGGCCCCAAAGCGGCGCAGCGACTCGTCGACAAAGGCGTGCTGCTCGTTGGCATCGACACGCCGAGCATCGACCACGCGGTGAGCAAGGACCTGCAGGGTCATCACGCGCTGTATCGCGGCGGTGTCGCGATCCTCGAAAACCTCGATCTGCGCGGCGTGCCCGCAGGCGATTACGAACTGATCGCGCTGCCGTTGCGCATCGTCGGCAGCGACAGCAGCCCGGTGCGCGCGATCCTCCGCGAACTCGCGCCCGCCATCGGATCTTGACCATGAAGCGACCCGTCAACCCCAGCGAACTCGCGCCGCCGATCGGCTTTGCTCACGCATGGCTCGTCGAGCACGGCGAGCAGAAGACGCTCTATCTCGCCGGCCAGTGCGGCTACGACCAAGCGGGCAAGGTCGAGTCGCCCGGTGATCTCGTTGCGCAACTCGATCGCGCGATGGGCAACATCGGCCTCATCCTCAAGGACGCGGGCATGGCCTACTCCGACGTCGTGCAACTCAACTTCTACGTGACGAGCCGCGACGACTACGCGGCCGCGCGTCGCGCGTTTGGCGAAGTGTGGCGCCGTCACTGCGGCAAGCACTATCCGGGCATGGCGCTGTTCCAGGTCGTGTCGCTGTTCGATCCAGCGGCGCTCATCGAGATCCAAGGGATCGCAGCGCGATGATGCGGCGCGTCCTCGCGTTTGCGTGCGCCGCGTTTTTCGCGTTCGCGTTGTCGTCGTGTGCATCAACGGAGCCCGGCGGCGCCGAGTTGTCGCCCGTGACCGAGACCGTCGAGGTCGAGGTGTTTGGCGACGCGTTCGTGAAGTCCAACGGCCGCCGCATTCCGCGCGAGCGCTTCGTGCTCGAACTTCGCCATCGCGTTCGCGCGATGGAGCCCAATGCAGCGGCGGGCGTTCGCGTCGTGATTTCGCAGAGTGACGATGCGCCAGAGCAGGCCACTCGCGACGCAGAGTGGATCCTCGACCAGCTCCAGATCATGGGCGTCGGCCAAGCCACCTACCGCTGAACCACAACCTGGCCTACAGCCCGCAATCCACGTGACCCTCATTCGCCGCCACATTCCGCCGCAGCTCGTCGTGTTCGACGTCGACGGCACGCTGCACGACACGTTCCGTTGGTGGGCTCCGTGCATCCGCGCGGGCCTGCAGAAGTTCGCCGATCAAGAGGGCATCCCGATCGCGATGCCGAGCGACGACGAGGCCGAAGCGGTCGTCGGCATGCGCGACGCTGGCGTGTGGGGGCCGTTCTTGCCGGACGCGCACAAGCATCGCTGGCAAGACTTGCGGTCTGTCGTCGTGCCGATGGAGTGCGAGCTGATCATGTCGGGGACCGACTACCTGTTCCCGGGCGTGCGCCAACTGCTGCCGCACTTGCGGCGCATCGGCGTTCGCGTGGCGCTCGCGAGCAACTGCCGCAAGACCTACATGCACGCGGTGCAGCACGGCCAAGGGCTCGTGCATCTGTCCGACTGGCAGTTCTGCCTCGACTCGCCCGGCGTCGCGGACAAGCGCGACATGCTGCGCCTTGCGCAGGAGGCCGCGGCCGCGGAGCGCGTCGTGATGGTCGGCGATCGCGAACCCGACCACGAGGCTGCGGTGGCGCTCGGCTGGCCATTCGTCTGGCGGCAAAACCACCGTTGCGATCTGTCGCATGGCGACGGCATCTGGAACGGCGATCCGGATCACCTGCTGCAGATCCTTGGCCTTCCCCAAATATCCTGAGGCTCGTTCGCACCGCGCGTCCCTGCAGTCCCAACGCCCATGGAATCCTTCTTCTCGCTCATTGCACTCATCGTCCTGGTCCAACTCGGCAAGACCCAGATGGAGCAGCGATCCAAGGAGCGGGAGCAGCGGCTTCAGGCGCTCGAGAAGGCGCTGGCCAATCCGTCCATCGACCGCGCGACCCTGCAGCAGCTTGCGCAGCAACTGACGGGTGCCAAGGCGCCAAAGGCCTCGTCCACCACCGGGCTCGCGTGGCTGCTGGCGATCGGGTGGATCACGCTGTTCACGGGCGCGGGCGTCTGGTCGCTCGGCTACATGCTCGGGGAGGACGATGCGCTGGCTGGCGGCGTGGTCGTGATGCTGATCGGGTTTGGCCTCGTGACCTACCCGTTTGCGTTGCGCGACATGGAGTCGCGCCGATCGCAGTCGTGAACGGCATGGCAGCGAGGCACCTCGCTGGCGCCGCCTGATTTGCGCGCCATGATGCGCGCGTGCTCCCGCCGATCGAAGACCTCGAAGAACGCGTCGCCGAGATGTTCGTGCGATGGCGCGTTCCGCCCGGCGACAAGGTGACGGTGACTTGGAACTCGCGCCTGCGCTCGACTGCGGGCCGCGCCTTCTATCGCGACGGCCGCATCGAGCTGAATCCCGAGCTGCTTGAGCGATCGCCCGACCATGTCGACACGGTGCTCGTGCACGAGGCAGCGCACGTGGCCGCGCATCGACTGTTTGGCGCGCATTGTCCAGCGCATGGCCGCCATTGGCGCGGACTCATGCGGCTCGCGGGCTTGCCGCCGGACGTGACGCACAGTTTGCCCGTGCCGAGGAAAGCGCGATCGAGCCGACGCGAACGCATCTACCTCCGCGTGTGCGACGCGTGCGGCGATCGTCGCATTGCGCGCACGGTGCGCTACGACGAGTGCCGCTGCGGCGCGCGCAATCGCTTCCTCGTGCTGCGCGCACCCGCGACGAGCGGCGGCCTCGATGCGTTGCGCAACATCGCGCTCGCGGAAGTGCGCGAGCGCTGCGCGATCAATCGCGCCGCCCCGTGACGTAGGCGAGCCAGTGCGGATCCGCAGGCGGATGCGCGAGCTTTGCAAACTCCAACGTCGCAGGGTCCTGCCACAGCACTTCCACGTGCGCGAAGCCCGCGTCGCGCATTGCGTCGCTGAGTTCTGGCACGGTCCACATGCGCCAGTCGTAGACGAATGCGTCGTCGAGCCGGCCATCCGCGGTCTCGAAGTGAATGCGGCAATCGACGCGATGCGTCGCGGGGTCGAATGCGCGCTGCTCCCATTCGTGCGCGAAGTCGTCGTGGTCAAAGCGCTCGGCAAACGGCCGATGCGCGAGCCCGCCGCCAAACACGTCGAGCACCACCGCGCCGCCTTTCTTCAGCGAACGATGGCAGCTCTTGAGCCACGCGAGCAGGTCCTCGCGTTGGTGGAACACGCAGTAGCTGAAGTTGAGCGCGGCGATGAGGTCCGCCTTGTCTTTGCGCGCCGTGCGCACGTCGCCGTGCACGAGCTTGACGCGCTGCTGCAGCGCTAGCGGCAACTCGGCGACGTTGTGCATCGCGCCCCAGATCAGCGTGTCCTCGTCGAGGTCCACGCCGATCGCGCGTCGCGATGCGCCATCCTTGCCGCGGCCGTCTTGGACGAACGCGCACGAGATCGCGGCGGTGCCGCAGAAGTCCTCGCGCAGCATGCGCAGTGGGCGGCCCGCGGCGCGGCGGAACCACGATGCGAGCAATCGCGCGTCCTCCAGCGGCGCTTGCACCGCGCGCTGGTAGAGCGCGTGGCGGTCGATCGGCGCGGAGCCGTTCTTGCGTTTGGTCTTGCTGCGGGAGGATTTGGTCTTCGGTTTCGCCATGCGTGATGCGCGATGGTCGATGCGCACGGCAGGAATGCAAGGAGCGCGCGGACATGGGATTCCCAGCTGCTGCGCGGCTGCGTAGAACTGTCGCCCCAACGCCCCGCATTCCATCGACGCATGAACCGCAACCGCGACGTGTTTGAAGAGATCGTGCGCCTGCGCCAAGACGGCGTTCCTGCTGCGCTCGCGACGATCGTCTCCACGCGCGGCTCGACGCCGGGCCGCACGACGATGCGGCTGTTGGTGCTCGAAGACGGCACGTTCCTCGGCACTGTCGGCGGCGGCTGCCTCGAGTCCGAGGTCTACGACACGGCGCTGCAAGTGCTCGCCGACGAGCAGCCACGCACGCTGACGTTTCGACTGACGGAGAAGGACTCGCCCGACTCAGGCCTGATGTGCGGCGGCGAAGTGACGATCTTCGTCGAGCCGATCACGACGCCAGCGTTGTGGATCTACGGCGGCGGCCACGTCAGCAAGGCGCTGTGCCAAGTCGCAGCGCTCGCTGGGTTCCGCGTGACGATCGTCGACGATCGGCCCGTGTTCGCGACGACGGAGCGCTTTCCAGAAGCCGCAGCAGCGATCGCGAGTCCGCTCGCGCAAGCGGTCGCGGAGATGCCGATCCGATCCAACACCTACTGCGTCGTCGTCACGCGCGGGCACAAAGAAGACGGCCTCGTGCTCGAGGCGCTCGCCGCGCGCGCGAAGGAAGGCAGGCGCGCGAAGTTCCTCGGCATGATCGGCAGCAAGACCAAGCAAGCGCTGCTGTGGAAGCACCTGCGCGCAGCGGGCGTGAGCGAAGAGTTCTTGGCGTCCGTGCGCACGCCGATGGGCGCCTACATCGGCGCGCGCAGCCACGAGGAGATAGCGGTGTCCGTCGTCGGCGAACTGATCGCCGTGCGGCGCCTCGGCCACGACCTGTTGGCGACGTGGGCGGAGCACAAGTCGAAGAAGCCTCGGTTGACCGAACTGCGCGACCTCCCTGAGGCGCTGTGAGCGACGCCGCATCTGGCCCGCGGACGCTTCCGGAGAAGCCCGCGCGCATCGACCACGTCGACGTGCTTCGCGGCGTCGCGATCTGCGGCATCTTCGCGATGAACGTGACGACGTTTGGCCTCAAGGACCCGGCCTACTTCCGGCTCAACGCAGGCGGGTTTGACGGCGTCGCGGACAAGGTCGCGGGCGTCGTCACCGAGGTGTTCTTCGCGCAGAAGTTCATGGGGCTCTTCTCGCTTCTGTTTGGCGCGAGCCTTGTGCTCTTCGTCGAACGAGCCAAGGCGACCGGCTCGCGCTGGCCCGTGGTTCGCTCGTTATGGCGCAATGCGCTGCTGCTCTTCGTCGGCGTCATCCATAGCAACGTTTGGAGCGGCGATGTGTTGCTCCTCTACGCGAACTGCTCGCCCTTCGTGCTGCTGCTTCGCAAGTTGCCGCTGCGCGCGTTGTGGGCACTCGCTGCGTTGTTGTTTGTGCTCGCGGCGGGCATTGCGCTGCCGACGCAGTGGGCGGTCGACCGGGAAGGGCCCGCGTCGCTCGGCTGGTATTGGCACGACACGAAGCAGGTGTCCGAGAGCGTTGGCTGGTACATCCTCGTGAGCTTCTACGCGCGAGCGTTTGCGTTCATGTTGGTTGGCGTCGCTCTGTATCGCAGCGGTTGGCTTACCGGCGCGCGCGAGCCCGCGAGCTACCTGCGCGCCGCGCGCATTGGCATTGGACTCGGACTGCCGTTGTGTGCGACCGCGCTCGCGTGGCAATGGGCGACGGGCTTCTCGCCATCTGTGGCGTTGCTCAGTGGAGCAATCCAGTCCATGGGCACCGTGCCCATGACGCTCGGCTACGCGGCATTGGTGTTGTGCTGGTCTCGTTCCATCACCAGCGGCGAAAGTGCTCCCGCTCGGCCCTTGGCACTGCGCTCGCGCTTTGCCGCCGCAGGGCAGATGGCGTTCACCAACTACCTGACACAGACCGTGATCGGTCTCGTCGTGTTCACCGGCATGATCGGCCAAGACACGCTCGGCCGCGCGGCCTTGCTGGGTCTGACCACGCTGGTCTGGGCGGCGCAACTCAGCTGGTCACGACCCTGGCTTGCGCGCTTTGCGATCGGACCGCTGGAGTGGGTCTGGCGCACCGCGACCTGGCTGCGGGTCCAACCGCTGAGGCGCAAGGTGGCCTGAGCCTTCCAGCCATCCCCCCGCCGCCGAACCCACCCGGCTCGCCGAGCGTTGTCCCGGCCCGCGCCCGTCGGCATGATGCCGACCCCCCTGATGGCCCAAACCCTGGACCGCCTGTCCAGGAGACCCCAACTCGCAGCCATGAAGACCCTCGCAGCCCTCTCGACCCTGCTCCTTTGCGCCGTTGTCGCCGCCCAAGGCGACACCGTGACGATGACCTCCGGCACCGTGGTGGAAGGCTGCAGCGTGCAGTCGTTCAACATCCGCGAGCTCAAGTACACGAAGGGCGGCTCGGTGGAGCAGGTCCCGGCCGACCAGATCGCCAAGGTCGACCTCAAGAAGTTCAAGGACGTCTACCGGCGCTCGCTCGCCAACAAGGACGCGGACTTGATGCTGACCGAGGCGCGCAACCAGTTCAGCAAGTCGAAGGACGTGCTGATGGCGCAGTTGGGCTACCTCGAGTGCGCGCGCCTGTTCTACGCCAGCGGCAATGACGGCGCCGGCGCCGGCGTGCTGGAGGAACTGCAGAAGAGCATGTCGGACGCAGGCGTGCTGCCGGACGGCTACCGCATGAAGTTCGAGAACTACCTGTCGCAGGGCGACGAGGCCGGCATCGGCAACGCGAAGCTGCTTGCGAAGAAGTACTCGACCGAGGCGACGACCAGCGCGTGGCCGACGGGCTTCGCGGTCGAGGCCGACTACTTTGCGGCGCTCGCGGATGGCGCGTCTGGCGGCGATGCCAAGGCGTTCCAGGCCAAGATGCGCGACATCGTCGCGAAGGCGCAGGGCGGCATGCCGATCCTCGCGGCGCGCGCCAACGTGCAGCTCGCCAACAGCCTGCGCATGACGGGCGGCGTCGACCAGGCCGCCGAGATCTACCAAGCCATCCTCGACGGCAAGACCAACGATGAGAACGCGCGCGCTGGCGCGTGGCTCGGCATGGGCTACGTCGCGATGACGAAGGGCGACGCGGCCAACCGCGACCCCTTCCGCGACGCGTTGATGAACTTCCTCCGCGTGCGCCTCGAGACGAGGAACAGCTGGGCAAGCCTCCAAGCCGAGGCGCTCTACAACGCGATCCTCGCGGCGGAGAAGTGGGGCGGCCAAGACTTCCGGCTCGTGCAGGGCCGTTGCCGCTACCTGCTGAACGCCAACTTCGGCCAGTCCGAGTGGGCGCAGCGCGCCCGCGGTCAGTGAGCTGACGCGCAGATTGGGAGCGCCGGGGCGGTTGGGCCTCGGCGCGCTTCTACGAAGACAGAAGGGGATGGCCGCGAGCGCATCGCGGCGGCGCGAAGATCGGCGCCAACCATGCGCGCCATTGCCCGCGCCCGCGCCCTCGCACGCCGTTGCTGCGATGGGCCCGCGCTGAAGAAATCCTGCGCAAAAGCAGAAGGTCTGTTCCTCGGTCTTTCCCGGCGGCGCGTGTGCGCGGCGGGAAGGAACGACGATGGACGACCAACAACGGCAAGACTGGGGCAGCGCCATGCGCCGCGTGCGCAACGTGGTGTTTGCGTATCGGGACAAGTTCTCGCATGCGGAGCGAGAGGACCTCGCACAGGAGGCAGCGCTGGCATTCTGGCTGTTTGGCGAGCGCCATCAGCACGAGCGCCCGGCCTTCGCCGCGCTGCGAACGATCGTCAAGCGCACGCGTTGGCGCGCGATCGAGCGCAACTCGCGCGAGGCCTTGCTGGTCGCTGAGCACGCCCCGTGCGTCTACCCAGAGATCGAGGGCGAGCGCTTCCTAAAGCTCGACGCGGGTCGCGTGCCCATGAGTTGGCTGATCGATCGCTTGCGCGTGGAGATGGCCGCGCTGGGCGAGCCGTGCCGACGGATCCTGCACGCGTTCTACCAAGAGGGTGAGAGCTGCAAGGAGATCGCGAAGCGGTTGGGCATCAGTCAGTCCGTCGTGAAGACGCGGCTGCATCGCAGCCGGGTCCAGCTGAGAAAAGCCCTCGAAGTGCATGCCCGCGCCGCGGGCTACTTCGGGGAGTGAACCGTAGGGACGAGGACGAGGAGAATGACGATGCAAGTTTGGAAGCAAACGTGGGTGTGCATGGCAATGTTGGTTGGCGCGGTGACTGCGCAGGGCGAGGCCCCCGCTGCGCCGATTGCGCAGTCGCAGGTCGCCAAGAAGCCGATGTTTGGCGAACGGTCGCGCGCGGCGCTCGCTGCTGCGCGGCAGGAAGCCATGAAGGTGCGCGGGCTGCAGGGCGACGCGCAGTTGGCGGCGCTGCAGAACGCGGCCAAGGCGTATGACGTCGCGGCGGTGCAGATCGCCGACGAACCGAAGGCGGCAGCGCAGGCGGCGTTCTCTGCGGCCGAGCTGTGGCGGCGTCACGGCAGCGTTGGCGAGGCCGAGCGCTGCTATCTCGCGAGCGCGTCGCTCGATTCGGAGCGCTATGCGCAGCGCGGCAAGCTCGGCGCTGCCGATATGCAGCGTCGCGCAGAGAAGCATGAGCAAGCGATCGCGACCTATCGCGACGCCGCGGCGATCGATCCGGCGACTGCGCGCGCGCAGACTGCGCGGCTGTGGATTGGCCGCGTGCTGCAGACGATGGGCCGCGAGGTCGATGCCGTGGTGGCGTTCCGCACGGCCGTCGCGTCGGCAGTGACGACCAGCCAGACAATCGAGGCAATCAATTACCTCGCGAGCGCGCTCCTTGCTGGCGGCGATCTCGCGGGCGCTTCGCAGGCGCTGGCGCAGGCGGACGCAGCGGTATCGACGGCGATTGTCGAGAAGCCTGAAGACGCGGAACGACTGCACAAAGCACTGGAGTCGATGTCAGCACGCCGTGCATTGCAGCGCGCGCAGGACAAGGCGGTCGATGCCGCGGCGGATGCGCAGCAAGTCGACAAGCCGCGCGGCTGATTGCGCAGCGCTTCCCTTTACAAAACGACGCGGGCCGCCTGATCCAGTTTGGATCGAGCGGCCCGCCGGGGCTGTTGGTCTTGCTGCGTCGAGGATCGCTCCTCGTCGCGGCG
>JBEELK010000250.1:0-4732 GCA_041168165.1 Planctomycetota bacterium | reverse complement strand
CCGTGCTTGTTGGTGTAGAGCACGCTGAAGTGCGGCTTCAGGCGCGCGGCCATGTAGTTCGCGTTGAGGATCGCGACCTCGGTCGAGCTCTTGAGGCCCTTGGCGCCCATCATGGCGATGTACATCCACGAGATGAGCAGGATCGACGCGCTGCCGTACGGCGCGGCCGAGATCGGGCCGATCGCGTGACGCCCCGCCGAATCGGGACGCATCACCGGGTGACCCGGCAGGAAGTCCTTCAGGTGCGCCGCGACGCCGATCGGGCCCATGCCGGGACCGCCGCCGCCGTGCGGGATGCAGAAGGTCTTGTGCAGGTTGAGGTGGCAGACATCGGCGCCGATGTGGCCGGGGCTCGTGAGGCCGACCTGCGCGTTCATGTTCGCGCCGTCCATGTAGACCTGGCCGCCGAGTTCGTGGATGCGAGCGCAGATGCTCTTGATCGACTCTTCGAACACGCCGTGCGTCGACGGATACGTGACCATCAACGCGCTGAGGTGATCCTTGTTCTCGACCGCCTTCTTCTCGAGGTCGGCGAGGTCGATGTTGCCGTTCTCGTCGCACGCGACGACGACGACCTTCATACCGCACATCGCGGCGCTCGCGGGGTTGGTGCCGTGCGCGCTCTGTGGAATGAGGCAGACGTTGCGCTGCTCTTGGCCGCGGCTCTTGTGGTAGGCGCGGATCACGAGCAAGCCGGCGTATTCGCCCTGCGAACCCGCGTTGGGCTGCAGCGAGCAGGCCGCGAAGCCCGTCACATCCGAGAGCCACGCGTCGAGGTTCTTGTGCATCTCGGCGTAGCCCTGCGCTTGGTCCACGGGCACGAACGGATGGATCGCGCCGAAGCCCGGCAGCGAGACGGGATACATCTCCGTCGTCGAGTTGAGCTTCATCGTGCAGGAGCCCAGCGCGATCATCGACGTCGTCAGCGACAGGTCCTTCGCCTGCAGTCGGTGGATGTAGCGCAGCAGCTCGTGCTCGGCGCGGTAGCTATGGAACGTCGGGTGCGTGCAGAACGGCGTGTTGCGCGACAGCGAGCCGTAGCTCTTGTGCGCGGCATTCCCGAGTTGCTCCGGCTTGCCGCCGAACGCGACAACGAGGTCCTGCAGGTCCTTGTGCTCGACCGTCTCGTCGAGCGAGACGCCGACGCTGTCATCCGCGAAGTGGCGCAGGTTGATGCCGAGCTCGAGCGCCTTCTGCATCACGGCCTTGCCGCCATGCTTTGGCGACACGCGCAGCGTGTCGAACACGTTCTCGTGGTGGACGCGATGGCCGAGCGCCTTCAACGCCGCCATCAGCGATTGCGTCTGCGCTTGGACCTTGTTCGCGATCGCGGTCAGGCCCTCAGGGCCGTGGTAGACCGCATACATGCTCGCCATGACTGCGAGCAGCACCTGCGCGGTGCAGATGTTGGAGGTCGCCTTCTCGCGGCGGATGTGCTGCTCGCGCGTGCCGAGCGAGAGGCGCATCGCGGGCTTGCCGGTCGCGTCGATCGAGACGCCGACGATGCGGCCCGGGAGTTGGCGCGTGAAGTCCTTCTTGCCCGCGAGGAACGCAGCGTGCGGGCCGCCGTAGCCGAACGGCACGCCAAAGCGCTGCGAGTTACCGCAGACGAAGTCGCAGCCGAACTCACCCGGCGCCTTGAGCACGGTCAGCGCGAGCAGGTCCGAGGTCACGCCAGCGAATGCGCCCGCGGCCTTTGCGTTCTGCACCGAGGCCGCGAGGTCGTCGATGCGACCGTCGGTGGTCGGATACGCGAACAGCGCGCCAAAGCAGTTCTTGCCCACCTGCGCCTTGCGATGGTCACCGATCACGACCTCGATGCCGAGCGGCTCCGCGCGCTGCTGGCACACCGCGATCACTTGCGGGTGGCAGCCTTCGTCGATGAAGAACGCGTTGCGCGCGTCGTCATCGTGCATGCGCTTGCACATCGTCATCGCTTCGGCCGCCGCCGTGCCTTCGTCGAGCAGCGAAGAGCCTGCGACCTGCATGCCCGAGAGTTCGATGACGAGCGTTTGGAAGTTGAGCAGCGCTTCCATGCGGCCCTGCGAGATCTCGGCTTGGTAGGGCGTGTAGGCCGTGTACCAACCCGGGCTCTCGAGGATGTTGCGCTGGATCACCGCCGGGGTCAGCGTGCCGTAGTAGCCCGTGCCGATGTAGCTGCGCAGCACCTTGTTCTTGTCCGCCAGCCCGCGCAACTCCGCGAGCGCGGCACGCTCGGTCTTGGCCTTCGGCGTCTTGAGTTCGCCGTGCCAGCGGATGGTCTTCGGAATCGCCTTCTCGGTCAGGTCGTCGATGGAGGTGCAGCCCAAGGACTGCAGCATCGATTGCGTCTCCGCGGGGCGGGGACCGATGTGGCGGGCTTCGAACGAATCGTGGGCGAGCGTGTGGGTCACGGCTGTCGGTGCGGGAAAGGGGGCCGTCGCGGAAAAGAGGGCGAGGAGTCTAGGGAGGCTGGGCGGCGAAGGCCAATGGCCGCGCGGCCGCAGAGTTTCGGCGGGCAGACGTTCCGTTCGCCCGCGCGTGGTCAGGGATGCGCGATGCGAAGGATCGACGCAGACCGATCTACATCCGCCGACTGCTCCGTGGCGTCCGGCCAGCGCACGACCACGCGCACCGGGGCGTCCGTGGTAGCGGCGTAGAGGCACGCGGCCGTCGACTGTGACAGGTAGCCGCTGCCGGCGGTGACCCAGCGTGACTCCGTTGCGCCGCTTTGTCGATGCAACGTGACGCGCGCGCCGATGCCGGTCGGGTTGCCGCGCGGGCCCGAGAGTCGCACCTGGAGCGAGCCTTGCGCAGAGCCTGTAGGCGTCGCGTCGAACGCGCGCAGCGCGCCGCCGTTCTGTGCGACGAGCACGCGGTGGCTCGAGGCACCCGCGCCGACGGTCATCGCCAGGCCCTTCTGGTCGCCGTGGTGGACGTAGCCCGAGCGCAGCGGTGGCACGACCGCGAGGTTGGTCGGCGATGCGCGCTCATGCGCGAGCAACAGACCCGTGCCGCCGTCAAAGTGGCCGGTCTCCGGCTCCGGCGAGAAGAAGTTCGTCGCGCCGATCACGTCGGCTTGCCCATCGCCATCGAAGTCGCCCGTCGCCATGCCGAAGAGCGGCGCGATCTGCGCGCGATGCGGCAGTTCTTCGACCGCGAAGTTGCCGCTGCCGTCGTTGCGCAACAGACAGGAAGCGAGCGTCGTGCATTCGAGCTTGCCAGCCGTCGCGAGCTTGTCCTGCGGGTAGATGTCGCCAAGCAGCGAACTCGCAAACTGCGCGTAGGTGGGGAACTTCTCGGCGACGAACGGCATCGCTTGGCTGCTGCACGATCGGCCGCGCACCGGCAGCAGGCGATCGCCTTCGTACTTGGTCTCGACGAGATCGCGCGTGCCGTTGCCGTCGAAGTCGGCGAACACGAGGCCGAGCGGATGGTCTGGCGTCGTCTTGTACTTCGTGTTCTTGCCGAGGTTGCCGGCGAGGAAGTCCACGTCGCCATCGCCGTCCACGTCGAGCGGCAGCAGCGAGTTCCATTGGCCCGAATGCGCGGCGAGTCCCGCGTCCTTGGTTCGATCGTCGAAGCCCTTCCCGTCGCGGTTCTTCAGGCAGCGAATCGGTTGCCATTGCGCCGCCACGAGCAAATCCGGCCACGCGTCGCTGTCGACCTGTGCGAACACGACGCTCGTCACCATGCCGGCTTGCATCAGGCTCGGAGCCCATTCCATCGTCGCATCGACGAAGCGACCGCCATCGTTGCGATAGAGCCGCGTCGCGGGCGCATCGGGGAAGCGGCCCGGGACCATGCGTCCGCCGATCGCGAGGTCGAGGTCGCCATCGCCGTCGATGTCCGCAGCCGCAGCCGAGCTGCTGCTCGTGCGCACGTCGGGCAACGCAGCCTCGTCGCGCACAAAGCGCATCGCGCCATCGTTGCGGTAGAGGCGGTCCTTCAAGCGCGCGTCGCCTTCGTTGGCCTCGACGCCGCCGCTACAGACGAGCAGGTCCTGGTCGCCATCCGCGTCGTAGTCGAACCACAGGATGCCCATGTCTTCGAACGCCGCATCCTGTTGCCACGGACCATCGGTGGCTTCGTAGCGATCGCCGTCGTTGCGAAGCAGCGTGCCGGATTGGCCTGCCGCGCCGCCTGTGAACACGTCGTCATCGCCGTCAGAATCCGCATCGGCGACCGCGAGCCCCGGCCCGAGCTTCGACAGTTGGTGGGGCAGCAAGAACTGCGCGTCGAAGTCGTCGAACGGCGCTTCGCGATGCACGGGAGCTTGCGCGATCTCGACCTCTTGGAAGATCGGCGCAACGAGCGGCTCCATCGCGATCGCAGCTGCAGACGGCTGCGCCGGTTCGCGCACGGTGTATTCGCGATCCGCTTGCAGCTTCTCGAGCACCTGCACGGATCCCGACGGCCAGTGGATCACCGCGAGGTCGACGGTGGTGGCGGCGCCGAGTCCAAAGTGCGCGCGCGCTTCTTGGCCTGACAGGTAGCCGCGCGACACGTGGTTCTCGCGCACGAGGCGCGCGTTGCCGACGCCGAGTTCGATGCGCGCGCCGATGCCGCGCGTGTTCTTGCCGCGACCTTCGAGCACGAACGCGATCGAGTGCTGGTCCGCGCTGCGGTTCTCGTAGACGCCGAGTTCTTGGTCGAGGTCGTTGGTGACGACGTCGAGGTCGCCATCGCGATCGAGGTCGACGAGCGCTGCGCCGTGGCTGATCGTCGCCGCATCCAAGCCCCACGATGCGCC
>JBEELK010000249.1:0-5521 GCA_041168165.1 Planctomycetota bacterium | reverse complement strand
AGCGGCGGCTCACTCGTTGTGACCCCTGCTCCCGCCGTGTTCGTCGCGCCCGACGCGGTGTTCGCGTATCCGACTGCGGCAACCGCCAGCGTCGTCGAAGACCTTCGCCTCTACGTCAACTCGCTCGCGCTCGGCACTGGCCTCGCGATCTCGGGCGGCGCTGCGGTCGATCCAGGCCCCCACGGTTCGGACAACGGCGGCGAGCCCGGCGTGTTTGATCCGTTCACGCCCATCGGCCTCCAACTTCGCAAGATCGAGCCGGCGATCACGAATGGCGCGCTGCCGACCGACGCGATCGTCCTCAGCTTCGATGCCGACGTGAGTGCCGGGTCCGTGACCTCGCAACGCATCTACTCGTCCGCTGGCACGCCGGTGTCGCTCACCGTCGTCGGCAGGCAGATCACCGTGGCCCCACTCCAGCCATGGGCCGCAGAGGACAACCTCTACGTGCTCCCAGGCGTGCAAACCGCGTCGGGCACGTCGCTGGGCGCGCCGCTCGCGATTCCTGTGCTCGCGCGCTGAGTCGCCGCCAATCGAGCGCGGCGCAACGCTGCGTCAGGCGCGGTAAATGATGCGGCCGCGCGTCAGGTCGTACGGCGACACTTCGACGGTGACGCGGTCGCCTGGGATGATGCGGATGAAGTGCTTGCGCATCTTTCCGGAGATGTGCGCGAGGATCTCGTGACCCGTATCGATCTTGATGCGGAACTTGGTGTTGGCGAGGGTCTCTACGACCGTGCCTTCGAGGACGATTGCTTCTTCCTTGGGCACAAGCACTCCGATGCGGGGTTTCTTTTGCGGGCCGGCTGAGTTTGGGGGCGCGGCATTCTAGGAAGGCCCGGTCGAATCACAAGCAGCGAAGCGGCGCAGGGCAGAACAGACTCTCGGCGCGTTCGGGATCGCCGCACGCAACTGCTACATTGCCGCGCCAATAAGGCACTGCCGACGATGTCCGACCCGAGCCGATTCGACGCCGCCTACTACCGCCGTTTCTACGAGCAGTCCAAGACGCGCGTGTCGGACGCAAAAGCCGTCGAACGGCTCGCCGGATTCGTGCTCGGCTACCTGAGTTACCTGCGACTGCCGGTGCGCAACGTGCTCGACCTCGGCTGCGGCATGGGCCACTGGCGAACGGCGCTCGAGAAGCTCGCGCCCAAGGCCCGGCACCGCGGCGTCGAATACAGCGACTACCTGTGCGAGCGCTTTGGTTGGGAGAAGGGCTCCGCCGTCGACTTTGCGCCGGGCCGCACGTTCGACCTCGTCGTGTGCCAAGGCGTGCTGCAGTATCTCGACGACCGCGCGGCGGCGCGCGCGATCGACAACCTCGCCGACCTGACGCACGGCGCGCTCTACCTCGAGGCGCTGACCAAGGCCGACTGGCAACACAACGTCGACCGCACCGTCACGGACGGAGCCGTGCACTTGCGAACCGGCGAGTTCTATCGAAAGCGACTGCGACGCCACTTCACGCCGCTCGGCGGCGGACTGTTTGCCAAGAAGGGCTGCGGCATCGCGCTCTTTGAGCTTGAGGGAGTCGAATGACGGCGAGCAAGACGATGGACTTCTTCGCGCACCAAGAGGCTGCGCGGCGCGCGTCGCGGCGGCTCACCATGCTGTTCGCGGTCTCCGTCGCGTGCATCGTCGCCGCAGTGAGCGGAGTGGCGCTGCTCGCGTTTGGCTCGATGCGCGAGCTGTCGCCACTCGAGATCGTGGCCGCGGCTGCGGCGCTAACGCTCACGGTGATCGCAATCGGCAGCATGGTTCGCATGGCGCAGCTGCGCGCCGGCGGGCCAGCGATCGCGCGCATGCTCGGCGGCCGCGAAGTGGATCCGGGCACGCGCGACCAGAACGAGCGACGGCTCATCAATGTCGTCGACGAGATGGCGATTGCGTCCGGCATGGCCGCGCCGCGCGTGTTCGTGCTCGATGGCGAAGACGGCATCAACGCGTTCGCCGCAGGATTCGACACGCGCGATGCGGCGATCGCGGTGACGAAAGGCGCGTTGCTCGCGTTCGATCGCGACGAACTGCAGGGCGTGATCGCGCACGAGTTCAGCCACGTGTTTCACGGCGACATGCGCCTCAACACGCGACTCATCGGCACGCTGGCGGGCATCGTTTGCCTCGTCACGATGGGCGAACTGCTGCTGCGCTCGATGCGTCACTCGCGTGGACGCAAGAACGACGGCGCCGCGGCGCTCGCTGCGATCGGCATCTCGCTAATGGTCATCGGCAGCCTCGGCGCGTTCTTCGCGGGCCTCATCAAGGCGGCGGTGTCGCGACAGCGCGAGTACTTGGCCGACGCGAGCGCGGTGGCCTACACGCGCAATCCGCTCGGCATCGGCCGCGCGCTGTGGCGCATCGCATCGGGAACCAGCCGCATCGAGCAAGCTGGCGCGCGAGAGGCAAGCCACATGTTCTTCGCCGACGGCTTCACACATTGGCTCGGCAACCTCGGCGCGACGCATCCTCCGATTCGGCAACGCATCGAGCGCATCGTGCCCGGCTTTGCCGCAGCGCAGCAGCAGGGACGCGGCTTCGACGCGCTTGGCGCCACGCAAGCAAGCGACAGCGCGCGCGCGCAAACTGCGACCGCAAAGCACGCGAGCGCGATGCCCGAAGGAGCGACCGCTGGCTTTGCGCCTGGGTCTTCGCGCGTGCGCACCGAAGACGCGGTCGATCAGGTCGGCGAAGTGAGTTCCGCCAACGTCGCGGCGGCGCGTTCGTTGCTCCAATCGCTTCCGCTCGATGTCGCATCCGCGGCACATGATCGTCAGCGCGTCGCGGCGCTCGTGCTCGCGCTCGCGTTGCCGCACGACGCAGCTGCGCAATCGACGATGCTCGCAGGCGCCGACGCCGCGACGGCCCACGACGCGCGGCAACTCGCGCCGCAACTAAGGCCGCTTCACGCCGGCGCGCGACTTGCGATCGCGGAGATCTGCGCGCCCGCGCTCACTTCCATGGACGCAGCAGCGCGCGACCAGTTGCTGCGACTGCTGCGCGCAATCTTCCTTGCCGACGGCGCGTTGACTCCGTTCGAGTTCGCGCTGCTCCACGTCGTGCAGCGGCACGCGCAATGCTCGCCGCTGCGGACGCCCTCGCGCGCTCTGCACCTAGGCGCCGTTTTGTCCGAAATCGAGACCGTGTTGTCGTGGATGGCACACGCTGGGACCGGCGACCCAGCGGCGGCGTTCGCGAGAAGTCGCATGGCGCTGCCCGGCATCCCGCCGCTCACGCTGCAAGGAAAGGGCATCGCATCGCCAGCGTTGGCGGAGGAAGCCGTCGCGCGCCTTGGTCGCCTGTCGCCGCAAGGCAAGCGCCTGTTGCTGCGGGCGCTCGCAGAGGTCGCGGCGCACGATGGATCGATCGGCGAGGACGAAGGCGAACTGCTGCGCGCGCTGTGCGCCTGCTGGGAATGCCCCATGCCGCCGCTGTGGAGCTCCGGCAGCGACCCGCAGTCCTGAGCGCGCTGTGAGTTGCGCACGGTGCGCTGCGCAACTGCTGCGTTTTGACTGTGCCATCGCGGGACGTCACTCGACGCACACGGCAACGCAGGGCGCAAAACAGCCGAAACAGGCTTCGGACCCGCATTCCGTGCCATGTCGGACCGCGCCATCCTCCTCACCTGCATCGCATCGGCCGTCGCCGCCTATGGCGTCGTAGCGATCGGCTTGCCGGCGTGGACCGCAGCGCTGCTCGCGGCCGCCGCGGCGGCAGAGTTTGCGCTGCGTTCGCGCCGCCACGTGCGCGAAGCCAAGGATCGCGTCGAACACGAATTGCAGCGCACGCTTCGTTGGCGCGAGGAGCAACTCGCCAACACCGCGCATGAGTTGCGCACGCCATTGACCGCCGTAGCCACTGCGCTCGAGTTGCTGCGCGAAGGCGTGGCTTCGACGGAAGAGGAGCGCGCGCAGTTCCTCGACCAAGCGACGACGGCTTCGCGGCACATGGCGTTCCTCATCCACGACGTGGTCGACCTCGCGGCGATCGAAGGCAATCGCATCCGACTGCAGATGCGCGAATGCCGCATCCGCGACCTGCTGCTCGACGTGAAGAAGGTCATGGAATTGCCGGCGCAGACTCACGGCGTCACGCTCGCCATCGACGACGTCGACGATCACGTCGCCGTGTACGCGGACCGCGGCCGCTTCCTGCAGATCGCGTTCAACCTCGTCGCCAACGCGCTCAAGCACTCGGGCAGCGGAGCAACAGTGCGCATTGCGCTCGCACTCGGCAAATCGCAAGCGAGCTTCGAAGTGCACGACTCAGGACCTGGCATCGACCAGGATTGCCGTGCGAGCCTGTTCACGCGCTTTGGATCGGCTGGCGGCGACAGCGACGCGCCGGGCACCGGCCTCGGCCTCTACGTGAGCAGCATGCTTACGGCGCGCATGGGCGGAGCGATCGGGTTCCATCCTGGCGCAGAGCGAGGCTCGGTCTTCTGGTTCTCGTTGCCGCTGTCCGAGCGACAGCGCACGGCGACAGCGCCTCCGCCAGCGACGACTGCAAACGACGCGCAGGTCCCAAGCGAGTCCGTTGCGTGCAGCGGAGACGGCTCGGCATGATGAGCGGGTGCTCCGCGCCCCACTCGCACTGATCGCAGCGTCCACCACGCTCCTCGCCGTGACCTTGGCGCAGGAAGCGCCGCAGCCCTCGCAGCAATCGCAAGCGACGCGGCCGTTCACGAACCGCGCAGGATCGTTCCGCATCGACCTGCCCGCGGATTGGCGGCAGCTTGGCCCGGCAGAGCTGAGGACGCTGACAACAACGCTGCCATCGTTGCCGCACGATGTGACGCAGAACGTGCCACATCTGTTCTATGCAGTTGGCCCGGTCGAACGGTGGATGCGCAAGGACTTCGACGGCCAGTACCTCTACGTCGTCGAGCAGGACGCGGAGTGGCATCTCGACGGCGACCTCAAGGCTCGCTTGCAGCAGATGTGGTCGGAGAAGGGCAAGGACGACGGCCAGACCTACGAGATCCTGTCAGCCGAACGCGCGCAGCTCGGCGCCGACGCCAATCCCGCAGTGATCGTCGAACGCCGCATCCGCACGAAGGCCGGCGATGCGTTCCGCAGCCTCGATCTCCACGTCCCCACCGGCGGCCGCGAAGTCACGCTTTGCCTCGTCGCGCGCGATGACGCCTTCGAGGAGCAGCGCAGCCAACTGCTCGCGCGCGCCAACACGCTGTCGCTGGCTAGGCGTTCGCGCGGCGAGACCAAGCTGTCCGATCGGCTCTGGACTCCGCTCGCAGCGGGCGCAGTCGTCGGGATCTTGTTCTTGATCCTCTACCGCCGTTCGCGCCGACCGCCATCGTAGGCCACGCGTAGCTCGCCAAGTTTGTATCGGGCTTGCGTCTTGCGAGCGTTCGTCGGCGAAGCAACGCGACAACGCGCGAGATTGGCGTCGCACTCGCGATGCGGATCTCTAGGATCCCGCCCCATACCGGCAGCCCGCCAGCTGCCAATGCCATAGCACACGAAGTGAAAACCCGTTCCTCGGCCAAGAGCCAGCGTCGGTT
>JBEELK010000248.1:0-2752 GCA_041168165.1 Planctomycetota bacterium | reverse complement strand
TGCGCACGATGCGCGCAGAAACGTCCGCTACCCCTGATGGCCAGCAACTCCTTCGGCGAGATCTTCCGCTTCACGACGTTTGGCGAATCGCACGGCCAAGCGCTTGGCGTCGTCATCGATGGCGTTCCCGCTGGATTGGCCTTCTCGGAAACGGACCTCGCGCCCGAGCTCGCGCGCCGTCGGCCGGGACAGAGCGCAGTGACTTCGCAGCGCAAGGAAAGCGATCGCCCGGAGATCGTGTCGGGCGTCTTCGAAGGCAAGACGACGGGGATGCCAGTCTGCGTGATCGTGCGCAACGAGGACGCGCGGTCGCAAGACTACGACGCGCTGCGTTCGGTCGTGCGGCCGGGGCACGCCGACGAAACGTGGTCGAAGAAGTATGTGCACCGCGATCATCGCGGCGGCGGACGCAGCAGCGGGCGCGAGACGTTGTGCCGCGTCATTGCGGGCGTGCTCGCGCGCAAAGTGCTGCCGTCGTCGATGCGCATCACGGCGCACGCGCTGCAGATCGGGCCGCATCGCGCGACGCAGTTCTTGCCCGAGACGATCGAGCAGAACGCGCTGCGCTGCGCCGATCCGGTCGCTGCGCAGCAGATGCTCGCGTACGTCGAGCAGTTGCGCGGCGAAGGCGATTCGACGGGCGGCCTCGTCGAAGTGCGCGTCGATGGCTGCCCGCCATCGCTCGGCGAGCCGATCTACGGCAAGGCCAAGGCGCGACTCGCCGACGCGTTCTTGTCGATCGGCGCAGTGACGGGCTTCGCGTTTGGCGCGGGCTTCTCGACGGCGACGATGCGCGGCAGCGAGTACGTCGCAAATCGCGAGAGCTTTGGCGGAATCCTCGGCGGCGTGACCACGGGCGAGCCGCTCGTGCTGCACGCGTCGGTCAAGCCCACGAGTTCGATCGGCGACGTCGCCAAGAAGGGCCGCCACGACCCATGCATCGTGCCGCGCGTGGTGCCCGTGCTCGAGGCGATGACGGCGTGCGTGCTCGCAGATCTGTGGATGCTGCATCGAGCTGTGCATGAACGACGAGACGCCTGACGGGCAACGCGGGATGCCGCGACGCAAACGCGCGGTGGCCGCGCCATCGAATGCGGTAGATGCCGTTAGCGCATCCGCGCGGCGCGTTCCCGCTGTTTGGGATTACCTCGCATTCGCGTTGAGCCTCGTGCTCGCGGTCGGCCTCGAGTGGCGCACGGCGGACCTCGTGTGGAGCTTGTGGTTGTCGAGCCTTGTCCTTGGTTGGGTCGGACTGGTGGTGGGCATCGCGCGCGCGAAGACGACGGGCGAAGACGACACGACGACGGAGTGGATGATGAAGCTGTTCTTCGTCGGCTTCTTCACGGTGCACTTCGGTGGGTTCCACTTCGTGCATTCTGTGTTCCTCGCGGCGCTGTTTCCGGTGACGCCCCATGACGGCATGCCATCGCTGGAATTGCCCTACGCGCAGGTGTTCTCCGCATACTGGCCGTGGCTGCTGGTCGCCGCCGTTGCGGAGCGACGGTTCTTGTCAGGAGACATGGGCGTTCCCCGCGACGCGCGCACTGCGGGCTCCGGCGCCAAGCAGCGCAAGTTGATGTATGCCGGCTTTGATCCGCTCGCGGCCTACAAGAACGTGATCCGCATGCATCTGCTGATCTTCGCGCTCGTGCCATTGCAGCTTGCCGGCGTCGGCGACGCGTGGGTCTATGTGCTCGTGTACTCGGTCTACTTCTGGCCTCGGCGCAATGCGCAGAGCGTTGCGAGCGCCGCATGAAGAAGCGTGACGTTGGATCCGCGTTTCTCACCGACGAGCCGCACGCATTCGGCAGCGGTTGGATCAGCGGCACGATTGGAGCCGTGCTCGGGATCGCAGGAATGTGCGGCGCTGCGTGTTTGCTGGAACCCAACCTGTTCGTGACGCCCGAAGTGCGCGCGTTCGCGCCAGAGGGAATGCGCCTCGTCGTCGTGTTGACGATTGCGTTGGCATCAGCATTGGGCGTGGTGTCGCTATGCCTGCGCAAAAAGAAGACGCTTGGCCTCGTTGCGCTGATCGCGAGCGCGATCGGCGCTGCGTTGCTCGCATTCGTGCGCGAAGGCACTCCGGCCGATGGCGCCGAGGCACAGACGCCATGGCTCGCGCTCGATGCGTTTGCGCTCAACCTGCTGCTCTACACCGCGGCGTTCGTGCCCTTGGAGCGCATCTTCGCTCGCTTGCCGCAGCCGACGTTTCGCCCTGAGTGGCAGACAGATCTCGCGTGGTTTGCGAGCAGCGCGCTGTTCGTGCAGTTCACGACATTTGTCGTTCTCGCGCCCGGCAACGCGCTCTCCGCGATGTTCCCTGCGGCGGCGGAATGGACTGCGCCGCTGCCGCTCCTGGTCCAGTTCTGCGCAATCGTGCTCTGCGCCGATCTTGTCCAATACTGGATCCATCGCGCGTGCCACCGCGTGCCGTTCTTGTGGCGCTTCCATGCGGTGCATCACTCCGCCGAAGCGATGGATTGGCTCGCGGGTTCGCGCTTGCACCTCGTCGATGCACTGCTCACCCGCGCGCTCGTCTTTGCCGCGATCGCCGTGCTCGGCTTCGACCTCCGCGCCGTCGCGGCCTATCTCGTCTTCGTCGGCGCGCAGGCCACGTTTGTGCACTGCAACGTCGGGTGGCGGATGGCGTGGCTCGAGCGCTTCCTCGTCACGCCGCGCTTCCATCACTGGCATCACGCAGCAGAGTTGCGCGACGTGAACTTCGCCGTGCACCTGCCATGGCTCGATCGAC
>JBEELK010000247.1:0-7882 GCA_041168165.1 Planctomycetota bacterium | reverse complement strand
TCGCGATAGCGCGCGACCGTCGCCGCGTTGCCCAAGAAGAGGTGCGCCGGAGACGGGGTGAGCAGCAGGACCTTCATGCTGCGGCTTTTTCGGCCTTCGCATGGGCCCGACCTTTGTCAGCGTGAACGCGCGCGCTCGGCGCTTCGCAGGGCGGCGACGAGCTTCTTCACGCGCGCGGCATCGACGCGCTGGTCGACGCGGCCGCCGCGCTTGCACGCAGTGCCAACGATCGCCCCATCGCAACGGGGCCACAGCGACGCAGCGTTGTCTGCGGCAAGGCCGGAACCCAGCCAGATCGGAAACTCGCCCACCGCCGCGCGGACGGCATCGATGCGCGCAGCGTCAACCGGCTCGCCGGTGCGAGATCCCGACAGGATCAGGCCCGCGGCGCCCGAGCGCTCCGCGAGATCGCGTGCAGCGGCCTTCTCGTCGAACGGAGCGAGCGGCGTCGCGTGCTTGACCATGAAGTCGGCCATCACCTCGACCGACGAGCCAAGTTGCCGGCGGTATGCGAAGAGTCGCGCGGCCTCGCCCTCGATCACGCCTTGGTCCGTGACATACGCCGACGCAAGCACATTGACGCGCACCCACTTCGCGCCCGCGACGCACGCGGCGCCGATCGCCGCCATGCCGTCGTTGCGGAGGCAGTTGACCATCACCGGCAAGGAGTGGAGTTGCTGCACTTGCTGCGCAACGACCGCGAGCGCAGCGACCACGTCCGGGGTCACGGGATCGTCCTTGGTCCCCTTGTGGAACGGCGCGTCGCCGAAGTTCTCGACGCAGATGCCCGTGACGCCGCCGCGCGCGAGCGCCTCTGCGTCGGCGAACGCCCAGGAGAACACCTCGTCCATCGAGACGTGGCGGCTGGCGGACGGAAGGGCGCGAAGGTGCACGACGCCGAGCAAGGGCTTCATGCGGCGAGAGTTTGCGGCGCGACGACTCGGACGCAAGCGCGGCGAGTCGACGCACGACGTGGCGATCGTTGCGATAGTGCTCGCTATCGCTTACGAGGACGAGATGCCCAGGGTCAACCGCAGCGCCGAGCGTCGCACAGAACTCGTGCCCATCCTCGCGAGCACATTCGCGGAGCTTGGCTATCGCCGCGCCACCACCGCGCAACTCGCAGAACGCTGCGGCATGACCGAGGTGGCGCTCTACCGGCTGTGGCCCGACAAGCGCGCGATGTTCTTGGCGGCGATCGAGCACGTCTACGACACCTCAGTGCTCGCATGGGAGTCGCTGCTCACCGCGTCCGGGGCACAGAGCCCAGCCGAGCGCTTGCTGGAGCACGAGTCGACACACCATGGCGAGTTCGGCCTCTATAGGCTTGTGTTCGCGGGCCTGAGCGACGCAGACGACGAAGAGATCCGCGCGGCGCTCGCGCGGATGTACCGGCGCTACTTCGAGTTCGTCGTGCGCCGCATCGAGGAGCACCGCGGCGGCGGCAAAGGCCCCGACGCGCAGGCCGCGGCCTGGGCGCTGATCGGCATGGGCACGATGTCGAGCATCGGACGCGAGCTCGGGACGATGTCGCGCGCGGAGCAGAAGCGCCTGTGGACCGAAGCTGGGCCGCCGCTGCTGGGCGCCAAGCGCCGTCGTGTCTGACTACGCACAAGCGCTGCTTGCCGCCTCGTTCGATCGTTACGATAGTGCTCACTATCTTTTCGATTCCTACATGCACCGAATCCACGCACTCCTGATCCCATCCCTCCTCGCGCTCGCGGCGTGCGGCTCCGCGCCCGAGCCGGCGCAAGCCGCGACGCCGCGCTCGATCACGGTGTTTCCGGTGACGCTCGCCGGTCGCAGCAGCCCCGAAGTCGCCAACGTCGTCGGCATCCTGCTCGAACGCGGCGGCGCAGAGGGCGTCGAGCTTTCGGAAGCTGCGTTCTCGCGTGGCGATGGAGTTGCCGCGGCGGACGAAGCGAGCGCATTCGCCGCATGGGTGAAGCAGCAATCGCTCGCCACCGACCTCGCGCTTCGCGTCGTTGTCGAAGGCGATCCACGGCGTGGCGTCGATTCGATCCGCACGATGCTCGTGCAGAAGGACGGCGCAATCCTCGCGGACGAGACACATGCCAAGGGCTCGCCCGCGATCGACCGCGCCAATCCCAAAGAGCCGATGGATTGCTGCGTGTTCGTCGTCAACTCGCTGCGCGATCGCCTAGGGCTATCGGACCCGCTGCGCGGCAATGCGAAGCAGAGCCAGCTTGAGCAACGTATGCAGCAGAAGGCGGGCGTGCCCGACGCGAAGGAAGCGGATGCGATGATGCAGCGGCTCGCAGATTTGCGCGCGGCGGGCAAGACAGCGCGCATTCGCGTCTATCCATCGCGCGTCGGCGACGCATGGTCGGCGGAGTCCGCGGCCGATCTCTCGGCGCGCATCGAGAAGTCAGGGCTCTGTGCGGCAGTCGCGGAGTCCGAGCCGCTGGGATTCCAAGCGAAGGCGAGTTCCAACCAGCAGGCCGTGCTTTGGGGCGCCGCGCGATCGATGCAGCAACTGCTGCGCGAGAAGCCATCGACGAGCGACTACGCGCTCGTCTGCGACTTCCTGCCGCGCGGCGAGGGCAAGTTCGGCGGCGTGCACGCGTGCCTGTTCGCGCCAGACGGATCGTTCGTGTTCGTCGACCTACAGAACTCGCACCACGACGACTTCCAATCGGTGGATCCGCAATCGGTCGCGGACTGCGTCGAACTCGCGTCGATGCGCGTCCTCGGCGCGTTGCGCGGCGACTGACGCGAGCGTCAGGCCTGCCGCGCGACGGCGGACTCTGCGCCGACGTAGCGGCGGACCAACTCTGCGCGCAGCAACGTCGTCACTTCGTATGGCGAGGAGCCCGCGGCGGCGCGCTCCTCTGCGCGAATGCGCAGCGAGCCCTGGGCGCCGAGCAGCACGACTTCGTCGCCGGGCGCGATCTCCATGTCGCCCACGTCGAGCACCGTCTGGTTCATGCTGACGTGACCGACGATCGGCACGCGTACGCCGCGCACGAGCGCATGGCCGCCGTTCCAGTGCGCGCGCGACAACCCGTCCGCGTAGCCGCACGGGAGCAGCGCCAGCGTGGTCGCGCGTTCGACGCAGTACATGCCGCCGTAGCCGACGCGGTCGCCCGGCGCCGCGCCATGCACGGCGCAGACGCGCGTCTTGAGCGTCAACGCGGGGCGAAGGCCCGACGGCGACGAGCCCGCGTCAAACCCGTAGAGCGCGCCGCCGACGCGTACCGCGTCCGCGTGCGCCTCGGGCAGGATGTCCGTTCCGAGCGAGTTGCAGGCGTGCGCTTGCAGCTCGTAGCCAGCCTGCGCCAACTCGGAGCGCGCGACGCAGAAGCGTTCCCACTGCTGCCGCATGTCCACCACCGCCTCCTCGTCGAGGCCAGCAAAGTGCGTGAACACCGAACGCACGCGCAGGTTGCGGAACACGCGCAGCGAGCGGACGAAGGCGACCGCGTCTTCATGCGCGACGCCGTGCCGCCGCATGCCAGTGTCGAGTTCGACGTCGACCACGATCTGCGAGCGCGCCGAGCCATCGAGAGCGCGCGCGAGCTCGAAGTCGCAAACGGTCGGGACCAGTCGATTCTCGAGGATGGCCTGCGCTTCCTCCGGCAAGCTCGGACCGAGGATGCAGATCGGCGCATCGACGCCGTCCGCGCGAAGCCGCGCGCCTTCACCGCAGTCCGCGACGGCGAGTTCGTGCGCCCCTGCATCGATCGCGGCTCTCGCCACCATCGAAGCGCCGTGTCCGTACGCGTTGGCCTTGACCACCGCCACGATGCGGCATCGCGCGCCGATGCGCGCACGAACGCGCGCGAGGTTGCCTCGCACGGCGTCGAGATCGATGTCCGCCCAAATGCGCGCAGGCAACGCCGTGCGCGCTTCATTGTGTCGTATCCGCAGCATCCGCCGCGCGCACCGTAGCGAGGCGATGCGCGCGAATCGAGACGACATGCGAGGTCTTCGATCGACGCTCCTCGTCGCGGATTGACGTGCGCACTATGGCGCAGCCGCATCGCACGCGCTTCCTTCGCCGCCGATGGAACTCAGCGCGCTCGACATCACGATCATCGTCGCGTTCTTCGCGATCTCGCTCGGCATCGGCCTCTGGTATCGCGGCAAGGCGAGCGAGAGCTTCGTCGAGTACTTCGCGTCCGGTCGCTCGCTGCCTTGGTGGATCGCTGGCACCTCGATGGTCGCCACCACCTTCGCGGCAGACACGCCGCTCGCGGTCACGGGGCTGATCGCCGAGAACGGACTCGCCGGCAACTGGTTTTGGTGGGCCTTCGCGTTCGGCGGAATGCTCACCGTGTTCGTGTTCGCCAAGCTGTGGCGGCGCGCCGAGGTCCTGACCGACGTCGAGCTGATCGAGCTGCGCTACTCGGGCAAGCCCGCCGCGTTCTTGCGCGGCTTCCGCGCGATCTATGTCGCGGTGATCGTCAACTCGATCGTGATCGGCTGGGTCACGCAGGCGATGGTCCAGGTGCTGCGCAACACGCTGCTCACCGACCTCGTGCCCGGCAGCCAAGCGGACTTCTGGCTCGTTGTCGGCATGCTCGCGGTGACCGGCGTCTACAGCGTGATCTCCGGCATGTGGGGCGTTGCGATCACCGACGTCGTGCAGTTCATCCTCGCGATGATCGGCTGCATCGTGTTCGCGTTCGTCGCGGTCGATCACGTCGGCGGCGTCGATGCGTTGCGCGAGCGCGCGGTGCAGAACTTCGGCGGCACGCAGTTGTTCGACTTCGTGCCCGACTTCAGCCAAGCGACGTGGATGCCGTTTGGCGTGTTCTTGGCACTCGTGCTCGGCCAATGGTGGGCCACGTGGTACCCGGGCGCAGAGCCGGGCGGCGGCGGCTACATCGTGCAGCGCATGGCGTCGTGCAAGGACGAGCGGCACGCGGTCAAGGCGACGCTGCTGTTCCAACTCGCCCACTACTGCCTGCGCCCGTGGCCCTGGATCCTCGTCGCGTTCGCGGCGCTCGCGCTGCACCCCGAACTGCGCACGTGGGCAACGGACGGCGACCCGAAGACCGATGCCGGCACGGGCTTCCCGATGCTGATCCGCGAACTAGCACCGTCTGGGCTGCGCGGCTTGCTGCTCGTCACGTTCTTCGCCGCGTTCATGTCGACGATCAGCACGCAGATGAACTGGGGCGCGAGCTACCTCGTCAACGACGTCTACAAGCGCTTCCTCAACAAGGCAGCGAACGACCGCGAACTCGTGCGCGCGTCGAAGTGGGCATCCGCGATCGTGCTCGTGCTCGGCGGCATCGCCGCATGGATCATGATCGTGCAGAACGTCTCGGTGCAGTCGGCGTGGACCGTGCTCGCAGCGCTCGGCGCCGGCGTCGGCTCGGTGTTCATCCTTCGGTGGTTCTGGTGGCGCATCAACGCGTGGACCGAGATCGCCGCGATGATCGGCTCCGTCGCGCTCTACTTCCTCGTCGTCGCATGGCGCGAGTCGGTTGAGTCGGACCTGCCTGCGACCGAGAAGATGCCGGACCAGTACACGGCGCTGATCGTCGCGGGCGGCACGCTGGTCCTGTGGTTGCTCGCGACGTTTGTCACGCGCCCCGTCCCCACCGATGTGCTGGTCCGCTTCTACCGCAAGGTGAGGCCAGACGGCGCTGGTTGGGCTCCGATCGCGCAACTCGCTCCAGAGACCAAGACCGACGGCACGCTCGGCATGTCGATCGTGTGCTCCGTGCTCGGCACGGTTGCGGTCTGGCTCACGTTGCCAGGCATCGGCGCCGTCATCTTCGGCGACTACAGCAAGGCCGCGATCTGCCTTGGCTGCGCAGCGGCCGCGATTGCGATCCTGCTGCGCCTCTTGCCGCGTCTGCAGCCGCGCGCGTGAGCGAATGCTCAACGCGCGCAGCGCGACTGCGCATTGCTGCGATCAGGGCTGGATCGTGACGAGCAGAGCGTTCGTCGTGTGCCACTGAATCGCGGCCGGGCTCGCGATGTCGAGCAGCGCGCCCTGGAACACGGCGGTCTGGCCGATCAAGCCGGGGTTGGCCGGGATGCCCGCACCGAAGATCGCGCGGCCTTGGCCATCGCCGAACGCGAAGCCGAAGATCTGCGGGTTGAAGCCGTAGAGCGAGCAACCGTTCGGGAAGCCGACACCCGACAGCGGGATCGGGAACGGCTGCAGCGCGCCATCGAGCGTCATGATCGCCGGGAAGCCCGCGACGCCGCGGATCGTGCCGACCTTGAACGCCGCGTTGCCTTGCTGCGGCGAGCCGCCCCACGCGTCCATCAAGCCCTTGAAGTTCGTGCTCGGCAGCACGCAGCCGTCACCCGTGACCGACAGGCCGGTCGCGAACGGGCCAGGCATCGTGCCGTCGTTGAGCGAAGCATGGCCGCTGCTGAAGAAGGGGCCGAGCGTCGGGTTGAAGGGCGGCGGGAACGTGCCACCGGGCGCCGACGTGTAGTAGGTCATCGCGATCTCACCCGTGTCGATGACGTCGTTGAAGTTGCCGTCCTTCATCGTGACGACCGCGTCAGCGCCGCCGCCGTTCGCATAGATGAAGTGGAAAGCGCCATCCTTCGTTGCGTCGATGCTCCACGTGCGATCGTTGAGCGTCGGGATCGTCACGCCACTCTGCGCGTTCTGGAACGTGACCGCAGGCATCGTGCCGACCGGGGCGCCCGAGAGGTTGCACCACAGGCTCAACTCGCCGGCGTCGATCGACTGGTTGTTGTTGATGTCGTTGACGCGGTAGATCAGGCCCGAGACGTGCTGGCCGTTGACGTTGATGTCGCCAAAGCTCGGCGGAGCTTGCGTCGTGCCCCAGGTGTAGCTCGACGCGATGTAGTAGGCCGGGACGACGCCTGCCGTGCCGCCGTTCTCAGCGACCGCGAGCCAGCGCGCGAACGTGCGGCGCGTCGGCACTGCCGTAGCGCTGAGGTAGTCGATGTCCCACACCGGGAACGTGCCGTTCGCGAAGTCCGGGTGGATCGGCAGGCTGTTGAGCTGCGAGCAGTTGAACCAAAGTTCGACCGTCGCGGCCGTCGCGCCACCGTTATCGGTGAAGCCGTACCACGCGTTCTCGTTCGTACGCGCGGTCGTGGCCGTGTAGGTCAGGCCGCTCGCGAAACCGATGATCTTGCCGCCCGGAAGGATGCGGACCTGCTGCCAGAAGTTGGGCAGCGGCGTGCCGAGGCCCGGCGTCGTCAAAGGAATCGTCGAGTTGACGAACAGCGAGCTCTCGCCCGCGTCCTTCGCGTCGCCGTCGCCGTTGAGGTCGACGAGCTTGTGGATGCCGCGCGCGAAGCCAAGGTTGGACGGGTTATCGATCGCGACGTAGCAGCGCGTCTGGCCGCTCACGTTGTCGCGGTAGACACCGAGCGTGTCGGGCGCCAGCAGGTTGACCGCGCCGGCAGTCGTGCGGATGCCGAAGTAGAAGAACTCGCTGACCTCGGTCTCGAGCACGCCGTTGCCGTTGGCGTCTTCGCCCGCGTCGAGCACGCCGTTGCCGTTCGTGTCTTCGCCGCGATCGAGCACGCCGTTGTGGTTGCTGTCGACGCCGCGGACCACGCGGCCCTGCTCGCTATCGGTGAAGAAGAACTCGTATTCACCGTTGGTCACGACCGCGCGAACGTCGGTCATGAAGCACGCGCCGCCAGTCGTGTGGTAGCACGTCGAGAGGAAGGTGTGCAGCTCGGTCGGCACCGCGATCGCGCCGTCGAGGTCGTTGTCCTTGACGCGCGCGGCCGGGTGGCTGCCGTTGTTCGACGTCGCCGGCGGGATCGGCGCAGGGGCGCTAGGGCCTGCGGCGCTGGCGAAGCCCATGGTGAACACGTGATCCTGCGCCACGGCGGTCGCCGCGAGCAGGAGGATGGCGCTGGGGAGTCTTGTCATCGAAAGGTCGCTGAGGATCGGGAGAAG
>JBEELK010000246.1:0-2545 GCA_041168165.1 Planctomycetota bacterium | reverse complement strand
AGCGCAGCGGCGGCACGATGCGCACTCCGGGCAATGCAAACAGGCGCCAGAAGGGCTCCGCGAACAGCGCCATGCCGATGCACGCGACGAGCAGCGCGAGCGGCAGGAAGCGATGCGGCGCGCGCTTGTGCAGCAGGCCACACAACGCGAGCCACAGCGCGGCGGAGCCTGAGAACAACGCGTACTCCGTCGCGTTGAAGTTGGGCAACAGCGGCGTGCCGGACAGGCTCTCGCGCGATCCGAGCATCAGCGGCAGCGGCGCGTTGCCGTAGGGCAGCGCTGCACCGAGGTCGGGGCGGCCGAACACGTCGGGAGCAATCCAGCCGAGTAGTCCATACGCGTCGAATGCGCTCTGCGAGACGCGCTCGAGGTCGGGCGCGAGCGAGCGCGCGCTTTCGCCGAAGAACGCGAACGCAGGCAGCAGGTAGTGAGCGCACAGCAGCACGCCGATGCCCGCCGCGACTGCGACGGGGAGCGCGCGCGTGCACGCTGCGCGCCTGCCACGCGAGCGCACGTCGGTCGACACGAGCGCGATGCCGTAGATCGCGGCGATCGCGCTGCACGGCAGCGCATACGGCGGGAACCCGCCGATCCACGTCAGCGCGAATGCGATCGAGAATCCGCACAGCGCGCGGAGTCGACGCGGGCCGTCGGCGTCGTGCGCGACTCGCAAAGCCCACAGCATTCCTGGCAGCCACACGAGGCTCGACAGCCGCGGGAAGTTGTGCGCGTTCGCAGCGAGCGTCGTCGACATCGAGAACGCGACGCTGCCAAGCCATGCCGCTGCGTCGTGCAAACGCAGCGCGCGCAAGAAGCCGCGCATGAGGATGGCCGCGGTCGCGAGGTTCAAGAACGCAAGCCACCCAAGCCATCGCGCGGGATCGTCGATCAGCAGCGCAGGCCACGTGTACGGATAGAGGATCGCGTCGTGGCCATGCGGCAGCAGCGCGGTGCCGGTGCGCGCGGTGGGGTTCCAGTTGGGCAGCGCGCCGTCGTGGCGCAGCGTCGCTCCGGCGCGCTTCAGTTCGGGCACGAACCAGATCGGCGTCTCCGTGACGTCGTAGTTGCTCTCCGCCTGCATCGCGGCGACTTCGCCCTCGGTGCGGCTCAGGCTCTTCGGCGGATACTGCGCGAGGTCGTAGGGCAGGAAGGTGCGCGAGCCGAACAGGCACGGCCACAGCAACACGAGCGGCCACAGCAGCGAGAGGAGCCAACGACTGCGCGAATCGCGCAGCGGCGCAGCGGGCAGCTGTGGGTCGTGGCTCACGGCGTGGGACGATGCAGCAACGAGAACGCAGCCGCAACGGCGGTGCGCGTGGAGATGGGCTTGGCTACTGTCGGCAGGCGATGCGTTGTTCCTGGGCTTCGTTGTTGGTTGGCGTTGCGCTCGCCGCGTTGCTGGCGCTGTTGCCCGTCGGATTACGCACGCCGTTTGCGCCATCCGTCATCGAAGTGTTGCTGGGCGACACGGGCGCTGCGGCGCGTTGGGGCGCTGCGTGGCAAGCCGCGGTGGCATCGGCCATCGCGTGCGCGTTGCTGTTGCGTGCGACGAAGCTCGGCAGCGCTGCGGGTTCGTATGGCGCGTGCGTCGCGGCCATCGCGGCTGCGGGACTGACGACGATCGCAGCTACGTTGCCGATCGCTCCTTCGTCGCTGTTCGCGTGCGCCGTGGGGGCCGCCATCGTCTGCGCATGCGTGGCGCCGCTGCTGCGCGAACGGGGCATCGTGTCGTTGGCCTTCGGCGGTCTCGTCGCCGCGTTGCCGTCCTTGATGGCGCTGCGGATGGCGCATGCACTGGCGCAGGGCAGCGTGCCGCTGGAGATCGTGCGCCAGACGCTCGCCAAAGAACGCGCGCCGCTTTCGGGGCTCTTGCTCGGCAACGAGGTGGACGAGTCGCTCGCATTCGCGATCGGCTTGCGCATGGCTCCGCCATGGGAGATGCCCGGGATCCCGATTCTCACTGCGCGCGCGGACTCCGCGGCGGGCTCCGCGTTGCGTCGACTCGGGATCTCGCTGCACGAGCTTGCGGGTTCTGCATGCCGGCCGGTCGCTGCGGATGCCGAGCCCTGGAAGCGAATGGACAGCATCGCAGTTTCGGTTGCGCGTGACGACGCGGTGCGTCCCGTTCGCGTGTTCCTGACGCGGGAGCAGAGCGAACGTGGAGGCGTGTGCATCGTGGTGACGCCGCTTGGTTCGGTCGAAGGCGCCTTCGACGAAGTGGGGGGCGGGACGTTCGACGACAAAGAGACTGCGAGATTGCGACGCATGCTTCTCGCCATGCCATTGGGCTCCGAGATCCGCGTTGTGGCGATCCCCCCGTCCGCTGCCGATCCAACGGGCTGGATTCCGCTCCTTCTATGACCACGATCGCGCCCATCGCCAAGGCTCCCGAACGGGAGCAAGCACCTGCGAGGCGCGATCGAGTCGAGACTACGAAAGGCGTGGGCGCAGCGTTCTCGCGCGCGCAATGGGGCATCCTCTGCGCGATCACGGCGTTGGCGTTGGCTCTGCGCCTATGGCGCATCGGCGACTGGCCGGTGTGGAT